>JAJQBG010000232.1:0-6858 GCA_021203405.1 Bacteroides sp.
CCCGGGTCTCAGCGGCGGTCCGACCCGGGTCTTAGTACCCATGAGACCCGGGTCTCACTACTGGTCAGACCCGGGTCTAATGGATATTATTAAATTTATTTATTTAATTTACAATGTCTTAAAGCACAAAAAGCAACCTTTTGTTTTCTATCTGTTCCCACCGGTAAGAGGTGTGCTACCGGGTGCTACCACCCAAAAAGAGGTAGTACACTGCAACCGACTGTAATTCAACACAGTGTGCTAGCGTGCTGGCAAAATGAGGTTTTTTATCTTTTTAGTAAGTGTTGTATTATTCTCAAGAATCTGCTTACCACCCCCTCTTCCCACTTCTTATAGGGAGTTTCACTCTTCTACCTCACAGGCCAGGAACTTCATCTCTTCCCGGGCCTTTTCGGGCGGGAAAGTAAAATAGGTGCATACGGCTTTGGTGCAAATTTCACCGGCCGAGTTATAGAGTTCGGCCTCTATGATCATAATATTGCGTTTTTTCTCTGCTATACGGGCTTTCAGGGTTATTTCAGGATCGTTGGTGTTGACGGACTTCATATAGCGGGTCTCCATTTTAGAGGTAACTCCCGTAGTCTGCAATTTACGGAGGATCACCCAGGCACAGATCTCATCCAACAGTACAGCCTGTATCCCTCCATGAAGCGTATCGATCCAACCCTGATACTCAGGGCGGGGCTTCCAGATACTTATTACCTCCTCTCCCTCTTCGTAAAACTCCATTTTCACACCGGCCGGATTATGGGGTGCACAGCCAAAACAGTTATAACCTTCCAACCCTTTCCAGGGATTAATTATCTTCTTCATATCTTTGTGTTTTATCGGTTCTGGTAATTTCTCAATCCTGTTTGCAGAAAATCTACATATTTATCAATATTTTCATCATATGCATACGATTTGTTGAGTGGTTTTCCCTCGTTATCGACCAACACATAGAAAGGTTGTGCATTGGCTCCAAACTTAACCCGTTGCAGGTAACTCCACTTATCTCCCACTGTGCGCAAGGTACGCTGGGTTCCGTTCTCCTCTATTTTTACCGGTTCAGGAAGTAATTCCTTATTGTCTACGTACAAGGTAATAAGTACATATTCGTTATTGAGGATATCTCTTACTTTGTCGTCCGTCCAGACAGCCAGTTCCATTTTCCGGCAGTTCACACATCCATATCCGGTAAAATCGATCATTACCGGCTTACGGTGCTGACGGGCATACTCCATACCCCGGTCGTAATCATCGAACTTTGCATGCACTTCGTTCTCGTACAAACTAAAATCCTGCGTACTCAGGGGAGGGGCAAATGCGCTGACAGCCTTTAAAGGGGCTCCCCAGAGGCCGGGTACCATATAAACGGCAAAGGCCAGGGAAACCAGCGCCATAAAGAAACGGGGTACACTTACCCGGGTATCCGGATCGTCGTGCGGAAACTTAATTTTACCCAACAGATAAATTCCCAGCAGGGCAAAGATCACAATCCACAGAGCCAGGAAAGTTTCTCTGTCCAGAATACCCCATCCGTAGGCCAGATCGGCCACAGAGAGGAACTTCAGGGCAAAAGCCAACTCCAGGAAACCTAACACTACTTTTACCACATTCATCCATCCTCCGGATTTGGGCATACTCTTTAGCCAGGAGGGAAAGAGGGCAAAGAGCGTAAAAGGGAGGGCCAGGGCAACGGCAAATCCCAGCATACCTATAGCGGGTGCTACAATGCTGCCGGTGGTAGAGACCTCTACCAACAGGAAACCAATAATAGGCCCGGTACAGGAGAAAGAGACCAGCGCCAGGGTAAAGGCCATCAGGAAAATAGAGAGCATCCCACCGGTCTGTTCTGCCTTATTATCTACCGCACTGCTCCAGGAAGAGGGAAGCCGGATGTCGAAAGCCCCGAAAAAGGAGATGGCAAAGACAAGCAGCATCAGGAAGAAAAATATATTAAAGAGGGCGTTGGTTGAGAGTGCATTCAGGGCATTGGCTCCGAAGGCCAGGGTAATAACGACTCCGAGGGTAACATAGATAACGACAATGGAGGCTCCGTAGATCCAGGCATCCCGGATCCCCTTCTTTTTATCTTTACTTCGTTTGAGGAAAAAACTGACTGTAAGGGGAATGACCGGCCATACGCAAGGGGTAAAAAGGGCCAGGAACCCACCGGCCAGTCCAATAAGGAATATATAGATCCAGGTACGGTCGGCCGTAGAGGTAGTTTCACCCAATGCATGGAGTTCGCCTATTACAGGCTCCCACCAATCCACCGGTTCTCCCTGGGATACCTGGGGGCGGTTAAAAACCGGCTCCAAAGGTAGTTTGTTTCCCGGAGTAGCAGCCGTGACTTCGGGCTGTGGCGTTGTTTCTGCTTCTTCCACAGGTTGCTCTACTCCTTTTCCTTCGAAGGTTACTTCTACCTTCGTAGGGGGCAGGCAGCTTTCATCATCACAGGCCCCATACTCCAGGTACCCTTCTATCCGGTAGGCAGGTCCGGTAATGTGGACCGGCTGTACGAACACAGCTGCATTTTCGAAATAGCGCAATTCCATTTCAAATACTTTATCAAAGGCGGTCACTTCATTACCCCGGGGTAGTAGTTTACCGGTAAGCTCCGCTCCTTCCAGGATATCGACATTGAAAGTAGCAGGTACGGGGCCTCCTTCGGGAAGATCAGTGGAGTAGACATGCCATCCGGGAGCGATCAGGGCAGTAAAAATGATCTCGCCTTCGGTATCTGAAACGCGGATAAATTCGCTTTTGAATTTTACCGGTTCCAGGATCTGGGCGGTTGCTCCTGTGGTTAGTACCAGCAGGAACAGTAACAGCCATGCATTTAGTTTTTTCATATCATTTGTTTAAAGAGTTTTCTTTTATAGTGTTTATAATGTTTAGCGGGGTTCGTTGGTTTTAAGTGGTGTATTGTACTTTTTTTGCTTGATCAAAAAAAAGTACCAAAAAAATCAAGGGCTAAGCGGTGCTCGCTACTCCGTTTCCCTGCGAAGCGGGGTAGCGAGAACTCGTCACTTCGTTCCTCAAACAACTCGCTCCCTCTTTCCGCTTCTCCGGTCAACTCCGCTTAACGCTGCGCTCCGATGCCCGACCAGCTTCGCATCCGTCATTTCTTTTGATACGCAACATCGCTACGCTCGTTGCTTTTTGGGATTATACTTGTCGTTAACTTTTATGTTTATTATGTTCATCGGGGGAGCATCTCCCGATGAACAATAAATCCTTCGACTGTTGTCGCCGGCTTCACAGCCAGTAACTCTTTACTTTGCGGCTTCATAGCCGCCCCTGTACCGTGTGGGGGCTGGGAAGCCCCCTCCGGAGACTCACCGGCTGGGAAGCCGGCGGTAACCAAAGAGGCTTTTTAGTTGCGAAACACACAAGGGAAAATCACCGGAAACAAGTATTCCAAAAAAGAATCCGCCTTCCAAAAAACGCGAGCGAAGCAATGCGGCAAAAAGCCCCAAAGAAAAACCGCGAGCGAAGCAATGCGGCGACCTATTAAACCGGACCATCCCGGAAGAGCGTGAAGCGGAAGAGGCCGGAGCAGTGGAAAAAGGGAGCGAGCTGTTTGAGCATCGCAGATGCGAGTTCTCGCTACCCCACTGCGCAGGTCTCTGGAGTAGCTCTGGAGGGCTTGTGTCCTTGATTTTTTTGGTTCTTTTTTGATCAAGCAAAAAAGAACAAACACACCCCAAAACAATACTAAACAAACAAGCGAGCCCCACTAAACACTAAAATAAAGCCTTTTTGCTATACTTTTTACGAAAAAGTATAATCCACGCACGCTCTCCCCTCCCTATAATCCGCAATAATCGCACCCGCTGCTTTATGATCCGGATGCACCGCATATGCATTGACATCCTCCAGGGAATCAAACTCACTGTAAAGAGCGATATCATACTGCTCGGCAGGATTACCATTAAACCCGACCTCTATTTTACGGATAAAAGGGATCGTTGCCGGAAGCGCTTCAAGCGCCTCCTTAAAGTCGTTCATTATCTTTGTTTTCTCTCCGGCAGACAACTCTTCTTTTAATTTGAAAAGTACAATGTGCTTAACCATACGTTGTTATTTTAAATTTTTCTTTTATATTTGTTCTGTTTTATAAAAAACAAACGGCTCCGTATGTTTACGGAACAGCCGTTTTTTTCCTATACTTGCGAAATGCAAAATTAATTTATTTGCTTTAAAAACAATACAAACGGATGTTAATAATAGGAATTGCCGGTGGTACCGGATCGGGGAAAACCACCGTAGTAAGAAAAATTATCGAAAGCCTGCCCGAGGGAGAAGTAGTGCTTCTTCCTCAGGATTCTTATTACAAGGATAGCAGCCATGTTCCGGTAGAGGAGCGGCAGAACATTAACTTTGACCACCCGGATGCTTTTGAATGGAGCCTGCTCTCCAAACATGTATCGATGCTGCGGGAGGGAAAAAGCATTGAACAACCTACTTATTCTTACCTGACCTGTACCCGGCAGGAGGAGACGATCCATATTGAGCCTAAAGAGGTTATTATTATTGAAGGGATCCTGGCTCTCTGCGACAAAAGATTACGTAACCTGATGGATCTGAAAGTTTTTGTAGATGCAGACCCGGACGATCGGCTGATACGGGTGATCCACCGGGATATTATAGAGCGCAACCGGACGGCAGAGGCTGTAATGGATCGTTATACCCGTGTACTCAAACCGATGCATCAACAATTTATAGAACCCTGCAAACGATACGCCGATCTGATCGTACCTGAGGGAGGGAACAACCAGAAGGCGATTGATATCCTGACACATTATATTGAAAAGAATCTTAATCCGGATAAATAGGCAGTGAACTTTCATCGCAGATCATATTACACTTTTTTCCGCCGGTGCCGGTGGATGCGGTACCATCCTGTAAAGATAGTGGCAATGGTTATTCTATTGGGGATCCTCCTGTTTTTGCATGCCTGCCGCAAGCAGCAGGCTCCCGCCAGGGTTACACAGGAACCTTTGGTATACGACCTGCCGCACATCCGTGAAAAAGGAGAGCTGACGGTACTGACTCTCTACAGTTCTACCTCCTACTTTATTTACCGGGGAGAGCCGATGGGTTTTCAGTATGAACCGGCTCAGCAGTTTGCCGCCTCACTGGGGATAAAGCTTACAGTGGAAGTGGCGGCCAATGTGACGGAGCTGGTGGATAAACTCCTGGCGGGAGAAGGAGACCTGATCGCCTACAACCTTCCGGTAACACGGGAGTGGAAGGATACGTTACTCTATTGTGGAGAAGAGGTGATCACCCAACAGGTGATCGTACAAAGTACAGCCAGAAAAGGAAAACCGTTACAGGATATTACCCAGCTGGTGGGAAAAGATGTCTATGTGAAACCGGGAAAGCACGAGGACCGGATGATCAACCTGGACCAGGAACTGGGGGGAGGAATCCGGATCCATGCCGTACCCAATGATAGTGTTACGCTGGAAGATCTGATCGCACAGGTAGCCCGGGGAGAGATAGAATTTACGGTTTGTGATAACGATGTGGCACGGCTCAATAAGACCTATTACCCGGGATTGGATATTAACCTGACGGTAAGCTTTGACCAGCGTTCTTCGTGGGCAGTGAGGAAAGAGTGTACGGAACTGGCTGAAGCTGTAAACAGCTGGCACGAGGCCAACGTCACCTCTCCGGCTTATACGGCCAGTACCAAACGTTATTTTGAGATCAGCAAAAGTATTCTGCACACTCCTATCCTATCGATCTCAGACGGCAGGATCTCCCACTTTGACGAACTGTTCCGAAAGTACTCCGGAGAACTGGGGTGGGACTGGCGGTTGCTGGCCTCACTGGCTTATACCGAATCTAACTTTGACCCGAATGCTGTATCCTGGGCAGGAGCCAGGGGACTAATGCAGTTGATGCCCGGTACGGCACGTGCCATGGGGGTACCCGCAGGAAAAGAGCAGGACCCGGAAGAGAATGTAAAAGCGGCCGTAAAATACCTGGTACTTACCGCCCGGAGCCTGAGTACGATCCCGGATGAAAAAGAACGACTTAAATTTATCCTGGCAGCTTATAATGCCGGACTGGGCCATATCTATGATGCCATGGCGCTGGCAGAAAAATATGGGAAGAACAAATATGTATGGCAGGATAACGTAGAGACCTATATACTGTTGAAAAGCAACGAAGAGTATTTCAACGATCCGGTCTGTAAAAATGGTTATTTCCGGGGGCGCGAAACCTATAATTTTGTACGGGAAGTGACTTCCCGGTTCGAAACTTATCGCTCCAAGATAGAAGGTTGATCTTTGGATCATTTTTATCCTTTTCCGAAAGTCTCTCCAATCATCCGGGAACTATTCTTTTTTATTTTTCCTACCAACTTTTTCCATATAACTCTCCGGCTCTCATTTACAATCCCTGTATAAAAGAATTATTCCGAAAATAACCCGGAATCTCTGTAGATTTATCAACTATTATTTTTTTAAAAAAAATCTCCGTTCCCTCATTTTTTATGATAAAATATTAATTAGTAACTTTGCACTCATTCATTTAAGTAGTAACACAAACTCCTCCAAGAGGAATCACTGGAATTATGAAAAACACAAAACGAGACTTTTTAAAACTATATGACTTTATTTTTCCGGAGTATGTAGCCGAACAAAAATTATCGGTTGTTTTCTTTCTGACAATTTTTATAAAGTTTTTTCTGTTCAATATTATCTGGTGTAGCCAGACATCGTTTGCAGCCCTTTCCAAACCCGAATGTTACCTATATAATTTATTAGCCGTATGGCTTCTTTTGATCCCGCTGGTGTGTTTCCGGATGGTAAGAACAACCCTGGTCATCATGTTTCTGCTGGACCTCCTGTTTAT
>JAJQBG010000232.1:6868-12674 GCA_021203405.1 Bacteroides sp.
CCTGTTGTATTTCCGCACTTACTTTTCTGCGATTCCTTTAGCAAGTTACGGGCTTGCAGGCAACCTGGAAGATTTTAAATCCAGTGTATATGCTTCGTTAAGATGGTATGATGCTGTTTTTCTGATGACCACACTTTTCCCACTCTTTCTATGGAGAAAAAAGTATAAAGAACCGGCCGCTCCCATTACGGGCAGCGCTATGTTAAGTAGTACCCGATACCTGGTTCTCCCGGTAATGCTGCTGTTGTGGCTATCTTTTTCCATACAGCGTAAAGGAGGATTTCACCAGGTATACAACAGGCATGAAAGTCCCGTCTGTTTGCCAGCCGTCCTCCTATTTATACGCTTTTCGGTTCGCTCTATTACGATTATCTTCAGGGAAAAGAAAAATTTACTCCGGAAATCAACCGTAAAATTGAATCATGGCTGGCAGAAAAACCTGCTTACCGGCAGATCCCTTTCCACATAATTCCCCGCCGGAATTGTATCATTATTCTGGCAGAGTCCCTGGAAAGCTGGGTACTGGAACAGGAATTTGAAGATAAAGAGATAACACCTTACTTGAATAAACTGCTTAAAGACAGTACTGTGTTGTATGCCCCTTACGTACAATCCCAGGTAAAAGGGGGACGTTCCATTGACGGACAACTGTTGTTGAATACCGGACTTCTTCCGGTTGCCAGCGGCGCCTTCAGTGCCAGATTCCCTCACAATTACTATCCGGGGCTGGTCACTGCATTCAAAGAAAAACATCCGGACACCAAAGCGTACAGTGTAACAGTGGACAGGCAGATCGTATGGAATCAGTGTGTAGTGGCTTCGGCTTTTGGTTATGACGGCCTTATAGACAGAAATAGTTTTGTTATTGAAGAAAAAGTAGGTCCCCGTAAACAATTGGGAGATATCTCTTTTTTCCGGCAGGTGGGACAGAAAATAGAGAATGGAGAATTATGGGATGATTCCCGGCCTGATTTTCTCCAGCTGGTTACCTATTCAGGACATTTTCCGTTCGTATTACCGGAAGAGATGAAGAGGATATCTTTCAGTCATCAGGCACCGGCAATGATGAATGACTATATGACTATGGCCAATTATACCGATTATGCGATCGGAGAATTCATAGAGAACATCAAACGGCAGGATCGTTACAAAAATACAATGATCGTAATTACAGGAGACCACGAAGGTCTGGCAGACCATAGAGATTATATCATTCACTCAGAAGCAGGCAGACGGATTGTTTCTCCCTACCGGTTCGTACCTTTTATTGTATTGAACTCTCCGGTGTCGCTGCGTTATGACAAAGTAATGGGGCAGGTGGATATCTACCCCACTCTACTGGATCTGTTAGGATTGGATGAATATCCCTGGCGGGGTATAGGCAGCAGCATCCTTCACAAAGAAAAACCAGGATATACCATTGATGCGGGGATGCAGGTGATCGGAAAAGTTCCCGAAGGAGATAAAAAAGGGGTAGAACATTTACAAAAGGCCTGGGAGATCTCCGATTATATGATCCGTTATGATTATTCCAGAAATTATTTCTTCCCGCTGACTGAAAACAGGGAACATTGAATTGTACCCCATTTTCCATAAAAACAGATCACTTATAAATAGAACTGCCCGGATCGGTACCTGTTCCTGAAAATATTCCCGATCCCGGTAGTTTTTTACAAGTAATAGTTCCGGTAACCAGGAACTCTCCCGCTTTTGTAATGCCAAAGATTTTATAATAAAATTATATCCATAGCGAAAATCTTATTACCTTTGCGAGTCATTTTGGAAAACATAAAAATTTAACTATCAATATGAATATCTCTTATAACTGGCTGAAAGAATACGTCCAGACGGATTTAACTCCGGAGGAAGTAGCAGCCGCCCTGACTTCAATAGGTCTGGAAACCGGTGGTGTAGAAGAGGTACAATCCATCAAAGGAGGACTGGAGGGTCTGGTGATCGGAGAAGTACTTACCTGCGAAGCGCACCCTAACTCAGACCACCTGTACATTACAACGGTGAACCTGGGTAGCGGTGAGCCGCAGCAAATTGTATGCGGGGCTCCCAATGTGGCTGCCGGACAAAAGGTGGTGGTAGCAACGGTAGGAACCAAACTTTACAACGGGGAAGACTCTTTTACCATCAAACGTTCCAAAATACGGGGGGTAGAATCCCACGGAATGATCTGTGCGGAGGATGAAATAGGGATCGGTACGGACCATGCCGGTATTATTGTACTTCCGGAAGAGGCTGTAGTGGGAACGCCGGCCAAAGAGTATTATAACATCCAGAGTGACCATATACTGGAGGTGGATATCACTCCCAACCGGGCGGATGCCTGTTCGCATTACGGAGTGGCCCGCGATCTGTACGCTTACCTGCTTCGCAACGACAAAGAGACCCACCTGAGTAAACCTTCGGTAGATCTTTTCGAGGTAGAGAATCACGACCTGGATATAAAGGTGACCGTAGAGAACCGGGAAGCTTGTCCGCGCTATGCCGGAGTTACCGTAAAGGGGGTAACTGTTAAAGAGAGCCCGGCATGGTTGCAGGATAAACTGAGACTGATCGGTGTGCGACCCATCAACAATGTAGTAGATATTACCAATTATATAGTACACGCCTTCGGGCAGCCCCTGCACTGCTTTGATGCAGCCGCGATAAAGGGTGGAGAGGTGATTGTAAAAACTCTTCCGGAAGGTACACCGTTCATTACCCTGGATGAGGTAGAGAGAAAACTATCGGACAAAGACCTGATGATTTGTAACCAGGAGGGTCCTATGTGTATTGCGGGTGTATTCGGTGGCCTGGAGTCAGGTTCTACGGAGAGAACAACCGATGTCTTTCTGGAAAGTGTCTACTTTAATCCGACCTGGGTAAGAAAGAGTGCCCGCAGGCACGGCTTAAACACCGATGCTTCTTTCCGTTTTGAAAGAGGGATCGATCCCAACAACACGGTATATTGCCTGAAGCTGGCTGCCCTGATGGTGAAAGAACTGGCAGGAGGAACCATCTCTTCGGAGATAAAGGATGTATGTGAAGTTCCTGTTCAGGATTTTATAGTAGAGGTAACCTACGAAAAGATAAACGGACTGATCGGTAAGGAGATCCCGGTAGAGACTGTAATGGGAATCGTATCTTCTCTGGAGATGAAAATTCTGGAGGAGGATGAAAAGGGATTGAAGCTAGCCATTCCTCCTTACCGGGTAGATGTAAAGCGGGACGTAGATGTCATTGAAGATATCCTGCGCATTTACGGATACAACAATGTGGAAATTCCTACCCGTGTTACAGCCAGCTTATCGCCGAAAAGCAATGCAGACATCTCTGACAAGATGCAGAACCTGATCTCGGAGCAACTGGTAGGATGTGGATTCAACGAGATCCTGAATAACTCACTGACGGGTGCGGCCCGGTATGAAAAACTGGAATCGCTGCCTGCCGCTAATCTGGTGATGTTGATGAACCCGCTTAGTACCGACCTGAATGCCATGCGTCAGACCCTGCTCTTCGGAGGGCTGGAAAGCATTGCCCATAACATAAACCGCCAGCATGCAGACCTGAAGTTCTTTGAATTCGGGAACTGCTATTTTTATAACGCAGAAAAAAGAGATCCGGAAAAGATACTGGCACCTTACCGGGAGGTTCATAACCTGGGTCTCTGGGTTACCGGAAAGAGAGTCTCCGGCTCCTGGGTCCATGCAGATGAGAATAGTTCGGTCTATGAATTAAAAGCTTACGTAGAGAATATTTTTTTACGGGTGGGACTTGATAAACGGAAGATAGTAGTAAACACCTTCTCTGATGATCTATATGCTACCGGACTCTCTTACGAAACCCATGGAGGCAAATCGCTGGCTAAATTAGGGCTGACCTCCGGATCGATCCTGAAAATGTTCGGTATTGAAAATGAAGTCTATTTTGCAGAGATAAACCGGAAGGAGCTTATGAAAGCTACCCGGTCGAACAAGGTGAGCTTCCGGGAGATCCCTAAATATCCGGCCGTACGACGCGATCTGGCACTTTTGCTGGATAAAAATATCGAGTTCCGACAGATCGAAAAGATAGCTTACGAAACAGAAAAGAAACTCCTGAAAGAGGTGAACCTTTTTGATGTGTACGAAGGTAAGAACCTGGAAGCCGGAAAAAAATCGTATGCCGTAAGCTTCCTTTTACAGGATGAGAACCAGACATTAAACGATAAGATCATTGATAAGATAATGGCTAAGCTGATTGCAAACCTGGAAAACAAACTGGGTGCAAAGCTTAGGTAATTCAGAACTAAATTAAATAGCACATTACAATGGGAAGAGCATTCGAATATAGAAAAGCGACCAAGCTGAAAAGATGGGGCAACATGGCCCGTACATTTACAAGAATAGGGAAACAAATCGCTATTGCTGTAAAAGCGGGTGGTCCTGATCCGGAAAACAACCCTGCACTCCGTGCTGTTATAGCCAATGCCAAACGCGAAAATATGCCGAAAGACAATATTGAGCGTGCCATAAAGAATGCCATGGGTAAAGACCAGAAGGACTACAAAGAGATGGTATACGAAGGATATGGTCCTTTTGGGATTGCTGTACTGGTAGAAACGGCTACTGATAATACAACCCGTACGGTAGCTAACGTAAGAAGTATATTTAATAAATTCAACGGTTCGCTGGGAACTTCCGGCAGCCTGGATTTTATGTTCAATCATAAGTCTGTATTTACTCTTGCCAAAAAGGAGGATATGAGTATAGAGGATCTGATCCTGGAGCTGATAGACTATGGAGTGGATGAAGATTATGACGAAGAAGAGGATGAGATCACCATTTACGGAGAATTCCAGTCTTTCAGTGCCATTCAGCATTACCTGGAAGAGAATGGGTATGAGATCAAAAGCTCTGAATTTACCCGGATACCGACCGATCTGAAAGACCTGGATAACGAGCAGCGTGCTACTATTGAGAAGATGGTAGAGAAACTGGAGGATGACGAAGATGTACAGAACGTTTATACTAATTTACGTCCCCAGGAGGAAGAAGAGTGAAACAGACATATCGCACATCCGGTACCTGTAGTACAGCGATTGAACTGGAGGTAGAGAAAGGGATTGTGAAGGAGGTTCTTTTTGTAGGAGGATGCCACGGTAACCTGCAAGGTATATCCAGCCTGGTAAAAGGAATGAAAAGCGAAGAGGTTATTTCCCGGCTGGAGGGAATCCGGTGTGGAGGAAAGCTTACTTCGTGTCCGGATCAGTTAAGTAAAGCTTTGAAAGAGTTTAAATAATATAAGAAAGGTATCTTTGTAGTGTACAGGATACCTTTTTTATTTACCTATAGGCGGTAATAAAATATGTTCTTTTGTTCTTATGTCCAAACAAGATGAATAGAGTATGGAAGATAAAGCAGAAAAAGCGGTAGAGCTTTTTAAAAAGGGATATAACTGTTCGCAGGCTGTATTTACAGCTTTTGCCGATGAATATGGAATTACAGAGAAAAACGCTTTGCTTCTCTCCTCATCTTTCGGCGGAGGTATCGGTCGCATGGGTCAGACATGTGGAGCAGCGTGCGCTCTTTTTATGCTTGCCGGCCTGGAAACAGGATCTACAGAGAGCGAAAATAAACAACAGAAAGAGGAGAATTACCGGGTAGTGCAGCAGCTTGCACAAAAATTCATTGAAAAAAACGGAGCTCTGACGTGCGAGGAGTTATTAAAATTAAAGAAAGAGACACCGGTAACTCACTTATCAGAAGAAAGAAACCCTGCGTACTATTCGAAAAGACCCTGCGTAAAAATAGTTGAAGAGGCAGCCCGGGTGTGG
>JAJQBG010000006.1:0-43908 GCA_021203405.1 Bacteroides sp.
GATTATATTTGATGCTTTGTGAAGGTTCAGGAGAAAGAGACTCTCTCTTCATTTTTTTAATTTCATTTTATATCTATTCGTTTCCTGTTTAGATTTTCACGTTTTCAGGTATACAATCGCTCGGGATGGGCTAACGTACCTCAGTGACATGTGATGGATTCTATAGGGCATTCAGCCCATAGCCCCACTCAACCAGCCATTTTTGTAGGTTCTTAGCCCAGAATTCTCCCAATTTAACGGAACCTTTCCGATTAGGGTGAAGGTAGTAGGTTTTCCCGGTAGGAGAAGTTTGTGCTGCGTGGTATTCGAGGTAATTCTCTTTAAAGAATTCGAATGCCTCCTGATCGCCTTCATAAATATAGTCGGGATTTTCCTCGGCCAGGGATTTTATTTGTGGGAAATAGGATTGAAGCCGCTCCATGCCTTCCTACAAATAAGCCGCACCGGCATTTTGTGTATCAGGGCTATACCATATCGGATAATTCAGAATAATCTTACAGCCCGGATAGCGTTGAAACAGACTGTCTGCCATTGTTTTGAGATTTTGTTTATACTCTTCGGCGGATACAGCCAAATTAATAGAACTATCGTTAGTTCCTAATTTGATGGAGAATACCAGAAGGGCATCTTTGTCTTTAAAACCATCGGCAGCTTCGATCACTTTATTATAGGTTCCGCCGGGAGGCTTGAAATATCCCGTTGTATAACCGCTTATTCCACAATTAGCATACTCTACTATGTATCCCTGAGCCATCAGATATTCGGCGGCGGCTTTGGGCGGAGTGGGATCCTGATTACGGGCTTCCGTTATACTGTTCCCAATATAGACAATATTTACTTTTCCTGAACACTGTTCTGCTTTCAGGAAGGTGTTTCCCCCTAAGCTGAATAGTAGTAGAATGAGAGAATACATTACTTTCATGATACTTATTGTTTTTAAAAAGGTTTATGGTACGACGTTATTTCAGAAAGAAGGTGCCTTCACAGGTACCTTCTTCAGTGCAGTGAGTTTATTACTCATTAACCATCTTAACTAGTATGGCTTATTTTCTTCCCAGATAGAACTCGGTAATTTGTATCACTGAGTTATTATCTTTATCCCATTCATCAAAAATAATTTTTACATACCGGTAGGTAGATTCGGCCAGAGGCTGATCATCAATGGTCAGGAAACTTTGTGGCTCATACTGGATACTGATACCCTGCGGATCAATAGGAGTATAATTCTCTCCGTCATTACTTCCGGAGAAAGAGAGTTTCCGTACCCGGAGCCCCAACTGGTCGTTCCGGTGAGACAGACGGAAATAGTTGAAGGTCTTGGAGGCTCCCAGGTCAATAATAAATCCCCAGGGTACTCCTTCCGGAGGACCATCCGTATGACGGACAGGTTTCGGGATACTGATGAACGAGGTGATATCATCATCGATCAGGTTTGGGAAATCTGCCCCGGTAAAGCCGGTTTTGGGTGTAACTTCCATCTGCCACTCTTTTCTGTAAAAATCAGGACTTACCGTAACAGGACAGGAAGCAGAGATATTCGTACCATCCATCGTCGTTACTGTGATAGTGGTAGTTCCGGCTTTTATTCCCCGTAATATACCATCCTCGTTTACTGTAGCAATACCCGGATCTGAAGAGACAAAAGTTAGGGATTTATCCCAGACATCCGACGGGGTAAATACTACTTTGGTTACTATATCTACAGTTCCGTCTGTTTCTACTGTAATCCTCTTCAGAGAAGCCCAGATCTTCTGTCTTTATCTGATGATCTTTTACATATACTTTGTAGCTCTGCACTACGCCGGAACCATCGGTAGCTCTCATGGTCAATATATCTTCGCCGGGAGATTTACCGGTGAGCAGACCATCGGCACTTACCTCCATGACTGCGTGATCGGCATTCTCATAGGTAATGCTTTTATTCTCAGCATCTACCGGAAAGATCAACGGAATGAGTTGTAACACTTCATTATCCATAATCCTGAGAACCAGCTCATTCCCTTCGGGATCATACTGGGTTTGCAGCAGCGATATTTTTTCTACTTTCCCTGCTCCATCGTCTTTGCAGGATCCTGCCAGAAGACAGAAGGAGAGTAAAGATAAGATCGTATAAATTACTCTGTTTTTCATATTCGTCGTTTTAAATAGGTTCCTGTTAAGTAATTAATCAAAGGCCTGCCAGCCGGGATTCTGTACCAACATTTTGTTTTTATATATCTCGTTTTGTGGGATCGGCCACAGATAGTGCTGGAATTCATAGACCCGTTTTTCAAATACGGTACGCTGATAGAATTCAGGACGGCCCGCATCTACGTTCATTCCCCAGAAGTCTCCCCCATCTGTTTCAATGGCTATTTTCCAACGTTTACAATCAAAGTAACGATGATTTTCAAAGCCAAGCTCTACTCTTCTTTCTGCCCGGATGAGTTGCCGGATAGCCTCCTGGGTAGAGGACTTCAGGAAAATATCTCCTTCATTGGTTCCGTACCCACGTAGACCTACCCGCTCACGGATCTTGTTTACATAGAGAAGGATATCGGGATGGCCCGGATCGGACTCATTGAGTGCCTCGGCATAGTTCAGGTAGATCTCTCCCAGACGGAAAATAAGGGCAGACCGGGAAGGCATTCTTCCATTCTTTACATCGGCAGCCGGATTACTGAATTTGCGCAACAGATAGCCGGTCTTTGAGAAGTTACGGGTACCTGCCACCTTACCGGTATTCCCGTTGTAATAGAGTTGACAGATTTCCGGATAAGCCGTAGCGACCCAACGGCTGTTATCGTAACAGATAGAGACATAAAAACGGGGCTCTCTGTCTACATACATATTCCAGGTCCCGGCCAGGGCATATCCTTTGTCTTCACTGATAGTACCCGCTTCTTTATAATTGGGGTCTTTATCGACAAAGAGCTGATCGGTAATGGGCAAACCGGAGGCTGTGAAATAGGCATCTACGATATGCTGAGTGGGGTCCCAGCCGGACCATCCGCTGGCAAAACGGGGAGAATTCCACTCGATGTTGTTATAGCCGGCTTCATTCCGGGCAAAGATCACTTCCCGGTTCCAATCTTCCAGAAAGAGATACTGGTAAGACTGATACGGGTCATCATTGCGGGTGTAGAGAGAAAAACGATCAAAGTTGTCGATTATATATTTATTAGCGGCAGCGGCTTTGGCCCATTTATCCTTACTCCAGGTTTGATTAACCAGCTGTTCTCCATCGTGGTTTTTAAAGTCGACATAATCGGTATTTCCATTGAAGAGGTCGCTGGCCGCATAGAGCAGGAGCCGGGCCTGGATAGCCCGGGCTGCCGGAATGGTCATCCTGCCATAATCCAGGTCACTTATATACCATTCCAGGAGCCCTTCTTCGCAGGCCATATCCAACTCTTTCATGATATAATCTACACATTCATCCACCGGACTCCGGGGAATGCTCATGGTAGTGAGGTCGGCATCAGCCGGAATTTCATCGTCTCCGTTGATAACGAAAGGACCATACCAGCGGAAGAGAGCAAAATAGTAGAAGGCCCTGGGGGCTCGGGCTTCTGCCTTGTATTGGCTTTTCAGCCTATCCGAAAGTTCCGGATCCGGACAAGCTTCGACACGGTTGATAAAAATGGTAGCCGAACGGATGGCCTGATAAAAACTATTCCAGCTCTGGAAATAATCTTTGGAAGGGGTCAGACTCCCTGCATTGATGTAATTGTCATGATTCTCTTCAAAGGTGATATCCATCTCGTCAGAGATAGCGGCTCTGTTATTATCCACCAGTTCACTGGGAATAGTCGAGTAGACGGTGGCCAGATACCTCTCTACAGTAGACCTCTTACTGAAGACCTCTTCCAGAGAGAGAATATTATCCGGTACCTGATCCAGATAATCGGCACAGGAAACAAAAAGCCCCGCTATCAGCAGCAATGATCCGTATAGTATATTATTCTTTTTCATATTCATGTTTTATTTAAAATTGAAACGATAATCCCAGGCTATAGGTACTTATATTGGGATACTTGGTTCCCGTGCCATCGCCCAGCTCCGGATCCCAGAGGTCAAAAGGAGAGATAGTAAAGACATTGTTAGCCAGCACGAAAATTCTGACATTGGACACCCCGGCTTTGGTAGTCCACTCCCGGGGGAAAGTGTATCCGAAGTCAATTGTTTTTAAACGGAGGTAACTTCCATTCCTGAGCCAGTGTGTGCTGGCTGCATAGTTCTGGTTGATGTTCCCCATAGCCAGGCGGGGATAGAACGCATCCTGGCGGGGATTCTCTTCCGTCCAGCGATCTTCAATATTGGAAAACACATTACCCCTGGCCAGTGAGTTAACAAAAGGAGCAAAGCTACTGCCATTGATCAGGATATTGCTTTTGGCTGCTCCCTGAAAAAAGGCCCCGATACTGAAACCCTTCCAGGCGGCAGTGACTCCAAATCCATAGACAATCTGCGGAATATCGCTGTAACCGATCGCCATTTTGTCATAGTCGTCAATCACTCCATCGCCATTGAGGTCTCTGTACTTAAGGTCACCTGCCATGACCGGCTCTATCGTTTTGGCAACTTTGGGATCATTGATCTCCTCTTCAGTATAGAATCCATCACAGATATAACCAAAACGTTGTCTGATGCGATGACCCCGGCTATCCATCCAGTCGTAAGGTTTGAAAGGAGAGTCATCTTCAATCACTTTATTCTGGTTATAGGTAAAATTTCCTTTGACAGAGAGGTCTACCTTACCGATCCGGTTGGAGTAGTCAACTGTCGCTTCAAACCCTTTGTTCTCTGTAATCCCCAGGTTTCCTACCACACCGGCACGCAGGCCGATGGATCCGGGCACAGAGGCACGGTTCAGGAAAATACCCTCCCGGCGTTCTTTAAAAATATCCAGCGCTACACTCAAACTACTATCGAGGAATTCCATATCTACTCCCAGGTTCGTTTTGGTAGAAGTCTCCCAGGATACATCGACTCCGTATTTTGTTACATCTACTCCCGTATAGGCATTATTCCGGTCTTTACCAAATGTGTAAGAGCCTGTATTTCCCATTTCATCCAGGTAAGCAAACCGTATTTCGTCGTCGCCAATCTTGATATTGCTGTTGCCTACTTTTCCGTAAGAGGCCCGGATCTTGAAAAGTTGTACATACTTCCGGACAGGTTCAAAAAATGTTTCATTGGAAAGGATCCATCCCAGACCGTAAGAGGGAAAAAACCAAATCGCTTATCCGGATGGAACTGCTCGGCCCCGTTATAACCGAAGTTAAACTCGGCCAGGTAGAGATCCCGGAAGCTATAGGTAGTACGTCCTGCAATACCCAGACTCCGGTAAGGGAACGATTCGATCAGATTCCCGGCTTTCATGTTGGAACGATCGCTCTGGTTATAAAGCAACAACCCTGTTACACTATGATCTTCGGCAAAAGTACGGTTATAGTTCAGCGAGGCTTCCAGGTAGTATTTTCTTTCCAGCACATCCGTGTTGCGGCTATAGGTCAAAGAGTTACTTTGGGTAGCTCCTTGTTGTTCCAGGACCAGTTCCCCTTATTCATCCCGGTTGTAAGCCCAGTATTGGGTGTAAAATCCTTCCCGGCCCAGATAGGTTTTGTTCTCGGTATCATAGGCAAACATTCCTGTCAGCGACAATCCTTTGGTGATAAAGTCAAGCTGCTGTGTCAGGTGAAGATCAGCCATCACTTTGGATTGATTGTACGATTTATAACCCTTTTAGTCAGATAGGCCCAGGGATTGACCAAACCTCCACCGGTAGAGATAAAAGGAACCTCACCTTCCGGATAGATAACAGGCATCTGGGTAGCTGGCATGTTGTAAACTAACTCGAACATATCCTTCGCTTCTACCCACGGATAGTTACGGTCGCTCATATTCCCCTTGATATTCAACTTCATCTGGGTAGTTGAAGTGACATCCATAGTGAGGCTGGAGTTAAAATTATAACGGGTATTGCGTTGGTTGGAGTCGAAAGTAGCATTCTTATCTGTTTTGAAAAGTCCTGTCTCCTGGTAGAAAGAGAGGGAAACATAGTACTGCACATGTTCCGAACCTCCGTTCACATTGACAGAAGCACGACGGGTATGGCCCATTTTTTTGTAAATCTCATTGTGCCAGTCTACGTTGGGATAGAGATAAGGATCATCTCCTACCATTGTCCGATAGATATGTTCATCAGAAAAGACCTGCGAACCTCCGCGGGTCATAGAAGCTTCATTAGCCGCGTGCATATAAGCAATACCATCTGCCAGTTTGGGTAACTGGGTAAAACGGGTGACTCCTTCATTATACTCTACATTGATGCGGGGCTTACCTACCTACCTGTTCTTAGTGGTTACAATAACCACCCCATTCGCTCCCCGTACTCCATATACAGCGGTTGCCGAAGCATCTTTCAAAACGCTGAAGGTTTCAATGTCTTCCGGATTCAGGTCAGCGAACGAGCGTTCTACCCCATCCACCAATACCAGCGGACTGCTCCCTGTCATGGTAGCAATACCACGCACCCAGATACTGGCATCTTCCCGACCCGGTTCGCCGCTTCGCTGGACACCTACAATACCCGAAACGCGTCCGGCCAGTACGGTAGTAAGGTTACTCACCGGTTGTTTGAGGTCAGAAATTACTTTGATCCCCGATTGGGAACCGATACTGGTAATTTTCTTCTGGGTACCGTATCCCAACAACCAGTTCATCCAGTTCTTTGGAGTTTTCAGTCAGTTCGATCAGCATAGGGGCTGTACCTTTTACTTCGACTTCTGTGGGCAGATAGCCCAGGTAAGCAACAACCAGTACAGAGCCTACATCAGCTGTCAGCGTAAAATTACCGTCAAAATCGGTAATGGTACCAATGGTAGTTCCTTTAATAAGGACATTTGCTCCAATGATCTCTTCTTTGCCGGTATCTACGATTTTTCCCTTCACCTGAATTCGTTCCTGTGCCGGCAAAAATCCTATACCTACTAAAAGGAAGAGGATAAAAGAAATGCTTTTCAGTTTAACAGTAGTATTCATAAATTTTAAGATAACATTAATTCGGTCTATGTTTTTCAATCAGATCTTATCCGTGGGAGTATTCCGCTCCGGAAATAATTTCCCGTTTCTACGGGGTTAGCTTGTGTTACTTTTCATAATAAGTTAAAGAATAAGTAAAAGTATTCATGAAATAATCCAGTAGCAAAAGTAAAATATACCTTTTTAGAAAAACGTACGCTAAAAAGACAATTTTGTACGCTGGAAGGCCATGGCAGGCAAGCGTACTTTATTGGCAGGAATAGATACTTATAACAAGAAGTATCTAACTATTCCCCGTTTTAGGGGAATGAAAAGAGGTAAAAAAAAGAAGAGCACTTTCGTACTCTTCTTCCTATGTTATTTTATTATCCTTTTAATACCGCTTCAAATTTCAACCGCCAGTCTTCTCCGTTCTCCGGTTGAAAAGTATGGAACCCGATCTCCTTTCCCATTTTTATATTGGCTGCTCCATCATCCACAAAGAGAATCTCAGCAGGATCAATATCGGCATCTTTTATCAGATGATCAAAGATCTCCCGGTCGGGTTTAGTAGTCTTTAGTTCATACGAGGTATAGATCTTATCCACATAATGATCCAGCGGTTTACCCGCAGCGGTAAATTCGTTGCTACGTACCCAGCTCATCACAAACGGATTGGTATTACTCAGTATATAGAGTTTATAACGCTTTTTAAGTTCAAACAGATAATCCAGACGATATTGGGGTACATCCGCAAAGAAAGCCAGCCATCCGGCTTTAGCCTCCTCAAAAGTAATGGTACGGTGACAAAGTTTTCCCAACTCAGCACAGAACTCTTCCGGAGTGATCCTTCCGTCTTCAATTTGCAGGAAAATCCCTTTCTGATGATACTGATCCAGTATCTCTTCCGCATTCTCCATTCCCATAGAACGAAAGGCACGTACCGCATTGTCGCGGTTCAGGTCGGCAATGACTCCTCCAAAATCGAATATAATATTTTTAATTGCTGTCATATCGTGTTTAATTGAACGCAAAGATAGAACAAAAGTTTCAAAGATAATTTAC
The DNA here is from genome assembly GCA_021203405.1 of Bacteroides sp. Classification (GTDB taxonomy): domain Bacteria; phylum Bacteroidota; class Bacteroidia; order Bacteroidales; family Bacteroidaceae; genus Bacteroides. The sequence goes on from JAJQBG010000006.1 coordinate 8,071, forward strand.
TAAATTACCCTTTGTGGGTAAGTTTCTTTAATAAACGGGTGGCACTGAAAGAGTAACGGTGGAAAATAAAGATAGGAAGAGCAGCTCCTACTACTAAAGCAAAAAGTACAAAGATAGCCGTAGTACCATTCCGGAAGAACCCGATAAGGTACTCCATAGAAGCGACTTCATCGGTAGTACGCATAAAGTTAGAGAGAGCCAGAATACTCTTATAAAAATACATGCCCGGTATCATAGGCAAAAGCGAAGGAAAAGCAAAGACCTCTGCCGGGCAATGAATATAGCGTGCAAACGGAATAGCGATCATTCCGATGGAAAAAGCAGCCAGAAAAGAGGCAGTAGCAATATCCATGGTAAAGAGTTCCGTATGGATCAGGAAAAACCGGAATCCATGCCCCACAGCCGCCAGAAAAGCAGCTACCGGTATAGCATTGCGGGTCGGATTGGAAATAAGGGCAAACCCTATCGCAGCGATGGCCGCAAAAAAACCATCGTACAGAATAGCTGTCAGAAATTCAATCGTTATCATAGTGTACTGATCCCCGTTAATAAGAAAGTAATCGAAAGCCCAATCGCTATACATATAATTAAAAGACAAGCATTGATAAAACGGGAAGTTCCCACCAATACATGTCCGTCAATCACATCCATGATCGAATTGATCAGAGGTACACCCGGTATCAGGTAAAGTACACTGGTACCTACTGCCACTTCCGGTGTATCTCCCCATCCAAACAGGTAAGCACTACTGGCGATCAGAGAAGCGGTAAAAGAAGAGAGTATAAAAACAGCCAGATGATTCCAGTGTCTCTCCATCATAACCGTACGCAGGTAAAATCCGCACAAAGTAGCAACAAAGACAATTCCCATGGAGATAAAGTCTCCCATAAAGAGACGGCAGAAAGCAGCATTGGCAAATGCCACCATCCATATTACCAGCCATTTATTCTCCCGGGGACGACTGATAACCTCCTGAAACCGGGTTTGAAGTTCGTCCAGCGATAAGTGTTCGTCATACGCCTGCCAGCTAAGGGCACTTAACCGGGAATTGATGGCAAAGTTAAGCGCGAGCGGTTTTACCTGTACCACCCGGCTATACGAATGAGTATGGTCTACATCGTGCAGGGTCATAATAATGGTTTTCTGAAAAATGGTGACTTCACACTGATAACCGAAGGATTCGGCAATACGGTAAATGTTGCGCAGAATACGGGAGGTCTGTACCCCCACCGCCATCAGGCAGGTTGCGTATTCGGCCAGGAACCGGGAAAGTTCCTTTAATTCATTATGGATCTCCATATTGTATCGTACAGATAACGTTTTTCTTTTCCGGGTGCAAAGGTATATAAAATAGAAGCGCAAAAGGAAAAAGCCGTGCGAATAATTTTCACCTGTAATGATTAAAATCCTGTTTCCGGTATTTATCGGGTACCCGGATAGTAAGTATATCCCTTTACGCTTGTTTTCTTCTCTATCTTTACGTACCTTTGCCATACCTAAACTTCTAACTATATGAATATTAAAAAAACGAGAGGGCTTTTAATGCTCATTTTTTGTCTGCTCTTTACCCTCGCCGCATCTCCCGGGAGCATTTTTTTCCAAAAGAAAATTTATCATTTGGGGCTCCATTAACCAGTTCAGGCCTCTGTTACAGGATATATTACCCTACACAGGTTGTATCCGGGAATAAAGCCCCGGAGGGTTACCTGTTCACCATAGAGGGCTTCCTGCTTACCACCAGATAATCATCCCTCTTATGAAAACGGATCAGCCGGATATGATAAAAATATGGAATGACTTTCGGTCGGGTAACCAGAAAGCTTTCTCCCTGCTCTATGAGTACTATTTTGATATACTCTACAGGTATGGAATGAAATTTGTATCCGATGAGAACATTGTAAAAGACTCTATTCAGGATCTGTTCATCAAGATCTACAACAACCGTGACAACCTCTCTTCCACTACCGAACCTAAATTTTATTTGTTATTCTCCCTTAAAAAACCTTATCCTGGATACGATCTCGAAATATCAGCGGATCACATACGTCTCACCGGACGATCTGCCATTTTATATAACTTACCACTACGAAGAGAATAACTCCGAAAAAGAGGAAGCCATAAAAAGAAAATTTGAAACCGTTCTGAGCTCTCTTAATCCCAGGCAAAAAGAGGCATTCTACTTACGTTACCAGCTTGAATTATCCTACGAAGAAATAGCTCAATTACTCGGCATCAATTACCAATCGGCACGAAACCTGATCCACCGCTCCATGCTTAAAATCCGTAAAAATATGCACTATTCAGCATTCATGCTTCTTTTCACAGACACCGTTCTGTAAAAGAATGTCTTCAACAAAGAAATGGACGGATCCCGGTTCTATCCGGATAATAATTCACAGGCAATGATATTTTTTTCAGGCTTTTGAGTACAAACTATTTTTTTTTAATCGTTTTCTGCACACTAACACCTAATCAGACTCTATGGAACCTGTTTTTCCCATACAATAATTTCTGAGCTTTTAGCAGACAAGCAGTTCCTGCCATGGCTGCTCGATCCTACACCCGAACTTAATGAGTATTGGAAGAAACGTATGGAAGAAGATACGGTATTAAGGAGCCATATCCAGATCTTCAGGAAGATGTTACTGAGATCAGAGGTTGTTGAACCCACTCCCCGGTCTGAAGATAAACTCCTGATATGGAACCAAATTAAAAAAAGATAAGAGAGAGGGAAAGACCCAAAAGCCTGTTCCATTCTTTATGGGTTAAAGTAGCCTCTACAGCTGCCATAGCAGCGATTCTCGCCGGAAGCTTCTGGTTCATCTCTCCGGACAAGCATGAGATCGACTATAACCTGCTGGCAGTGATGGACGAAGAACTAATGAGATCCGGTACCATCAGCCTTGTGTTATCTGAAGAGCAGGTTATTGATATCAAAAGATAGTTCAACCATCGCCTACAATTCAAAAGGGATCATTCAGATAGGTGAAGAAGAGAGAATTGAGACATCTGAGACACCGCAACTCAATCAATTGATAGTACCTTATGGAAAAACCACTTCCATTGTACTGAGTGACGGGACAAAAGCCTGGGTAAACTCAGGAAGTACCTTAGTATATCCGGCAGTATTCGGAAAAGACAAAAGAGAAGTTTTTCTTTCGGGAGAAGCCTATCTGGATGTTGCAAAAAACACGACTCCTTTTATTATTAAAACGAACCAGATAGATGTCCATGTATTAGGGACCCAACTAAATGTTGCAGCCTATCATGAGGAAGAATCCCAATCCGTGGTTCTGGTAACGGGATCTGTGGAAATTAAAAGCAAAGAACAAAACAAGGGAATAAAATTAATTCCTGATCAGCTACTCACCTACCAAACCCATACTCATCAGGTCCATATAGAAAAGGTAGATACGGAGAATTACACTTCGTGGATAGACGGATATCTTCTTTTAAAGGGTGAAAGCATAAGCCATGTATTGAACAGGATCAGCCGGCACTATAATGTAAAATTCACCTATAACATGAAGGAGCTGACAGATACCCGTTTATATGGAAAACTGGACCTGGAGACCGACCTTACTAACGTCCTGAACAATATTGCCTTACTGGTGCCGGTCACTTATGAGACCGGAACAGATGCTATCAAATTAGAATTACTTAAATAAACAACTTATGAAAAGAAACAAAAAACGTAGTTACCTTTCAACCGTTCAGGTTTATCCTGAACTATCTATACGACAACACAATTTTATCAACCTTAAATTTCATGGAATTTTTATGAAACAAAGTTTAATCATTTTTTTAATGCTGCTCAGCATTGCAGGAGTCTCGGCAAACTCCTATAGCCAAAATCTAAAGCTCGCCTTAAAGCTAAAGAATAAAACGTTAAAAGAGTTATTCAGCGAGATCGAGAAACAGAGCGAATTCATCTTTTTATATACGGATGAAGTCAATGTAAACGAAGCTGTCAATATTTCGGTAGAGGATGCAACGATCCACGAAGTGATGGAAAAGGTTCTGGACCAGAAACAGTCCGGTTATAAAGTCGTTGAAAGACAAGTTATCCTTTTCAAAAAAGATTCGGAAGCGGGATCAGAGTCAGCTAAAGCGGCAACCCGGCCACAACAATCAGAGACCTCTGTAAAAGGACATATAAAAAGTACCACGGGCGAACCTCTGATCGGCGTAAGTGTAGTGGAAAAAGGGACATCCAAAGGAACCATCACGGATTTTGACGGGAATTACTCTATTGAAGTTGCCCATAATGCCATATTGATATTCAGTTATATCGGATTTGAATCTCAGGAAGTTCCCGTAAACGGAAAAACCCAGCTAAATGTTGTTATGAAAGAAGATGTAGCAGCACTGGACGAAGTGATCGTAGTAGCTTACGGTACCCAGAAAAAGAGTTCCGTTACCGGGTCCATCTCCGTTGTGAACGCAGAAAAACTAAAAACCGCCACTTCTCCCAATGTCAATACGATGCTCCAGGGAAAAGTTCCGGGAGTTCAGGTGTTAAATACCTCCGGAAAACCCGGTGAAGCGGCCACGATCCGGATCCGTGGCAAAGGCTCTCTCTCTTCGGAGGTCAATCCATTGTGGGTCATTGACGGGGTGATAAGCGGGGTCGGTGCACAACTGAATCCGAACGAGATCGAAACTATTTCCGTACTGAAAGATGCGGCAGCAACTGCGCTATATGGATCCAGAGCCACGAACGGGGTTATCCTGGTCACCACCAAGTCGGGACGCATGGGAGAGAATAAGATAGATGTTTCTGCTAAATTCAGTATCTCCCAACAGAACCTGGGTAAATTCAAACTCATGAACTCACGCGAACTTTATGATTATACCTCCAAAATGGATAAGTTAGATATTCCCTGGTTCAATGAAAGTTTACTGACGCACGATACCGACTGGTTTAAAATGGCTACTCAATCAGCATTCACACAAAACTACACCCTCTCGTACAGCATGGGTAATGAAAAAGTAAGATCTTTCCTTTCGGGTGATTATTACAACGAAGAGGGTACGGTGAAAGGGTATGACTATAACCGGTACAGCATCCGGAGTAACATCGATTACTATTTCAACAAAAGACTTACCTTAAAAACAAAGTTATCCGGTACCTACATGCATGATGAATCCAGGGAACACAGTCTGCACAGTGCAATGACCTATTTACCCTGGGATACCCCTTATAATGAAGATGGCTCTATGAGAACCGGACAAGAAGATGATTGGAAGGGCCGTGATAAAAATAACTACCTCTACAATTTACAATGGAACTGGGGCCGGAAAAAACAGTTGGGTGTTACCGGTTCAGCGGGTTTTGATTATAAACTCACGGATCACCTCACTTTTGAATCCAATAATAACATCAGTTTCCGTTATATTTACCAGGAAAGTTATGTAGATCCACGCTCTATGGGGGCCAGTGAATATAACGGATCCATTGAAAATGTCAATGAGCTCTATACAACCTGTTATGCCAATCAGCTGCTCCGTTTTAACAACACATATAAGGATGTACATGCATTCAATGCATTCCTGGGCTATGAATATAGTGATTATAAATATGAGAAGAACGGAGCCATCGGCCGGGGTATACCACAGGGGGGTGAAGTACTGGAAGTCTCTTCCTCTCCCTATAGCACGACAGGCCAGAAAGGAGAATGGGCTATGCAATCCTTCTACTTCAATGCCAATTATACGTATAATGACAAGTATATGGCTCAATTCTCGTACAGGATCGATGGTTCGTCCCGTTTCGGAAGCAACAACCGGTATGGTGGTTTCTTTACCCTTGGTGGGGCCTGGTCTATCCACAACGAGCCTTTTATGAAGCGTGTTAATTTTGTAGACCAACTCAAACTCAGAGCCAGTTATGGTTCTATCGGGAACACACCGGGTGGGGGTAATTACGGATACTTATCGGTATACTCACTTGATACCCATTATAACGGGGTTCCGGCGGCCTTCCCGAAACGGCTCGGAAATCCGGACCTTACCTGGGAAAAATGTTACCAGACCAATATAGGATTGGATACACGGTTGTTTAACAGGGTAAATATTAGTTTCGATTATTATCATAAAAACACATCCGACCTGTTATACCTGGTCCAGTTAACCTCCCTGACCGGATACGAAAGCCAATACAGGAATATAGGAGCAGTGAAGAACGAAGGATTTGAGATGACGGTAAGCCCCGATATAATCCGCACCAAAGATTTCTTATGGACGCTTGACTTCAATATCGGATACAATAAAGGTAAGATCAAAAAAACTGTACGAAGGAAAACAGCAGATATCCCACCTTAAGATCTTCGAAGAAGGGGCACCCATGGATTCCTGGTATTTGTACGAGTGGGCAGGTGTGGATGTACATACAGGAGACCCGATGTGGTACACACTCAGAGAAGATGGCACCAAAGGGCTGACCACCCAATACGAAGAGGCGACCCGGACCAAAATGGGCAGTGCGAATCCTGACTTTTCGGGAGGTATAGTCAATACACTTACTTATAAAGATTTCACTTTATCTGCTATGTTCACCTTTGTTTCGGGGAACAAGATCTATCACTATGCACGGGAATTCTACGATAATGACGGAGCCTATACAGCATATAACTCCATGAAACTGAAATCAGGCTGGAACAGATGGGAAAAACCGGGCGATATAGCCACCCATCCACGGGCTGTCAGCGGTGGAAATAATAATTCGAATAAACCCTCCTCCAGATACCTGGAAGACGGAAGCTTTTTCCGCATGAACAACCTGACCTTATCTTATTCTATCCCTTCCAGGTATTTAAATAAGGTCGGATTAAAATACGGTACGGTATCCCTGAGCGGTGAAAACCTGTTCACCCTTACTAAATTCTCGGGAACCGATGTAGAACTGGGAGCAGGAAATGCAAATAATACGGCAGACGCGTCTTTATACCCTTCCGTCCGCCGATACTCTGTAGGATTAAACTTTACTTTTTAAATCTTCAACCCATTGATCATGAAAACATTTATAAAAACACTATTTATATTCGTTCTGATTTTCTCAGCCGCAGGTTGTGACCTGGAAAGATTACCATACGATGAAATAACTAATGAGAACGTGACCGCCGAAAGCGCCGAAAATATCACATTAGGCACATACGCCAAGCTGAAAGAGGAGTATTATTATAAAGCCACTCACTATGTCAATGAATACGGAGGGGATAATATTTCACTGAGTGGAACAACGGTGGACGAATTATATTTTCTATATAAATACCAAAGATTGCCTAACAACAATTATATGGCAAATTTCTGGAAATTCAGTTACCAGGTTATCATTAATATTAACGGCATGATCGAAAAGATCCCTGAAGGAAAATCCAGCGATATGGACCAGATACTGGGAGAGAATTACTACCTGCGTGCCTTTATGTACTTCAACCTGGTCAATATATTTGGGCGTCCCTACGCTCAGAGTCCGGAAACTAATTTGGGGGTACCCCTTAAACTAAGTACGGATATTAATGAATACCCCAAACGGGCCACTGTATACAATGTATACGACCGGATCGTGAAAGACCCCGAAAAAGGTGCGGAGTTGATGGAGAGTGAAAAAATAAATATATATGCCTCCAAAGAGGTGGCTTACGCCTTATTATCCCGCGTCTATCTCTATATGGGAAAATGGCAAGAAGCCAAAGATTATGCAGACCTGGTCATAGAATCCGGACGCTATACATTACTGGAAGGAGAAAGCTACCAGAAATATCCAACCTTTGTTCCCGAAAAGAACAGTGAGACTATCTGGGCTATCCGTATGATGAAAGATGTGGATTTCAAAAAATACCACATGGCAAGTTACTCAGTAGGTTCTATGTATGCCAGGATCAACGAAACCGGATGGGGAGAGATGTATCCTTCCTCCACCTACCTGGAATTGATCGATCAGCATCCAACCGATCTACGCCACGCCTTTATCGTACCGCAGGAGTTAAGCCCGGCAAAGAAATGGATAAACTATACAAAGCCCCAGGGAGACAGCCATGTAAATGTGATGAACGAAGTAGAACTACAGGCTGACGGTACCTACCTGATCACTGAAAGGCCCGAGGAATATACCAGTAAAGTGGTACAACAAGAGCTCCATAACGGCAGAGTACGCTATTATGTGGTCAGGAACGATGATAACAGTAAATACTTTGTAAAAATAGAGAACGCAACTAAAACCAGGAACGGTTATCCCATGCGCTATATTTATAAATGCTCTTTGCAGGAGGAACAATCCCACCTCTGGTCGCCCATTATCCTTCGGCTGGCTGAAGTCTATCTTAACAGAGCCGAAGCCAACCATCACCTGAAGAACGATCCGGATGCCATTAAAGATATCAATATGATCCGCAGGCGGGCACAAATACCCGAAAGAGACCTGGCCGACCTCCCTCCCGGAGAGAGTGTACTAACCTGGATACTCGAAGAGAGACGGCTGGAACTGGCCTGGGAAGGGCACCGTAAACTGGATATCTTCCGGAACGACCTGGTCTTGGACAGAAGGTATCCCGGAGGCCATTTAAGCGGATCTCCTGTATATCCTACCATCCACCCGACTGATAACAGCATTGTGGAGCTTATCCCGCAACGCGAACTGGATGCCTATCCTACAGAATTAATACAAAATCCTTAAAAACAAAAAAGATATGAAAAAAATAGTCACTTTATTCATGTTGGTTTTAACTGTGTGCTCCTGCAAGGAAGAAGATACACTCATTCCCGAACCTTTGTATATAGGTGATAAGGAGGTACTCTTCACAGTGGATGCAGAAAAGAAAGAGTATGAAATTGTTTCTAACTCTCCCGTTACCATGAAAGCACCTGAATTAGATTGGTGTACCTTCTCCCTGGAAGGTAAAAAGCTTACCATCCAGGCCAAAGCGAACACCTCCATACCCGGACGTGAGACAACCCTGGAATTTACCAATGCAGTAAGAAGCATTACTGTTCCGGTCAAACAGGCCGGCCACCCGACCACTGCCATAGAAATTGATCATGCCACGGCAGATAGCGAGCAACCGGGTGAGACGATCGATCTCTCCTATGATAAAAACCCCTCCACCTTTTATCATGCTAACTGGGGAGATTCCAGACCAGAGGGAACATTTGAATTAATCTATTACCTCAAAGGCGCTCCCAAACTGGCTATGATCTCTTATTACCCCCGTGTAGGTGGTGGGAACGGTACTTTCGGTAAAATATCCATCTATGTGAGTACCGTAGATGCCAAAGAGGATTTCGTAAAGATCATGGATTACGATTGTGCCAGATCCAAAGAGGTATCTCACATAGAATTAGCTACGTTCGTAGCAAATACATACGCAGCTAAAATTATTGTGGACGGTTCAACCAGTGCAGGTGGCTTTGCTTCCTGTTCAGAAATGGAATTTTATGGCGTGGAATAATAGAAAAATAATGAAAAAGAGCATACGTTGTGTGCTCTTTTTATGGGTTACTCTCCCACTCTTTTCATCTTGTAGCGAAAATAGAGGAGGCAACGAAACGCGATTGCCGGTTGATGGTATAGAAATTCCCCTGGGAGGAAACTCTTATATTACCACTCCCTCCACAACCGCGAAAGTTGAAGATAACGGAATTACAGGATGGAGTGATCCGGAAACAGTATTCAGTACTTATTTCCGGGTAAACCGGCCCGGTCCTATAGACCTTTACCTGAAGTATCATACAGCTACCGAAGGAAATACCATCGAAGTTACCTGCAAAGAGAAGAAATTCAAACTCTCTCTGGGCGGTACCACAGATCCGGAAAAACAATTTTTATCGGAACTGTTAAGTGCGACGCAGGCTATCTACAGGTAGACTTTAAAGGCATCAGCCACCAAGGAGAGGTATATTGCCAGCCAACCGCTTTAATTGCAGATGGCCCGGGAGCAACAGATATACATTGTGTCAACGATTTTTCCTACTATTGGGGAAGAAGAGGCCCTTCCGTACACATGAGTTACACCATACCGGCAGGTATCACTGCCGAATGGTTCTACAACGAGATCACTGTACCGGAAGGAAGCGATCCTATAGGAAGTTACTTTATGTCCAATGGCTTTGGTGAGGGATATTTTGGTATGCAGGTAAATTCAGCATCCGAACGAAGAGTCCTGTTCTCCGTATGGAGTCCTTTTTGAGACCGACGATCCCAAAGAGATCCCTGATGAACACAAAATAATACTGGTAAAAAAGGGAAGCGATGTAAACACAGGTGAATTCGGGAACGAAGGTTCAGGCGGCCAAAGCTTTCTGCGATATAACTGGAAAGCCGGCAACACTTATAAGTTCCTGACACGGGTCCGCCCGTCAGAGAAAGGCTATACAGAGTACACCTCCTATTTCCTGGCACCCGAAATGAAGCAATGGAAACTAATAGCCCAATTCCTGCGGCCCGGTACCACCACTTATTATACCCGTCCGCACTCGTTCCTTGAAAATTTTGACAAGACAAAAGGTTATCTCCAACGGAGAGCCTTCTACAACAATCAATGGATATATACTACGGAAGGAGAATGGATTGAACTGACCGGAGGTACCTTTACGGCTGACGCCACAGCCCGTGCTACTGCCAGAATGGACTACAAGGGAGGAGTAGAACCTGAGGGTTTCTTCCTGCAAAACTGTGGGTTCTTTAACGATCCTACTCCTATCGGTAGTACCTTTAAAAGATCTCCCGGTAACAAAAAGCCCGACATCAACTGGAAGGAGTTGGAGTAAGACAGACGATTGAAAAGTGTTTTAGAAGAAGAGAAATGCAGCTAAGAGACCCAGGCTCATCAACAGATCGAAGCTAATAACCGCTATTTGCCATTACCCCTTTTGGTTCGGGAAGGGGGGAACCCGCTGGTAGAAAAAGCAGAGAAATCACCAAAACCCCGGAAAACCGGGAAACGAGCCTGGATCTCACCTGCAATCTTATTTAATCCCACCGGGATCCCACCCCCGGCTGACTATTACAAAGATAAACAACTCTCAGTCAGCAGAGGGGATACGATTGTGTGAAAAAGGTGCTTAAATTATCCGGACCTGTTTTTTCTTTACCTCATTGACCAGCAGGAAAATACCGGTCGGTAAGAAGTGCCGTCTCCCGGAGCCACTCCTTCCGCCCTTCCTCCGTACTATCCGCAATGATCCGGTACATTCTCCGGTCAAACACCCGGATATCGCAAAATCCGAAAAGACACTCTTTCCAGATATTTTCCAGCGGATCTCCGAAAACCCTGTTTTCACGCTCTTCCGCTGTATTGGATGTATTGAACACTAAACCCACTTTTGCTTTTAAGAGACCAATAGGAAGCCCTCCCCCATTATCTCCTTCCGGAAATGTATAGGCTATTCCCTGACGGAATACCCGGTCTACCCATCCTTTCAGGATAGCGGGCGGTTGCCCCCACCAGTTGGGATGCACAATGATAATACCATCCACCTCCCGGATCTCCCGGCTGTGGAGGTTCACCAGTTCATCTTCCGACTGGTCCGAAACAAGTTCTCCGGGAGTAATGACCGGATTAAATCCCTCTTTATACAGGTCGTGAAAAAACACTTCGTGCCCGTTGCTACGCAGGGTTTCTACCACAGTCGTAGCAATAGCATGGTTAAAACTTTGATCATAAGGATGTCCTAAGACAACAGAAACTTTCATCGTATGCAGTTTATAATAAAATTAATTAATAGATCCCTCCTTTCCACCAAAGAAACTCCCAAAGCTGAATCCTTTGAACCAGTTTCCAAAAGCACGCCCGGTAGTACTTTTTATCTTCCCCATTCCCTCCATCAATACAGCAGGATACTCCTTAACAGATTGTTTAATAGCTTGGTGCCGGATCGTTCTGCGTAACAAACGATCGGTTACGGTTTGTGCATCCGTTCCCCGAACCAGATAGAGGCGGGTGATATACCCGATACGCAAGGTCATCAAGGCAGAAAGAGAGCCGTCGATCACCGACTTTACAAAGATAACCGGAATTTTAAAACTACTCAGTAAAGCAGAAAAATCGATCTCTTCCAGAAAATCTTCGGAAAGGTCTGTAATAAAAGAAGCCAGGATCACTTCCAGGTAAATACGGCACAGTTGTGTCCAGGAGGGACGGAAACCCGACATCCGCACCAGCTGGTTAATCATCCGGATATTAATGATCAATACCGTCCACCCATCAAACCGGCCGTTCTGCGAAAGAGCAGTCAGTACCAGTACCGAGAGTGCATTTTCACAGATGCGCTCATCCATCTGTTTCAGCCGGTGAGCGATCTCCCGGGACAATACCTCTTGTATCTCCGGAGCTTCGCAATCCCTTATCTTTCTTAACAGATTTTCCCTGTGCTGTTTCCGCTCTTTTTTTATCAGTAATATGGCAATTATTACAGGCTAGTAACTTTCCATAACTGACTAATTCCTCTTTATCGGCAGGGAGTTGTTCCGGATCCAGCGAGGGAGTAGCCGGAGCACGGAGTACCCGGTAAACCGGATAAAGCAGGAACCGGACGATAAGGAATAGGATCAGCAGGTAAAAAAGCCAGCCCAGCGCCGGATGAAGAAGCGAAACTTTGTCACCGATCACCAGCATATTCCCTAGCAGGATAAGAGCCAGTACCAGGAAAAGAGTGGAAAGGATAAGAAGGAGATTGCGTTTCATGGGACTCGGTATTTAAAAAAGGGGTATCTACCCCGGAGATCTGGTTTGTACATACCCCTGATTATATAGTTACTGTTCTATCAGTAAAAGAGATCAGAAAAGTTGCTGCGGATATTCACCGGCATCTACCAGTGCCTGTATCTTATCCACAACTCCCTGGCGATCTTCAGCGTACGTTACACCAAACCATTTGGAAGTGGTATCCAGAACTTTTACGCGGGCTGTTCCTTCGTTGATCAGTTTATTGACCATCAGCGGAATAAAATACTCGGCTTTCAGGTTATCCATATTCTCTGTCAGGAACTCTTTGAAATACTCTTCCGAATAATCAAAATAGTTGGGAGTAAAGCCCCACATATTCATAGATACCGGCGTATTATCTTCAATGGTTACCAGCCGGCCATTCTCATCGGTAAAAGAAACTTTGCCGTCAATGCGTTCAATGGCAGTACGTTCGACTACCGTAGTCAGGTAATCATCCTCGTCTGTTTCGCAGACTCCACGGGCTACACTTCCACTTTCAGAAAGCGTGTTGCCCACCCGGTACCCTACCATACAGTAATCATTCTTCTTCCCTTCCATCTCAGCCAATGCTTTTCCGAGTACGGCAAAACTATCCCGACCGTAAAAGTCATCCGCATTGATCACCGCGAACGGCTCTTTGATCACATCCTTACCCATCAGCACCGCATGGTTGGTTCCCCAGGGTTTCACACGGTCCGCAGGACAGGTAAATCCCTCCGGCAGGTTATCCAACGCCTGGAACACCAGTTCTACCGGTATATGATCTTCATATTTGCTCAATATCTTTTCCCGGAAATCTTGCTCAAAATCCTTGCGGATCACAAAGACAACTTTTCCGAATCCGCCGCGAATAGCATCAAAAATGGAGTAATCCATAATGGTTTCCCCGTTAGGGCCCAGGCCATCCAGCTGTTTAAGGCCTCCATAACGGCTTCCCATTCCTGCTGCCAGGACAAATAGTGTTGGTTTCATGTTCAAAATATTATTTAGATTAGTAATATATGTTTGGGTTTACCGTGCAAATTTAACAAAATAAGCAGGAAACCGGTAGTCATTTTAGTCGAAATATAGACATAAATTGTCCGTTCAGGGAGAAACCAAAACCTGTGCAGGAACACGAGATATTTATTTCTTATCCGCAGTAAAGAAATGCATGACCCGTAAAAAGCCGAAAAGGGTTCAGGCCATCATCCTGTAGGCCATAGAACCGGAAGTCGGTATTATCCGTTTCACCTCCACTCGATGTATCGCTTTTTCGGGTAAAAGGATGTGTACAAATAGAAATCACCTCTTTAACAGCCTCTTTCTTACCCCGGGGATTACGTTTCAATTCATTTAAAACCCCAATAGGTATACCGGTACAGACCCGGTAGTAAAGCCTCTCCGTAACCCAGGCCGGCAATGTGTCATCGGCCAGTAGCTTCTCCTCAGCCAACATACAGCTTCTCACCGTGTTCTGATAACATTGACAGAAATAGGAGGCTCCCAAAGATCCGGAATGATAATTGTAATGATAAAGAGGTTGGTTAATAACATGTATTTTATCGGTTTTGAGCAGTACAGAAAGATTAAACAGAAAATCCTCACAGGAGAACTCTCTTTCCGATAAAAAGAAGATATTATTTTCGCGAAGAAACTCTCTTCTGTAAATTTTGTTCCATACTCCACTCAACCACAAACCTGTAGGTAGATCATCCTCTTTAAACTGGTACAACAATAAAGCTATCAGCTGATCACGCAACTCCTTTCCGGTGAGATCCAGCTCATAAACAGGAGTGGTGACCTTCCCTGCCGCATGTATAAAAGTATCGCACTTTACCACATCATAACCGCCCCTGGATGCTTCCCGGTAAAGAACCTCGTACATAGCAGGTTCAAGGCGATCGTCACTATCTATAAAGGTAACATACTTTCCGGTTGCCCTTTCCAGTCCTTTGTTCCGGGATAGGGCAGCCCCTACATTCTCTGCATTCGTACAAACAATTATCCGCTTATCTCTGGAGGCAAACGAACTCAGTATTTCAGCACTTCTATCCGTACTGCAATCATTGACACAAATAATCTCCAGTTCGGAAAGTGTCTGGCTGACCACAGAGTTCAACGTAGATACAAGAAACTGCTCCGAATTATAGACCGAATAATAACAGAGACTTTAGGATCAATTTCCATCCTGGTTCCGAATAAATTTATTTCATTAAAACTGCCTCAGGATCACTGAAGCGATAACACGGGAATAAAGATAAGAAGGAATATTTACCTATCCTAAAAACAGGAAGGAAAACTCATCCCATTCCCTTAAAAGCAAAAAGGAGATCCATAATGACCTCCTTTTTGATGATATCCGGAATGCTCTTGCCGAAACCTTTAGCTTTTCAGCTTCCTGCCCGCTTCACAGCCTGCAGTTCACTTTTCCGGAGCTTCTCTCCGGCTGATACTATTTTTTGGAAAGTGTGGATACCAGGCCTGTAGTTCCGGGCATGATCCGATAGTACAAATTAAGGGGAAAAAGAATCCCGGACTAAGCTTTTTTTCACCAACTATATGATTATCTTTGCAATTGTGTGATGCTAATTTCTCCACACCCCGCTGGTATGAAAAACATTATGAATGAGAAGCTGTCGATTACCCAGAGTAATCCGATCAAGGCCCGCTTCTACGACTACGAACACTTTTTTTATCCGTGGCATTTCCACCACGAGTATGAAATTCTTTTTGTCAAAGAGAGTTTTGGCCAGTGTTATGTAGGAGATACCATTGAGAAGTATTACACCGGAGATATCTTTTTATTCGGTTCGGCGCTTCCTCATTATATGAGCAGCGACCCGGTTTTCAAAACCCGGGAAACCTCCCTTCGGGTAAAAGGTGCCATTGTACGGTTCGAGAAAGAGTTCATGAGCTATTCCATCGGGCACTATCCCCAATTCCTGGCTATCCGGCGCTTGCTGGAGGAATCCAGAAGAGGGATCCGTTTTCCCTGGCCGGCCAACCGGGAGATCGTAAAGATGGTAGAGCAGATCCCTCTTCTATCGGGACTGGAACAACTAACGAGTGTACTCCTGCTGTTACAGAAAATGGCCCAGAGCAAATCCCGGAAGCTACTGGCTTCTCCGCACTTCTATGATACCCTCTGCATTCATGGAAACACCAAGATCGAGAAGATCCTCTCTTACCTGAATAAACATTACACCCGACCGATAAGCCTGGAAGAGATCGCTTCGCTGGCAGCCATGAACCCGACTGCTTTTTGCAGGTACTTTAAGGAGAAAACCGGAAGAACCTTCAAACAATACATTATAGAGATGCGTATCGGCTATGCCCGGAAACTTCTGCTTACGAACGACCTGAGTATCTCCCAGATCTCTGCCGAATGTGGGTTCGAGTCCGTTACCCACTTTAACCGCATCTTTAAAAGATTGTGTAACCTTACTCCCAGTGAATACCGGGAAAAAATGGATGCATAACTAGTAAAATGCACAGATATCCATGGATCGTGAATAATTATAAACCCATTATTTAACCTGAAAAGATTATTTTTGTAACATACAACATGATCCCGATAATACACAGACCATGAAAAGACTCACTTTCCTGTTTTTATTCTCCCTGCTCCTGCTAAGTTGCCGGGAAGAGGTTCCCTTTATTTTTCAGAAAGATACACCACCCGTAATAGTATACACTCCTACCGAACCGGAAGTGGTTCACACAGCTTTGCAGATGCTCAGCCAGGATTATCAACGGATTTTCAGCAGCACCCTTCGGACAGACATTCAGGAAGGAACGATCTATATCGGCACAGTCGGGTATAACAGCCGGGCAGAACAACTGACTCCCGGCTCCGATATACGGGAATTGAAAAAACGGAAAGAGGGCTTCCTGCTGCAAAACCAAGGAGGGAAACTGATCGTACTGGGAAGCGATAAGCGCGGTACCGCCTACGGCATACTGGAGATCTCCCGTCTGCTCGGTATTTCACCGTGGGAGTGGTGGGCCGACTCTGCGCCTGCTAAGAAAGACAGAGTGGAGATACCGGCAGGATTCCGACTGCTGGAATCTCCCTCAGTAGCTCACCGGGGTATCTTTATTAACGACGAAGACTGGGGCCTCACCCCCTGGAGTTATCAGAACTATGAACCTTCGGAGATCCAGGGGCAGATTGGTCCGGAAACTCATTCCCGTATTTTTGAACTATTGCTTCGTCTGAGAGCCAACACCTTCTGGCCAGCTATGCATGAATGTTCAGTACCCTTCTACCTGACTCCCGGGAATAAGGAAGTAGCCGATAAGTATGGCATATACCTGGGAACCTCGCACTGTGAACCCATGATGCGCAACACCAACGGAGAGTGGAAGCATTACGGAGAAGGAAGTTATGATTACGTAAACAACCGGGAGAAGGTAGTTCACTTCTGGGAAGAGCGGGTAAAAGAGTTATCCGGCTCAGACAATATCTATACCCTGGGGATCCGCGGAGTACACGATAGTAAAATGTTGGGAGCGAACACCATCGAAGAACAAAAAGCAGCTATTACTAATACCCTGAAAGATCAGCGGGAACTGATCGCCCGCCACATAAACCCGGACGTAGAACAGGTATCCCAGGTATTTATACCCTATAAAGAGGTACTGGACGTTTACCACGCCGGTCTGGAAGTACCGGAAGATGTAAGCCTGATGTGGTGCGACGACAACTACGGGTATATCCGTCATTTCCCCAACCCGACAGAACAAGCCCAGAAGGGTGGGAACGGTATCTACTACCATATCTCTTACTGGGGCCGTCCACACGACTACCTGTGGCTCTCTACCACCCACCCGGCCCTGATCTATACCCAGATGAAAATGGCTTACGACAAAGGAGCCCGCGATATGTGGATCCTGAATGTAGGAGACATCAAACCGGCCGAATACGGCATTGAACTCTTCATGGATATGGCATGGAACATAGAAGCCATTGAAGACAATAGCCAGGGCCTGGATAAACATTTGCGTAACTGGCTGGCCCGGGAGTTCGGAGAAGAACATGCAGACCCACTAAGAGAGGTCATGGATGAATATTACCGGCTGGCCTGGATACGAAAGCCGGAATTTATGGGTAATACCCGTACTGAGGAGCAAGACCCTATCTATAAAGTGGTACGTGACCTTCCCTGGAGTAAAGAGTATATCCGGGAACGGATCGACCAGTATGAAACCATTGCCAGAAAAGTGCGGCAGATAGCAGCCGATATACCGGAAGAGCAATACCCTTGCTGGTATCAGTTAGTGGAGTATCCGGTTCTGGGAGCTACGGAAATGAATAAAAAGCACCTGTATGCCCAACTGGCGCGTCATCAGGAAGCAAACTGGGCACTGAGTGAAGCAGCCTACAACAGTATTGTCTCCCTAACCGGAAAATACAACTCCCTGGCCGATGGTAAATGGAACTATATGATGGACTACCGCCCCCGGCGGCTCCCGGTATTTGACCCGGTACCCCGGAGCAAAGCAGAGACTCCCCTGCCTGAGCAGGAAGAGTTCCTGGCCCTTTTCAACGGTACAGACTATACAGTATATACCGGTAAAACACCGGTGAGTCACGGATTAGGATATGAGCGAAAAGCCATTACCCTGGAACCGGGAAGTAGTGTTACTTATCACTTCGTTGTAGAAAACCCAGGTGATGTAGAGGTAGAAGTATCCCTGATACCGGTGCATCCGGTAGATGGCAATAACCTGCGTTATGAGATCAGTGTGGATGGGTCGGAGCCCGTTACGGTGGATTACCGTACAGAAGGACGTAGCGAGGAGTGGAAAATGAATGTCCTCCGGAACCAGGCCCTCCGAAGCCATGAATACACCTTACCCAAAGCAGG
Source organism: Bacteroides sp. (assembly GCA_021203405.1). Classification (GTDB taxonomy): domain Bacteria; phylum Bacteroidota; class Bacteroidia; order Bacteroidales; family Bacteroidaceae; genus Bacteroides. The sequence continues at coordinate 26,630 of JAJQBG010000006.1, forward strand.
AGAACACACCCTTACTCTTTCTACATCCGACGAAGGAGTAATAGTAGATCAGATCAGAATCCGAAACGGGTGATCCGGGATCTCAGGTAAAAAGGTTTTTCCTCTTATAATAAATTTTTAATTAAGGCACTTTTGCTATTGACACACTAAAAAAGCAAACAGGATCGTATAGGGGATAGATTGTTGGAGGCTGACGGTTTAATAATACTTATCAATTCCACCATATCCCGGGATCATTTTCTTCTCCCTCGTTTTGGACAAGAAGTTTGAAAGTCTTTTCTCAAACTCTCCGGGACGTTTTCTTGCTGCATCAACGTATGCAACCCGAATTCTTTGATAGGATCCTGAATAGGTTTGATAATTCTTCCAGGCAATTTCATCCCGTCTGATCCTGTCAAGAATATCGGGAGGAAAAATAAATTCTTCCCGTACAATCCTTTCCACTTCATCTTTTACGGTTGCATGGACCAAATCCTGTTCCCAAAGCCACTTCAGCCGCTCTCTGTTGGGCTGAGAATAATAAGCTTTATTTTTTCGGGGTAAAAACCGCTGAATAGTATGTTGATCGTTAAGTTTTTTTAGGGTGCTGTCAATCCAGCCAAAACACAAGGCTTCTTCAACAGCATCATTGTAGGACATGCAAAGTTTACCTGTCGACTTGCGGAAAAATAAGCCAGAGCTCTTTCCCGGATGCAAAATTAGTTTCAAGCCACTCTCTCCAATCCTTCCGGTTTGTAAAATAGTGTGTTTTCAGATCTTTAATTTCTCTCACTGACTTGTATAGGGATTTTTACGGAGCATCAAAGTTAGCATATAGTAGACTACTATACCGGATAGAATAAATTCTACACTAAAACGGATATCCGACGGCCAGGTGCCACCCCAGGCTATTTTTAAATTTCGGCATATTGTAATAACCACTTTTCCCGGTATCGTAAGGAGCATGGATACCCACCCCGCAATCGAAACGTACCACCAGAAAGTCAAGGTCGTACCGAAGACCGGCTCCGGTCCCCAGCGCTATCTCATCCCAGAAGTTTCCTTTGGCGAGCTTGCCACCGGGACGACCCGGATCCTTTTTAATTAACCAGACATTACCGGCATCCAGAAAGACGGCTCCTTCCAGATTACCCACTATTTTAAAACGATACTCTACATTTCCTTCTAATTTAAATTCCCCGGTCTGCTTCAGGTAGCTATAAGTGGTTACACTATCAGTAAGGGCAGGATCAAAAGAGCCAGGTCCTATAGTACGAATAGTAAATGCTCGTATACTATTGGCTCCTCCGATATAAAATTGCTCACTGTAAGGTGCACGGGACATATTACCATACGGAAAAATAACACCACCCATCAGACGGGTAGCGATCGATTGTTTTGGGGTAATGGGAATGGTATAACGTATTTCTGAAGTAAGTTTTATAAACTGGGCAAAAGGATTTCCTAAAAATTGTTTCTCTTTTTTCTTAAAAGATTGTCCGAAAATAGCATAAATTCCAGAGGTAATATTCCCCGCAGAGGTTATAGAAGATTGCCACCAGAGGTGATTCCGTTTCCGGCGCAGTTGTCCGTTATCATAGGTATAGGTATAGCTCATAGCCGGAATGAACTGACTAGTAAAACTCTGTTCCAAAGCGGGATTATCCTCAATTATCTGATTAAATTCATCCGTAGTCTTTGTAAACAGGTTAAAAGTAAGGCGGAAAGGAACAACCGTATGTTTACTCACCCGGGTAGTTTGTATATCGTACTGTATATCTCCTCCAAAAGAGTACATCCGGAAAAAGCGGGGGCGGTTAAGCAGGTCTCCGTATAAACGGAAAGAGGTAGTAGCCGGATAGTCGTATTCCTTATCATTGATTAAAGGAAAAAGCAACCGGGGAAAAGATAAGACTGTATTGATGCCCAGTTCATAGGAGTTGGTACGGGAACTATTCCCGTCTACCGATGAATTGGTTTGCCACTCATATGAACCACGCAAATTAACCGTAAAGGTTTCGGCACTACGCAAGAGATTTTTGCGAGTTACCGTAAACACAGCCCCGGGACCTATATAATCATTACTTTTAGAAGTAACATTGGCCTCAAACTCACTGTAAATAGGAAGATCGTAGGAGGTCATGATCTGCATATTGAGCGAATCTCCCCGCATGGTAGAATCCTGGGGAGTAAACTGCATCTCCGTATACCGGAAAATACCCAACTGGTTGAAACGTTCCTGGGTACGGGTATGCCTGCGCTGTGTATAAAGATCACCCGGGTGGAGTTGGAACATCTTATAAATGATCTTGGGGCGAAGCCCCAGTTTATCCCGGTAATGAATAACCAGGTCGTTGTAAACCAGAGAGTCATTGGGAGGATTCCCATAAACATTATTCATCAGCACGGTGGTCTTTCCGATATACCAGGGTTTCAAAGCTGCATCCGGTATTCCGGATCTGGGAGTCAACACCAGGGGTACATGGTATTGTACCTGAGTAGTGTCTGCCAGTACGGAAATATAATCGGGACGAAAATAGTAATATCCCCGGTTACGGAGCAGGGCACTCATGCGGCTGCGTTCCGAATCAATGGTCACCACATTGAAGTGCTCTCCCCGGTGCAGCAGCGTTCCCCGCTGGCTGCGTTCAAAAAGACGCATCATCGGGTCAGGAAATCCTTTGATGGTAATACTATCCAGGAAATAGGGATAGTTAAAATCAATGGTATATTGCACTTTAGCCTTCCGGTCACCGGCCGGAATGGTATCCCACGCTACAGTTCCATTGAAATAGCCGTAATCGTGTAACAGGTTGGTAGCTACTTTAGTACGGAGTTCCGGATTTACCGTACTGATATAAACCGGAGTGGCAGCCAGCCGCTCAAACAGCCAGTACCCGAAACCTTTCTTGTTTTCATACTTTACCAGTGCATTGTACATCCACAGTCCGAAAGGAATAGGAAAACGGATACGGTCACTCCCGAAAAGAGAGTTATTGGGAGCTTTATGTAAAGCAGCATTGACCTCTGCGCTCGTCTCTTTTCCATGCTCCGAATTATCTTCATGGATAACGATCTTCTTTTTTTGTCCGGTATAGAGCACTTCTCCCTCAGGCAGGTTGCGGGTAGTACTACACGAAACCAGCAGAAGTATCAGCGCAAGCAGGGATGCAACGGTTTTATAGTTGGCTTTGTAAATTTTCATCGGGTGTTACGATCTTTGTTTTTTTCTACGGAATGTGAACAGCTCTTTGAGACGATATACTTTTTTACGAAGGATCAAACCTGCCCCGGTCTCTGTGATCTCTCCTTCGAGAACACTCTCGTAATTTTTGTTGTGGAACAGACGTACATAGCGGGAACCCGTGGCATCCAGTCTGTACTCCAGCGAAACATTATCAATAAAGTTATCATCTGTATTGGCATTATTGCCACTGGATACTTTTCCCCCGATCACAACCTGCACCCGGTCATTAAAAAAACGTTGGGAGTATCGGAAATTGTAATCTGTACGACGGCCATCTGTTCCGTCATAATTGGCCATCTCAAAATCAATATTGGCATCTTTCAGGATCGAACCGGCAATATTAGATATTTCGCTGTTCAGGAAGTTATTAAAAGCTGAATTTACATCAAATCCTCCGATACTTCCCCCTCCGGCCAGATAGACTCCGGTTGCCATCAGGGTAATGGCCTGTTTACTTCGCTCTTCGGCAGCCATAGCCGTAAGCTGGGTCTGTATCGCTGCATCTTCCGGAGCTTCGAGGTCAAAGACCAGATCCATATCTTCCAGACGATTCTTTACAGAGACCGATACATCAAAATCAATGGTACGGTTGTTGTTACCATCATTCACCTGGGCCCGCAACCGTTCTGAAGCTTTTACATTGATATTCGGGTCCATCGGGTCCCCGCTCCACTCCACGTAACTACCCTCCTGGATCTGGAACTCTTTCAGTGGTACTACCGGCAGGGAGTAGTTTAGCCGTCCGCCTGTCAGGGTATATCTTCCGGTCAGGGTCAGGTCCGTAGCCGGTGTATATTGCAGGGAGAGATCACCTCCACCCTCTACTTCTACATAACTCTGCCGGTCTGTAGTGAGATCCACCCGCAGTTGTACAGCCGGATCGATCTGAACGGTCATGCCCAGATCAATGCCTCCCAGGTCTACCCGTTCCTCTTCCTGTGCATTAGCCAGGGAAATGGTATCACTGAAGGAGACGAATGTAACGACATCGTTCAGGCGATCCTGCACGGTAAGGGGAGAATCAGCCAGTACGTATGTAGCATCCGTATTTCCCAATACCCGGATATTTCCCCGCATTTTCAGGGCATCCACCGGTCCCTGTACCGTGGCATTGAGATCAATATAGGCTTTCCCGTAAGCCAGGGAAGATCGGGTACGCGGTGCGTTTAATATCTCATAATTGCTGGCCTGCATGGTCAGATCAGCCGTTGCATGGGCAATATCCCTGAAGTTAACTCCTCCGTTAACCGTAAAAGGATCAGTATTACTTTGAGAATAGATCGCAAAATCAGTAAAGGCTACCGTATTCTCTACAATTTGTAAAGGTCGGTTATCGAGCCGGAAGTATACACCGTACAAGGTAGAGCTGACTGCGACACTATCCAGCGCCAACTCACCATTGATCAGAGGATTAGCAGTGGCTCCGTTCACGGTAAGTTCACCATCCATATCGCCCGAAAGCTCGGCCACTCCTCCGGGAATAAATACATTGGCTGTTTTCATTGGGAAATGTTCCAGATCGACTGTGGCTGAAATACTGTCACCCGGCATAGAGGGAGTAGCATAGTAAGTTCCGTTAGCCATCAATACCTCGGTATCCTCATAAGAGAGGTAAGAGTTTACATAGTGTTGTCCACCATCTCCCGGTAACCAGGTAGCTCCCAGCATCAGATCGCCTACAGGCTGGCGTTCATAGGTAAAATCGTCGATATCTACCTCTACAGAGAGCTGCATATTCTGAGATGTCTGTATATAGTTGGCTTCCAGGGATAAAACTCCGGTAAATTCAGGCAGGAAAGGGAAGCCGTCAGAGATCTCCTTTAGCTGGATCTGTCTTAACTCCACATCAATATTCTGGAGAGAGGTAGAATCGGGAAGAGAGTGTAGCCGGAGACCCATCCCCTGATCATCCAGCATATCCACATCGGCAGTAACCCGCTGGTCATATCCCAGCAGGATATAGTTATCATCATTCAGGTGAAAATCATGGAAAGCAACTACCGGATTCTCCGGCAATAATTTGAACAGAATACTATTCTCCTGCGGAGTTGCATTAAGCCCCAGTAGTACCCCTGTTTCTCCCTTTCCATTCTGATACTCCAACATCATTTCTCCATCGTCGTTCCGGAGTTCTCCGGTCAGGGAAGCTTTAAAGGTATAATTAGGATTCCGGGGGCCATTGACCACAGACCCATAAAAATTCATCATGGAAGTATCCTGCCGTACAACAAACTGGATGGTATCCAACTGGAAATCGTTTACCCGCAGACGATTTACCTGTGCCCGTCCGTTGATCCCCCAATCGGGAGCCGCGCCAAACCGCAGGTTTATATCATCAAAGTTTATATCGCGATGTGCCAGAAAACGGTTTACCGGATTATTATTACCGGCATTCACTGCAATTACCACTGTAGGAAGTGCCTGGCGAAGCTCTACATGATTCAGGTAACGAGCTTCGATCTGCTCTGTCAGCACCTTCGCAAACTCAGTGGATCGTCCGATCAACTCTTCCAGGGTACTGCGGGCACGAAGCCGGAATATAAGGTCGCCGGCGCTGAGGTTAGCCATCGTCGTATCCCGGTGTGCCTCGGCCGAAGCACTGAAGGCAAAAGGACGGGACTGTTCGCGGGGGATCAGACCCAACTGATAAAAATCAATATTGGCTACATCCAACCGCACCTTACCATCGGTATAATCGGTCAGTAGATTATACTCGCCGCTGGCCATAAAAGTAGCCAGGTTGTTATTACTCATTACCTCTCCGGATACCATCCCCCGACTCAGGGCTGCGTTGATATCAATACCATAAAAATTCCAATGTGTATATTCAAGCCTGTTGACCCGTGCCTTTACCTGTGCCGTACTTCCGCCGGAAGTAAAGTCAAATCCTTGTCCTGTAGCCCTTGCAACCATACTAAGCGTATAGAGGGAATCATGGGGCAGAAAATGGTCGATCTGTAAACTATCTATACGCATACGGGCCCGGTACTCTTCCGTATCTGTATTAAGGCCGGCCTGAATGGCAACACGCCCCTCCTGTTCCCGAAGGGTAAGATCTGCCTGATACTCTACTCCCTGTGCCGTAACAGTGCCGGCAATGCCTATATTATGGGGAATAACAAAGGTGGTGTCAGCCAACTGACCGGAAAAAGCTTTCAGGAAATTAAGGTTGATGGCAGTACCATTTATATCCACGGCACCGCTCCGGAGACGGTCGTCTCCTATATGCTGTGCCGACCCGGAGGCAGTGAGTTCAAGAGTTCCCGGTAGCTGCACAGAAAGGTTGGAAATATCTACATGCTGCTGGTTCCCTTCGATCAACCCTTGTACGGAGAGATTCCGGTTGGGATAGGCACTTTTAAGGTCAGTAGGCAGATCCGGTGCAAAAAGGAAAATATCCTGTTTACCGATATAAGCCCGCAGGTCAGCTTCAATCTCCCCCTTTCCTCCGGGTGTAAAAGCATCCCAGGCGATCCGGCTACGAAGATCCACCTGTGAATGAGTAGTCCGTAGGCTCAGTTCAGGTATCCACAAACGAGTGTCGTCCGAATAGAGCCTTCCGTTAAAAGAGGTAACCGCCAGTCCGGATCGTTCGTTAAAGGCAAGTTCATTGATCAGGGCCTGCATTTGTCTGCCCTGATACAATACAGAGTCTGCCCGGAGAGTTAAATCGCGCACACTAATATGTCCGGGATCAAAACCGGCCACTGCCGGGACATCGGGTACAGTGGTATAACTTGCATTGCCTCGGCTCACACTTACGATTTCCGCCGTATACCGCTGATCGGCCAGGAGGACCTCTGCCTCTCTTACCTCTCCTTCTCCGACAAAAGCCGTAAGATAGAGGCTATCCAAAGGCATATCCAGAGCAAAAGCGACCTCTTTCAGGGCAAGTTTCTCTACATGGATCTGCCAGTTAACCGCAATGGTACTATCTTTTTCTGTCTCTGTAGTATCGTTCAGCAACAAAGAGATATTGGTATTCTCAATCTCTATAGTGTTGATACCGGCAATCTGGCTTTTCAGATAGATACCGTCACTGTTAAAATGGAGACGTCCCAGGGTGCCTGTGATCTCCATTCCTTCCAGAAAATCTCCGGAATTGATGATCCCCTCTTCGAGGGTGACTCCTTCTAATTCTACCTCTCCTTTGAAGAGAGGGATCAGATGCACACCGGCATCCAGTTTTCCCAGGTAAAGCAACGTATCACTCTCCTGCGTAACTGCCACCCCTCCTACCACCAGGTTAAGCGGGAACCCCAGACGGATCTTTTCTATGGAAACTGTTTTACCCAGCGTAGTGGATAAATAACCGGCAGCCTTCTGTTTCAGAACATTCTGGACAGGAGGTATATAGAGAAGAACAAAAAGAATCAAAAAAATAAGGAGGGGACTTACCAGAATAAGTCCGATATACTTAAGCCACCTACGCATACATATCTTTGGATTTCAATACAAAGTAAACAAAAAATTTCGAATATTCGAATAAATGTTGAGGGAATTCAGCATATAATGCGGGAACAATACCGTTGTAACGGAAGCTTCTTAAAACAGAGACCGTTTATACCTACCTACGGGATAGGCCAGCAAGTGCTATTCCCAAAGGGGAAAATAACTTTTTGATAAAAAGAAATTGTATCTTTGTCGCAGGAAGACAAGAAAACTTCTTCATTATCCTTAGCAGATATGCCATGAAAATCTTAAAAACTTTTTTAATTACTATAACTGCACTCCTTGTAATGGGTTGCAATGCTAAAAACAGAGAAGAAAAAATGGAAAATCAAACGGAACCGATCGTACTGATCGAAACAGCCAAAGGCACTATTAAAATAAAACTGTATAATGAAACTCCTCTGCATCGGGATAACTTTCTGAAATTAGTTAAGGATAAAACATACGAAGGAACACTGTTTCACCGGGTGATCAACTAATTCATGATCCAGGCAGGAGATCCGGAATCGAAAAATGCTCCTAAAGACAAGATGCTGGGATCGGGAGATGTGGGTTATACTATTCCGGCAGAGTTTGTTTATCCGAAATATTTCCATAAAAAAGGTGCCCTGAGTGCAGCACGTATGGGAGATAATGTAAATCCGGAAAAAGAATCATCCGGTTGTCAGTTCTACATTGTAACCGGAAAAGTGTACGACGGAACTTCGCTCTTTGAAATGGAAGAGCAGAAAAACCAGGGAAAAGTAGAGAACATCTTTAACCAACTGGCGCAGAAAAGAATGAAAGAGATCTATAAAATGCGCAAAGACGGAGATGAAGAGGGGCTGTACAACCTGCAGGAAGAACTGATCAACCAGGCAGAAAAAGAGGCAGCGGGACTTCCTGATTTCCAGTTCACACCGGAACAATTTACTACCTATACAACCGTTGGAGGTACCCCTCACCCGGATGGTGAATATACTGTGTTCGGTGAAGTTATTGAAGGAATAGAAGTAGTAGATGAGATACAACAGGTAAAGACCAACCGTGCCGACCGGCCGGAAGAAGATATCCGGATTTTAAAGATGACCCTACAAAAGTAAATGACAACGATCAACAAGCATACGCTCCCCAACGGACTTCGTATTGTACACCACGAAATGAAAAGTACTCAGATGGTAGCTGTCAATGTACTGTACGATGTAGGAGCAAAAGATGAGAACCCTGCCCATACAGGCTTTGCCCATCTCTTTGAACACCTGATGTTCGGAGGATCGGTGAATGTCCCGGATTATGACGGCCCGGTACAACTGGCAGGTGGTGAGAACAATGCCTGGACCAGTAACGACCTGACCAATTATTATATTTCCATACCGGCCCAAAATGCAGAGACTGCTTTCTGGCTGGAGAGCGACCGGATGTTGTCCCTTGATTTCAGTGAGAAAAGCCTGGAAGTACAGCGAGGAGTAGTGATGGAAGAGTTCAAACAACGCTGCCTGAACCAGCCTTACGGAGATGTAGAGCATCTGTTACGTCCCTTAGTCTTTAAGGTACACCCCTACCGCTGGCCTACGATCGGTAAAAAGCTGGAGCATATCGCAGAAGCAACCCTGGAAGAGGTCAAAGAGTTCTTTTTTACCTACTACGCTCCTAACAACGCGATCCTGTCGGTTACCGGTAATATACCTTTTGAAAAAGTACTGGAACTGGCAGAAAAATGGTTCGGTCCTATTCCCCGTCGCAGTGTACCCATAAGAGACCTCCCTCAGGAACCCCGGCAAACAGAAGAACGGAGACTCACTGTGGAACGGAACGTACCGTTGGACTCTATCTATATGGCCTTTCATATGTCCTCCCGCAAAGACCCGGACTACTATGCCTTTGATATCATAAGCGATCTGTTGAGTAACGGACGCTCCAGTCGCTTCAATCGCCACCTGGTACAGGAAAAGAAATTATTTACCAGTGTAGATGCTTATATTTCGGGTACGATCGAACCCGGACTTTTCCAGATCACAGGAAGGCCGGCTCCCGGTGTAACCATGAAAGAGGCAGAAGCCGCGATCCGGGCAGAGCTACACGAATTATGCACCCGGGCCGTAGCAGAAGAGGAGCTGGAAAAGGTAAAGAATAAATTTGAAAGTACACATATCTTCGGAAATATCAACTACCTGCATGTAGCTACTGCTCTGGCCTATCACGAACTGCTGGGAAAAGCAGAAAATATAGACCAGGAAGTAGAACGCTACCGAAGCATTACACCGGAACGTTTACAGGAAGTAGCCTGTCGTACTTTTATCCCTGAGAACAGTTCAGCTCTCTATTATTTATCAGACAAACCCAAATGCTGACAGCTTTAAACGACTATAAGGAACATTACAAAGCACTCTTTATCCTGGGCATTCCGATCGTGATCGGACAGCTGGGTATCATTGTCCTGGGATTTGCCGATACCATTATGATCGGGCATCACAGCACCAATGAACTGGCCGCGGCTTCTTTTGTCAATCAAATGTTTAACCTGGCTATTATTTTTGGCACCGGGTTTTCTTATGGTCTTACTCCCATAGCAGGCGGGTTGTATGGGAACCGGGAATACAAAGAGGCAGGTAAGGCACTGAAAAACAGCCTGGCCGCCAACTTTCTGGTAAGTTTATTCCTGATCTCTGTCATGTTCCTCCTTTACCTGAATGTACACAGGCTGGGGCAACCGGAAGAGTTATTACCTTTTATCCGCCCCTATTTTATCATCCTGCTGATATCCCTGATCTTTGTAATGCTCTTCAACGCGTTCAAACAGTTTGCAGATAGTATCACGGATACACAAACTCCGATGTGGATCATGCTGGGTGGGAATGTGCTCAATATCGGCGGGAATTACCTGCTTATTTACGGGAAAATGGGATTACCGGAACTGGGTCTGGCAGGTGCAGGGATCGCTACCCTTTTCTCACGTATCGTCATGGTACTTATCTTCTATTTTATTTTTATCAGGAGCAGCCGGTATGCAGTATACCGGGAAGGATTCCTGAAAAAGGGTTTTCTCAGAGATATATTCCGAAAACTAAATAAACTGGGATGGCCGATCGGGCTCCAGATGGGAATGGAGACAGCCTCTTTTAGCCTGAGTACCATTATGGTAGGATGGCTGGGAGCTCTTCAGCTGGCTTCCCATCAGGTCATGCTTACCATATCAACCTTCTGTTTCCTGATGTATTACGGAATGGGTGCCGCCATCGCAGTAAGGGTAAGTAATTTCAAAGGAAAAGGAGATATCTTACATGTCAGACAAACGGCTTATGCCGGTTTCCATATCATCATGGTAATGGCTGTAGTGGCTTCCGGACTGATCTATCTCCTGAGGTATCATTTAGGGGGCTGGTTCACAGAGGATATGGAGGTAAGTATGATGGTAGTATCCCTGATGCTACCGATGCTCCTGTATCAATTCGGTGATGGTTTACAAATAACTTTTGCTAACGCGCTCAGAGGAATATCCGATGTAAAACCCATGATGATCATCGCCTTTATCTCCTATTTCATTATTTCTCTCCCGGCCGGATATATTTTCGGTTTTATACTGGGATGGGGTATTATAGGAGTATGGATGGCTTTTCCCTTTGGGCTTACAAGTGCAGGAATTATGCTATATTTGCGATTCAGGCAACAAACCCGGGGAGTATAAAAAACAATATGCCTAAAAAGCCGAGCAAATCGATCAATGTTACAGTGACAGCCGGTTACCTGATGCTGATAGCCGTGCTGCTCTTTTCCGGCTGGTATATTCAGCAGGAAATGATGCATTTGCTCTCTTTTGACGAGGAGGAGATGGAAATGAATGCCCGCCGGAGGGCTGTGAATGTTACCTTGTCAAACCTGTATCAGCTGGAAGCGATCGGACAACCCCTCAGTGCAGGGCAACTAAGCGATTATCCGCGTTACCGGGAGGCCATGCAGTCGACCCTGGCCTCTATCGATACGCTGAAAAGTTTCTCTACAGACACCCTGCAATGGCTCAGGATTGACAGTATTTCCCAGCTTCTGCAACAAAAACAGCATAATATCTCTTCGCTTTTGCGTACCCAGCGTTCTGCCCGGCCCGAACGGATCTACCAGGTCAATATCGAACGTATCCTGGCTCAACAGGATTCCATTATCAACGAACAGCAGATCCAGTACCGGGAAATTATTAACCGGGATACCGTAGTTACCCACCAACCTAAAAAAAACTTCTTTAAACGACTCGCAGAAGCTTTCAGTCCCCATAAAGAAGATTCGACCTTTACGGTCAATACCTCCAGCACCATTGTAGTCGATACCATCTACAATGCCTTTAACAAGGCTGATTCGGTGGTAGCCATCTTCCGCAATATACAGGAAGAAGTAGAGATCATGCAACGGGAGATGGAGTCGGAACTCCTTGCCCAGACCAACCGGCTCCGCATCAACAGTGAACGGTTAAATACCAGGATCAACCAGCTTTTACAGGATTTTGAACAGGAAGAAGACTACCTGTTCCTGCAAAAAGCCGAAAGGCAAAAGCAGGTACGAGAACAATCGATCCGTACCATATCAGCTATTGCTACCAGTGGGGTGATCCTTTCAGCCATTTTTCTGCTTATCATCTGGCGGGGCCTCTTCCGCAGTAATCGTTACCGACGTGAACTGGAGGCAGCTAACCTGCGCTCGGAAGAGTTACTCCAGGCCCGTGAACAGCTAATGCTCACCATTACCCATGACTTTAAAGCCCCGCTGGGTTCCATTATCGGCTATACAGACCTGCTTACGCGCCTGGCACAGGACGGACGGCAACAATTCTACCTGGACAGTATGAAAAGTTCTTCGGAATTATTACTGAAACTGGTCAACAGCCTGCTGGATTTCCACCGGTTGGATATGAATAAAGCAGAGGTGGACCGCGTCAGTTTCAATCCGGACGAATTACTGAGAGAGATCACCACCAGCTTTACTCCCATTGCCCAGGAAAAAGGATTGGAATTGAGAACTGATATTGACCCGGAACTGAACAGTAATTACATCAGCGACCCGATACGGATCCGGCAAGTCACCGATAACCTGTTATCCAATGCACTCAAATTTACCCAGCAGGGAGGAGTAACCATCAAAGCCCGTTTCTTGTCCCGGCAATTGGTACTATCCATAGCAGATACAGGGCCGGGAATGTCGCGGGAGGATACGGAAAAGATATTCCGGGAATTTACCCGCCTCTCGGGGGCACAGGGAGAGGAGGGATTTGGCCTGGGGCTCTCCATCGTAAAAAAACTGGTAACCCTTTTAGAAGGAAGGATCGAAGTGAATAGTATAGAAGGAAAAGGAAGTACTTTTACCGTTATCCTACCCCTATATCCGGTAAAGAGGGCCCAACGCAACACTCCGATCCCTAAAAAAGATCCGGAGCCCGCCCGGGAGCGTTCCTACCGGATCATTCTGATCGACGATGATCCCATTCAACTACGCCTCACCGCTACTATGCTGGAAAAGGGAGGACACCAGGTGGTAACCTGCAACCATCCGGAAGAGCTGATCAGCCGCCTGAGACTGGAAAATTTTGATTTTCTGCTTACCGATGTACAAATGCCGGCCATGAACGGTTTTGACCTGTTAAAATTGCTCCAGTGTTCCAATATGGAACAGGCACGGACCATTCCGGTAATTGCCGTAACAGCCAGAAGCGATATGAGCCGGGAAGATTTCAGGCAACAGGGATTCTTTGACTGCCTGCATAAGCCATTCTCCCTGACGGACATACTCCACATCCTTCACCGGGAAGCCTGTGAAGAGGTGTCAGCACTGCCCGAAAAAGAGGATATGCCGGACTTTTCCGCCCTGCTCTCTTTTTCTGCCGAAGACCGGGAAGCCTCTGATAAAATACTGGAAACATTTATTTCAGAGACTTACAAAAACCGTGCTCTGGTGGAGGAAGCACAGAAAAAGGAGAACAGGAACAAACTAGCTGCTGTTTCCCATAAGATGCTTCCGCTCTTTACATTGATCGGTGCGGTAGAATGTGCACGGATACTATCCAGGCTGGAAAAGGCAGTAGGAAATAGCTGGACTGAGGATATCAGGCATGAAACGACCACCCTGTTAGAAAAAATAGACAGGATACTGAAAGAAGCGGAACAATACAAGGACAAACGTTCCTGAAACTTATAATACTACAAAATATATGGCATTAATTAAATCAGTGCGAGGACTGACTCCGGTGATCGGAGAGAACTGCTTCTTAGCAGAAAATGCAACCCTTATAGGAGATGTTACCATAGGTAAGGATTGCAGCATCTGGTACAATACCGTACTGCGCGGGGATGTGAACCCTATCCGGATAGGAAATCAGGTGAATATCCAGGATGGTACCGTACTCCACACACTCTATGAGAAGTCAGTAGTAGAAATTGAAGATTATGTCTCGGTAGGGCACAATGTAACCATTCACGGAGCACAGATCAAGAGTTATGCGCTTATTGGAATGGGATCTACAATTCTGGATCATGCCGTCGTAGGAGAAGGCGCCATTGTAGCAGCCGGTTCCCTGGTATTAAGCAATACAGTGATCGAACCGCACACCCTCTGGGCGGGTGTACCTGCAAAGTTCATCAAGAAAGTTGATCCGGCACAGGCCAAAGAGCTCAATCAGAAGATAGCACACAACTACCTTTTCTATTCAGGGTGGTATAAAGAAAAAGAGAAAGAAGAGTAAACGATTAGAAACGGATATGGCTGATTATCTTACCGGTAGCTCCGGAACAGGACTTCATATACTCAGCCGCGTTGATGCCGAGCTGATCTAAGTAAGAAGGATCACTGATCATCCGGTCCAGTTCAGCTTTTAACTCTTCATACGATTGGATTGTGATCGCTCCCTGTACCTCAAGCAGCTGGCGGGCCTCCATAAATTTCTGGAAATTAGGCCCGAAGATCACGGGCATACCATATACAGCCGCCTCCAGGATGTTGTGGATACCCACGCCGAATCCTCCGCCGATATAGGCGATCTCTCCATACCGGTAAATGGAAGAGAGTAATCCGAAACAATCTATGATCAGGCAATCAGCAGCGGCCAGTCTGGCAGGAGTAGCTTTACTATAACGTACATACGGACGTTTGATCTTGTTGATGATCTCTACCAGATGATTTTCATCAATAACATGGGGAGCGATAATAAGCTTAAGCCAGGGGTTTTCATTGAAATACCGGATAAAAAGATCTTCATCAGGTCCCCAGGAACTACCTGCAACTAAAGTCAGTGAATTCTTTTTAAACGTCTCCACCAAAGGAAGCTCTCTGGCCTGCTGCCGGATCTGGAGCACCCGGTCAAAACGGGTATCTCCTGTTACCGTAACCTGATCAATACCGATCTTACCCAGGAATCTCCGGGAAGCTTCATTCTGCACGAAAAGATGATCAAAGTCTTTCAATACATCCCGGTAAGTTCCTCCGTACCACTTGAAGAATATCTGATCTTTGCGAAAGATAGAAGAGACACTATACACCGGTATATGGCGCTCCTTGAGGCCATCTAAGTAATTCTTCCAGAATTCATACTTAATAAAAAAAGCCATAGAAGGGCGGGCCAGATCCAGGAATTTCTGCACATTCCGGGGCTTATCAAAGGGCAGATAACAAACAATATCGGCCTGCTCATACTGTTTTCTTACTTCATACCCCGAAGGAGAAAAAAAAGTCAAAAGTATTTTATATTCCGGATGTTCCGCTTTGATCTTTTCGATCAGAGGACGACCCTGTTCAAATTCGCCTAAGGAAGCCGCGTGGAACCAGATATACTTAGCATCCTTCTCCCGCTGCTGGCGTAACAGATCATAAACGATCCAGTGCCCTTTGATCATTTTCCGGGGCTTGCGACTGAAAAAAGCCGCCACATGAACTCCCAGATCATATAAAAAGATAGCAATATTGTAAATCATCCGGATTTTATTTCCTGATTACTTCTACCGCTTTGCGAATGCGTCTTACGCTCTCCTCTTTACCCAGCAACGCTGTAATGTCAAACATATGAGGGCCCTTCGGCTCGCCTACTACCGACAAACGGAAAGCATTCATAATATTTCCCAGGTGATAACCATTGGCTTCGATCCACCCTTTTACCTCTTTTTCCTGATTTTCCGCAGAAAAGTCCGATAAGTTCTCCAGCAGTGAAGCCAGTTCCGTCAGCCTATCCGGAGTATCCTCTTTCCAACGCTTCTTCATGGTCTTTTCATCGTAACTCTCAGGGGCCACAAAAAAGAAAGAAGCAGCATCCCACAATTCACTGATAAAATTGATACGCTCCTTCATCAATCCGGCCACTGTAGTAACCGTTTCAATGGAAGCCTCTACCCCTTTTTCTTTCAGCACAGGCATAAATAAAGAAGCGATCTCTTCATTCGATTTCTGCTGTATATATTGGTGGTTAAACCATTTTCCCTTTTCAAAATCAAATTTAGCTCCCGATTTACTGCAACGGGCCAGATCAAAGAGTTTGATCAGTTCATCCAGTGAGAGCAACTCCTGGTCGTTACCGGGATTCCATCCCAAAAGTGCCAGGAAGTTAATCACTGCTTCAGGCAGATAACCAGCTTCCCGATAGCCACTGGAAGTCTCACCGGTTTTAGGATCTTTCCATTCCAGCGGGAAAACAGGAAATCCCAGGCGATCGCCGTCCCGTTTACTCAGTTTCCCGTTGCCATCCGGCTTTAACAGCAAGGGTAAATGGGCAAAATGCGGCATCGTATCTTCCCATCCCAAAGCCCGGTATAATAAAACATGGAGCGGGGCAGAGGGTAACCACTCTTCGCCCCGGATCACGTGGGTAACTTCCATCAGGTGGTCATCCATAATATTAGCCAGGTGATAAGTAGGTAACTGATCGGCCGACTTATAAAGTACTTTATCATCCAATACAGAAGAGTGAATGATCACCTCTCCACGGATGATATCATTGACAACAACCTCTTCCCCGGGAGTGATCTTAATACGGACCACATACTGATCACCGGCAGCGATCAGTCCCTGTACCTCTTCCGCCGACAAAGTGAGAGAATTTCTCATCCCCATACGGGTAGAAGCATCATACTGGAAATTAGCGATCTCCTTACGTTTAGCCTCCAACTCTTCAGGAGTATCAAAAGCAATATAAGCTTTCCCTTCCTGTAGAAGCTGATCCACATATTTCTTATAAATCTCCCGCCGCCCGGATTGATGATAAGGTCCATGATCGCCTCCCACGCCGACGCCTTCGTCAAAAGAGAGTCCCAACCATTGAAAGGTTTCCAGGATATACTCTTCTGCCCCTGGTACAAAACGAGTAGAGTCTGTATCTTCAATACGAAGGATAAATTCACCGCCGTACTGACGGGCGAACAGATAGTTATATAAAGCTGTACGAACCCCACCAATATGGAGAGCCCCTGTGGGACTAGGAGCAAAACGAACTCTTACTTTTCTTTCCGGCATAATGTTTCTTTGTGTAAACCGCGGCAAAATTAATCTATTTTTTCCGAACTCCATCACAACATCCCCCGAAGTGTGTATGTTATTAAGTAAAAAGTAAATTTATAGCGTTTTTTTCGTATTTTTCGTCCAAATTTGTATCGTCATGGAA
>JAJQBG010000006.1:43918-46522 GCA_021203405.1 Bacteroides sp.
TAAAGATAAAAACTCTTTTTCGTATAATGATTTACTATATAAGACACTACTCTACTTAGGTACAGTAGCGGTTATTGTATATTTTCTACCCCGGGAAGGGAAGTTCAATTATACCTTCGAAGTAAACCGTCCCTGGAAGTATGGATTACTTACAGCGACCTTTGACTTTCCTATTTATAAGGATGATGCTTCCATCCGGAAAGAACAAGATAGTCTGCTGGCAGCATTCCAACCCTTCTATCAGCTGGAAGAGAGTGTGGAAAAACTAAATATCAACCTGTTAAGGAACTACTATGCCAATCATCCGGAGATCCGGGAGATCGTTCCTGCAGATTATATACAACATGTGGCCAATCTGTTGAGGGATGTTTATAAAGCGGGCGTGGTCTCTACCGAAGAGATCCAGGAACTCCACAAAGACAGTACCTACTCTATTCTGGTCATTGATAATAAAGTAGCCAATATCAGGATCGTGAACGGCATCTATACCCCCAAAGAGGCTTATGAGTATATCCTGAGCTACGATCCGGACAATTACCGCGTAGAACTTTTACAACAATTACATCTGAATGACTACATTGAACCCAACCTGATATTCGACCAGGTACGAACCCAGACAGCCCGTGAAGAGCTGTTCGACAACTACTCGTGGGCAAGCGGCCTGGTACAATCAGGACAAAAGATCATCGACCGGGGAGAAATCGTGAACCAGAATACCTATAACATTCTGGAATCCCTGAGAAAAGAATCTATCAAACGAAACGATTCCAAAGAGGAACAACGCATGACACTGGTGGGACAGATACTCTTTGTAGGCTTTATGATAGCCTGCTTTATGCTCTACCTGGAACTTTTCCGGAAGGATTACTATCAACGGAAAGGCAACCTGCTGTTACTTTTTATCATCGTGGTATTCTATGCAGTGCTTACCGCACTCTTAGTAAGTAATAATATATATACCGCTTACATTATTCCCTATGCCATGTTACCGATTATTATCCGGATTTTCCTGGATTCCAGAACAGCCTTTATGACCCACGTAGTCACCATCCTTATCTGTTCGGTAACCCTTGCCTCCCCACACGAGTTTATCCTCTTACAGATCGGTACGGGAATGATCGCCATTTTCAGTTTACGGGAATTGTCGCAGCGCTCGCAATTATTCAAAACCGCACTGCTTATCTTCTTAAGTTATTCCCTGATTAATTTCGCTTTCGAGTTGATCAACGGAAGTTCCTTTGCACTGCTGAACCTGAATATGTATATCTACTTCCTATTGAACGGCGCCCTTTTACTGTTTGCTTATCCGTTCCTCTTCCTGTTGGAAAAAACATTCGGATTCACCTCCAATGTAACATTGGTAGAACTTTCCAACATCAATAACAATCTGCTCAGAAGAATGTCCGAAATTGCTCCGGGAACTTTCCAGCACTCCCTGCAGGTAGCCAACCTGGCAGCCGAAGCAGCCCTGAGGATCGGTGCCAAAAGTCAGTTAGTGCGTACAGGAGCCCTCTACCACGATATCGGTAAAATGGAGAATCCGGTGTTCTTTACCGAGAATCAGTCGGGAGTCAATCCCCACAAGGCTTTAACCAACGAACAGAGTGCCCAGATCATTATCAGTCACGTAACAGATGGAGTAAAACTGGCAGAAAAACATAACCTGCCCAAAGTGATCAAAGAGTTTATCACGTCTCACCACGGAACCGGAATAACCAAATACTTCTACATCATGGATAAGAACGAACATCCGGATGAAGAGATAAATATAGAAAAGTTCCGCTATCCGGGTCCTAATCCTTTCACCAAGGAGATGGCTATCCTGATGATGGCAGATGCCGTAGAAGCAGCTTCACGCAGTCTTCCAGAATATACGGAAGAGACGATCAGTAACCTGGTAGATAAGATCGTGGATTCACAGGTAGCGGAAGGGTTCTTTAAAAATTGTCCCATTACTTTTAAAGATATAGCAGAAGTAAAGGATGTCTTTAAAGAGAGACTAAAGATCATTCATCATACACGGATCAGTTACCCGGAACTGAAAAAATAAGATGTAGAGAGGCATACTTGCGTCTCTACCTGTTGTGTACGATCAAAGATTGGATCGTAGACTATCCAACAACCCCACACAAACATCCTCCAAAATATCAAGCACCCGTTCAAACCCCGAAGCACCCCCATAATAGGGATCAGGAACATGATCCGCCACTACAGTACGACAATAATCCGTCATACGACCGATCTTATTCAACGAATCAACATCCGGAGCCAGGCTTCTCAGATCCTCTATATTACGATCATCCATTCCCAGGATCAGATCAAACTCTTCAAAATCACGGCTATTTACCGGACGGGACCGATGCGTCAGGTTATACCCCCTGTGGGCAGCGTGCTGCCTCATCCGGGAATCAGGAAGTTCTCCCTGGTGATAACCCAGAATACCGGCAGAGTCTATCTCTATGACACCCTCCAATCCCTCCTTTCTCAATAACTCTTCCATAATGCCCTGTGCAGTGGAAGAGCGGCAGATATTGCCCAGACAAACAAATAATATCTTCATATATTATACGGATTTCAATTTACTGAGGATCCACGTCGTAATAC
>JAJQBG010000043.1 GCA_021203405.1 Bacteroides sp.
GTGACTATCCATCCACCGGCGGGTGGTTTTTATTTACCGGCGGGTGAAAAAAATCATCCGCCGTCTGTTTTTAACTATCGTAGAGACATATATTTGTACTGGTGTCCGGAATAAATCGTTAACATTTACTGTAATTGATTATATATGAGTTGCTTAAATTTGTTTAGTTACTCGAAGGTTTTGAATCTCTTACATTTGTACAGATTATCAAAATGGCAATTATTCTTTGTAAAAGCCCGTAGGGCTTAATATGAATAACCCCCAGTGAAGAGAGTGAAGCGAACGACTGGGGGAATTGGTAGCGAAGGCCTGCAACCCCGAAGCGGGTTGAATGCATACATGCTTTATTATATGTAATATAGCCTACATTTACCCTGTTTTTATATCCGATAAATAATTTAACCCGCTCGGGGTTGAGGGTGAAGATAGGCTTACTACCCCCAGTCGCTTCGTTACGGGCCTTGCCCTTACTTCACTTCACTGGGGGTTATTAGCTTCGCTGACCGTTGGTTCATATTAAACCCTCCGGGTTTTCAGAAGAAATCAGAGGAAATTAGTGTTATTTTGATAGTTCCCAAAACCTTAAATGAGTGAACCGGACACCAGTACATAGCCGCGTCCCTACGATGAAATGGTGGGAGATATGGGAGATGGTGGGAGATACTTTTTCGCATCTCCCACCATCTTAATGCGCTGATTTACAAAATAAAAGCCCTGTCCGGTGGGAGAATGGGAGATTTTTTTCGTTTTTAATTGATATGAGAGAGTGGGTATACCTGTAAAATTCCCCAGGGTCAAATGCACCTTACAACCGCTACTATAATAAAAGAGAGACTATCCGGATCTGCTATTTTATAAAAAAGGATCCTTTTCCGGATAGACCCGGGTCGAATTCCTTCCTTTCAAATTTGTATATCATTGCCAGAGATTCTATCTTTGCAACCGAAATGCATTTTTAAACGTTTAAAGCAGGAAAATTATGAGAACTAAAGTATTTATGTCAATGATGGCCGTAGCATTTGCATTTGCTATGAGTGCATGCGGTAGCAAAGCAGCTAACAATGAAGTAGCTGAAGCTGAAGTAGTAGAAGTAACAGAAGCTTGTCCTACAGCGGAAGAGGGAGAGTGCTGCAAAAAAGACTCTACCGAATGCTGCAAAGAAAAAGCAGAAGGAGAAGCTTGTTGCCAGGAAAAAGCGGAAGCTGCTGAATAATTAATAGTTCAGAACACTGAAAAGAGAAAAGGGTAATATTTCCGGAATGGATTTATTACTCTTTTTTCTTTAACCAAATGCCGCCTGAATTGTTATTTCATAGGTGAAGGGGGAGTTGAAGTTATGAAATGATATTTTTTTATAGAAATAACTTACGAATTATTTTGTATATCGGAATAAATCTTCTACCTTTGCCCCATCATAAAAATAAGATAGAATGAACAGTTCAATACATATTCTACTATGCGGTATTATTTCTCTACTGGCAAAGCCGGTCGGAAGTGAGTGTCGTGCGTAAATATGCACAATAGGATATATAGAAAGCCTTTCTCACTTCCATGTGTGAAAGGCTTTCTATAATCGCTTATTTATAAAAACATAATATATACTAAGATGAGTGACAGATTATTTGTTTTTGATACCACATTGAGAGATGGTGAACAGGTACCGGGATGTCAGTTGAATACTGTAGAAAAGATCCAGGTGGCCCGTGCACTGGAAGCATTGGGGGTAGATGTTATTGAGGCGGGCTTCCCTGTTTCAAGTCCGGGAGATTTTAATTCGGTGATCGAGATCTCCAAAGCGGTTACCTGGCCTACTATTTGCGCGCTGACCCGTGCTGTAAAAAAAGATATTGAGGTAGCTGCCGATGCACTGAAATATGCCAAGCGTAAACGTATCCATACAGGGATCGGTACTTCTGATTCCCACATTAAATATAAATTCAACTCCAACCGGGAGGAGATCATTGAGCGGGCTGTAGAGGCTGTAAAGTATGCGAGACGCTTTGTGGATGATGTGGAGTTCTATGCAGAGGATGCCGGCCGTACGGATAATGAATACCTGGCCCGTGTGGTAGAGGCTGTTATCAAGGCAGGGGTTACGGTGGTGAATATTCCGGATACTACCGGGTATTGCCTCCCTTCGGAGTATGGAGCAAAGATCAAATACCTGATGGATCATGTGGATGGAATTGAGAACGCTATTCTCTCTACTCATTGTCATAACGACCTGGGTATGGCTACTGCGAATACGATCAGCGGAGTACTGAATGGTGCCCGGCAGGTGGAGGTGACGATCAACGGGATCGGAGAGCGGGCAGGAAATGCCTCGCTGGAAGAGGTTGCGATGATCCTGAAAAGTCATCGGGAACTGAATATTGATATCAATATCAATACCCAGAAAATTTATCCGACCAGCCGCATGGTATCCAGCCTGATGAACATGCCGGTGCAACCCAATAAAGCGATCGTGGGTAAGAATGCATTTGCTCACTCTTCGGGTATTCACCAGGATGGTGTACTGAAAAACACCCAGACGTATGAAATTATTAATCCGCAGGATGTGGGTATCAACGATAACTCGATCGTACTGACCGCACGCAGTGGTCGGGCAGCATTGAAACACAGATTGTCTGTATTGGGAATTGAATTGGAGCAGGAAAAACTGGATAAGGTATACGAAGAGTTCCTGAAACTGGCAGACCGTAAGAAAGATATTAACGACGATGATATTCTGGTGATTGCCGGTGCGGACCGTACGGAGAATCATCGCATCAAACTGGAATATTTACAAGTAACCAGTGGGGTAGGGGTACGTCCGGTGGCAAGTATCGGTTTGAACATTGCCGGCGAAAGCTTTGAGGCTGCTGCCAGCGGGAATGGCCCGGTAGATGCTGCCATCAAAGCCCTTAAAAAGATCATTAACCGCCAGATGTCTTTGCGGGAGTTCACGATCCAGGCGATCAGCAAGGGAAGTGACGATGTGGGTAAGGTACACATACAGGTAGAGTATGACGGACGTGAATACTATGGCTTCGGAGCGAATACCGATATTGTAGCTGCCTCGGTAGAAGCCTACATTGATTGTATTAACAAGTTTACTAACTAACATAGAAGAGTAAGAAGAAATGAATACATTGTTTGACAAGATCTGGGATGCCCACGTAGTAACTACGGTTACGGACGGACCTACCCAATTATATATTGACAGGTTGTATTGTCATGAAGTAACCAGCCCGCAGGCTTTTGCCGGAATGCGTGCCCGTGGCCTGAAGTGTTTCCGTCCTGAAAAGATCTTCTGTATGCCGGACCACAATACGCCGACACATGATCAGGATAAAACCATTGAGGATGAGATCTCACGGACGCAGGTAGAGACGCTGGCGCAGAATGCGACTGAGTTCGGGTTGAATCACTTTGGTATGTTGCATCCGAAGAATGGTATTATCCATGTGGTGGGTCCTGAACGGGGATTGACCCTGCCGGGCATGACGATCGTATGTGGTGACTCACATACTTCTACGCACGGTGCTATGGGGGCGGTTGCTTTTGGTATCGGTACCAGTGAAGTGGAGATGGTGATGGCCTCTCAGTGTATTTTACAGTCACGGCCTAAGACCATGCGTATATCCGTAGAGGGTAAACTGGCCAAAGGGGTAACTGCCAAGGATATGGCTCTCTATATCATTGCTCAGATGACAACCGGAGGGGCTACCGGGTACTTTGTGGAGTATGCCGGTGAGGCAGTACGCAGCCTCTCTATGGAGGGACGTCTGACGTTGTGTAACCTCTCTATCGAGATGGGTGCCCGTGGAGGAATGATCGCTCCGGACGAAGTTACTTTTGAGTATATCAAAGGTAGAGAGTATGTGCCCCAGGGTGAGGAGTGGGAAAAATTACTGGCTTACTGGAAGACGCTTAAGAGCGATGAGGATGCTACATTTGATAAGGAGATCACTTTCCGTGCCGAAGATATAGAACCGATGATCACCTACGGTGCCAATCCGGGTATGGGTATGGGTATTACGGATAAGATCCCTGCGCTGGAGAGCGTGGACGAAGCGGGTCGCATCTCTTATCTGAAGTCTCTGGAGTATATGGGATTTGCGCCGGAAGAGTCTTTGCTGGGTAAGAAAATTGATTATGTATTCCTGGGATCGTGTACGAACGGACGTATTGAAGATTTTCGTGACTTTGCCGCTCTGGTAAAAGGAAAGAAAAAAGCGGAAGGTGTAGTAGCCTGGTTGGTGCCGGGTTCCTGGATGGTCGATGAGCAGATCCGGGAAGAGGGCCTCGATAAAGTGCTGGAAGAGGCGGGATTTGAGATCCGTCAGCCGGGATGTTCGGCGTGTCTGGCTATGAACGACGATAAGGTTCCTGCCGGTAAATATGCGGTCTCTACTTCCAACCGTAACTTTGAGGGAAGACAGGGACCGGGAGCCAGAACCTTGCTGGCAAGCCCGTTGGTTGCCGCTGCTGCTGCGGTAACAGGCGTTATTACCGATCCTCGTACCATGATGTAATACCTTTAAAAGAAAGACTAAGATGAAAGAAAAATTTAATATATTGACATCTACCTGCATTCCGTTACCTCTTGAGAATGTGGATACAGACCAGATCATTCCGGCACGTTTCCTCAAAGCGACTACCCGGGAGGGTTTCGGAGATAACCTTTTCCGTGACTGGAGATATGATAAAGAGGGAAATAAGATCGAATCGTTCGTATTGAATGATCCTACCTATAGTGGGAAAATCCTGGTAGGAGGTAAGAATTTCGGTTCGGGTTCGAGCCGTGAGCATGCGGCCTGGGCGATTGCCGGTTATGGATTCCGTGTAGTGGTATCCAGCTTCTTTGCGGATATCTTCCGGAACAATGCGTTGAATAATTTTGTGCTTCCGGTTGTGGTGAGCGAGGATTTTCTGGCAGAGCTTTTTGCTTCGATCGAAAAGGATCCTAAAGCAGAAGTGGAAGTCGACCTTCCGGCACAGACGATTACCAATAAGGCTACGGGACGTAGCGAAACATTTGAAATTAACTCTTATAAAAAACATTGTCTGGAGAATGGGCTGGACGATATTGACTATCTGCTGACTAACAAAGATAAGATCGAATCATGGGAAGAGAAGTCAAAATAGAGATCATGGACACGACACTCCGCGACGGTGAACAAACCAGCGGAGTGTCGTTCGTCCCCCATGAAAAACTGATGATCGCCCGTCTCTTGTTGGAGGAGCTGAAGGTAGACCGCATTGAAGTGGCCTCTGCCCGGGTCTCTGACGGGGAGTTTGAAGGCGTCAAAATGATCTGTGACTGGGCTGCCCATCGCAACATGCTCCACCGGGTCGAAGTACTGGGCTTTGTGGATGGTAAAACGTCGGTTGACTGGATAAGGAGTGCCGGCGGAAGGGTGATCAACCTGTTGTGCAAAGGTTCTCTGAAACATTGTACGCAACAACTTAAACGTACGCCTGAAGAACACATTGATGAGATTCTGGCAGTGGTCCGGTATGCGGACGAGCAGGGGGTAGATGTCAATATCTACCTGGAAGACTGGAGCAACGGGATGAAGAGTTCTCCGGAATATGTTTTCCAGATGGTGGACGGACTTAAAGATTCCGCTATCAAGCGTTTTATGCTCCCTGATACACTGGGTATCCTGAATCCGTTGCAGGTCGTAGAATTTATGCGTAAAATGAAGAAACGGTACCCGGATCTTCATTTTGATTTCCATCCTCACAATGATTACGACCTGGCTGTCAGCAATGTACTGGCTGCTGTACTGAGCGGTGTAAAGGGGTTACATACCACTATTAATGGTCTGGGAGAGCGGGCCGGGAATGCGCCGCTTGCCAGTGTACATGCTATCCTGAAGGATCATTTCAATGCGGTGACCCACATTGACGAGAGCCGGTTGAATGATGTAAGCCGGGTGGTAGAGTCTTACTCCGGAATCATTATTCCTCCCAATAAACCGATCGTGGGTGAGAATGTATTCACCCAGGTAGCCGGTGTGCATGCGGACGGAGATAGCAAGGATAAGCTTTATTACAATGACCTGCTTCCGGAGCGTTTCGGGCGTGTCCGGGAATATGCTTTAGGTAAGACCAGCGGTAAAGCGAATATCCGCAAGAACCTGGAGAGCCTGGAGCTGGAACTGGACGAAGATGCGATGCGTAAGGTTACGGAACGGATCATTGAACTGGGGGATAAGAAGGAGCTGGTTACCCAGGAGGATCTTCCTTATATTATTTCGGATGTGCTGAAGCACAACGGTGCCAGTAACAAGGTGGTACTGAAGAGTTATTTTGTAACCCTGGCCCACAGACTGAAACCCATGGCCTCCCTGAGTATTGAGATCAACGGAGAGTTGTATGAAAGCAGCTCTTCGGGGGACGGACAATACGACGCGTTCGCACGGGCTTTGCGCCTGATCTACAAGAAGACACTGGGAAGAAAATTCCCGATGTTGCTTAATTATGCGGTAACGATCCCTCCGGGAGGGCGTACGGATGCGTTTGTACAAACGGTGATCACCTGGAAGTACCAGGATAGGGTGTTCCATACCCGGGGACTGGATGCCGACCAGACGGAGGCTGCCATCAAAGCTACTATCAAGATGCTGAATATGATCGAAGAGTATCAATAAACCAATAACGGTCCGTCTTCCCCGGTTGGCGGGAGAGGCGGATCTTGTATGAATTTAAGTTTTAAAACAGAATAATCAGGTATGAAAGTAAACATTGCCGTTTTGCCGGGCGACGGGATCGGACCGGAGATCATTGAACAGGCTTTGGGGGTGACCCAAGCTGTGTGTGAGAAGTTTGGACACGAATTGATGTATAAATATGCCATCTGCGGAGCGGATGCGATCGATAAAGTGGGTAATCCTTATCCCGATGAAACGCACGAACTTTGTATGAAGAGTGATGCAGTGCTTTTCGGAGCCGTTGGACATCCTAAATTTGATAACGATCCCTCGGCTAAGGTACGTCCGGAGCAGGGATTGCTGGCTATGCGTAAAAAGCTGGGGCTGTATGCCAATATCCGTCCGGTCACTACGTTTGAGAGTCTGATCCATAAATCGCCGCTGCGTCCGGACCTGGTAAGAGGGGCTGATTTTATGTGTATCCGTGAACTGACAGGAGGGCTCTATTTCGGACGCCCGCAGGGCCGCTCGGAAGATGGGAACATAGCTTACGATACGTGCGCATATACCCGTGAAGAGGTGACCCGTATTGTTACCCTGGCGTATGAGTATGCCATGAAACGTCGTAAGAAACTGACGATCGTTGATAAGGCGAATGTGTTGGCTACTTCGCGTCTGTGGAGAGAGGTATCCAAAGAGATCGAACCCAATTACCCGGAGGTAGAGACTGAATATATGTTTGTAGACAATGCTGCGATGCGTATGATCCAGTGGCCGACTGATTTTGATGTAATGGTTACGGAAAATATGTTCGGGGATATTCTGACGGACGAGGGTTCTGTGATTACCGGTTCTATGGGATTGCTTCCTTCGGCCTCTATCGGTACGCATACTTCTGTGTTTGAGCCGATCCACGGGTCGTGGCCGCAGGCTGCCGGACAGAATATCGCCAATCCGTTGGCTACTATTCTTTCTGCTGCTATGATGTTTGATTATGCTTTTAACCTGAAAGAGGAGGCTGAACTGATCCGCAGGGCTGTGGATGCCTCTATGGATGCGAATGTTCGTACGCGGGATATCCAGGTAGAGGGAGAAAAAGGGTGCTCTACTTCGGAAGTAGGAAGTTGGATCGTTAATTATATCAAGGAGAATTAATTCCCTGATAGATAAAGAGGTAGCGCTGAAGGCCCGGACCGGGTTTTCAGCGCTTTTTTATGGCTGCTCTTTTTGCAGTTCACATTGCCGGTTGCATACGGTCCCCTCTTTTTCGAATTCCAGGGTGGCGTGTGTTATTTGGTGTGCTTCCAGTTCTTTCCGGAGCTTCTCTTTGATCTCCTCCATTTGATTATAGTTGTCGATAATGATATGAGCTGTTAAGGCGTTCTCAGTGGTACTGATGGCCCAGATATGGATGTGGTAGAACCCTTTTACACCGGGTGTTTCCCGGATCAGCGTTTCGATCTCCTCTTTCCGGATACCGGTGGGTACTCCATCCATAGAGAGCCGGATACTGTCGTGCAGGAGACTGAAAGTGGATAAAAGGATGACCAGGGCGATCACGATCCCGAGGATAGGGTCTATGATGTACCATCCGGTACGGTTGATCACTATCCCGGAGATCACCACTCCCACAGAGACCAGGGTATCGGCTGCCATGTGGAGATAGGCGCCTTTTACATTGAGGTCCCGGTCTTTCTCTTTGATGAAGAGATAGGCAGTGAACCCGTTGATAAGGACGCCGATACCGGCTACTGCTGCAATCGCTGTTCCGGGGATCTCCGTCGGGTTGTGGAGCTTGTGGATGCTTTCGAAAAAGATCCCTCCTACGGCTATGATCAGGATAATGGTATTGAGCAGTGATACCAGGATGGTGCTTTTTTTATAACCGTATGTATAGTTGTCGTTTGCTTTTACTTTGGCCAGGCGGAAGGCAAGCAGGGCCAGTACAAGGCTTACTACATCACTCAGGTTGTGTCCGGCATCTGCTAACAGGGCGAGGGAATCGAACTATAAGCCTGCCCCGAATTCGGCAAAGACAAACAGGAGGTTCAGCAGGATACCGGTGATAAAGGCTTTGTTCAGGGAGTGTAACCCTGGCGTATGGGAATGGGAATGAGCGTGTGAATGGCCCTGCGACATAGCTGATCCGGTTTAGTTTTGACTTATAAATTTTTAGGTATTTATTTAAACAACTTAGGAATTTAAAAGTTTTTCTTCCTTATCTTTGTGATATTATAATAAGTAGATACGACATGGCAAAAATCGCAAATCAACTGACGGATCTCATCGGTAATACTCCTTTGCTGGAGCTGGGAAGATATAGTAAAAAGCATGGTTTAAATACTCCTCTTATTGCGAAGCTGGAGGGTTTTAATCCCGGTGGAAGTGTAAAAGACCGGGTAGCCCTGGCAATGATCGAAGATGCTGAAGAGAAAGGCATCTTAACAAGCGGAGCGACTATTATAGAACCGACCAGTGGAAATACGGGGATCGGACTGGCTATGGTATCGGCTATCAAAGGATACCGGTTGATCCTTACTATGCCGGAAACAATGAGCATAGAACGGCGGAACCTGCTGCGTGCTCTGGGGGCGGAGATCGTGTTGACGGATGGTACAACCGGTATGAAAGGCTCTGTAGAGAGGGCACAGGAGTTGAAACGTGAGATCCCGGGTGCTGTCATTTTGCAGCAATTCGAGAATCCGGCCAATCCTGCTGCTCATCAGGCTACGACGGCTGAAGAGATCTGGAGAGATACGGAGGGAGAAATCGATCTGTTTGTTGCTTGTGTCGGTACCAGCGGAACTGTTTGCGGAGTGGGTACCCGTTTGAAGGAGTATAACCCGGACATCCGGGTGATCGCTGTAGAGCCTGCTTCGAGCCCGTTGTTAAGTGGAGGGCAGGCGGGACCTCATCGGATCCAGGGTATAGGGGCTAATTTTATTCCTCCTATTTATGATCCTGCTGTGGTAGACGAAGTGGTGATGGTGGCGGACGACGATGCGATCCGTGCCGGGCGCGAACTGGCATCCACGGAAGGAGTACTGGCCGGTATCTCTTCGGGGGCTGCTGTGTATGTGGCCCGCCAGTCAGCTTTGAGGGAGGAGTTTAAAGATAAAAAGATCGTTGCCTTATTGCCGGATACGGGGGAGAGGTATCTCTCTACGGAACTCTATGCATTTGATGCCTATATACTGGATTGATATGAAAAAATATATATTGTTATCGCTCTTTGCGGCTCTTTTTTCCTCTGTACAGGCTCAGTCCATCTATCAGGAACTGGCAGAAAAAGGGATTGAAATGGCTGAGGAAAATCGGCTGGAAGAGGCGGAGCAATATTTTCAGGAGGCTTTGAAAGTAGAACCTTATAATGTAAAGAATGCACTTCTGTTCTCTAACCTGGGTACGGTTCAGCGCCGGATGGCCCGTTACGAGGATGCCATTGAGTCTTATACGCTGGCACTGAACCTGCTTCCTTACTCTGTTCCGGTGCTTCTGGACCGTGCATCCCTGTATGTACAGGCAGGAGAGACGGACAAGGCTTTTATTGATTATTGCCAGGTGCTGGATGTGGACAGGGAGAACCTGGAAGCTTATCAGATGCGTGCCTATATTTACCTGATCCGGAAAGATTATAAAGCGGCCCGTATTGATTTTAATAAGGTATTGCAGCTTGATCCTTCGAATTATCATGCCCGTTTTGGAATGGCTACTGTTTACCAGGATATAAAAGAGTATGCTCAATCGCTGGAACTGTTGAATGCTTTACTGATGGAGTATCCGGAAGATGCTGTATTGTATGTCTCCCGGGCAGGGGTAGAGCGTGAAATGCAACAGTATGAGGTAGCTCTGGCCGATCTGGACAGAGCCCTTGAATTGTCTCCTGCCTTAGTGGATGCCTATTTATTGAGAGGAGATGTACTATTGAGCCAGGATAAAAAGAAAGGGGCCCGGGAGGATTTTGAAAAGGCTATCGAACTGGGAATTCCCCGCGCCGACCTGCAGGAGCAGTTACGGAAATGCAAATAGGAAGAGAGCTTTTTATCAGCTCTCTTTCAGGTGTTCTTTAATGACTCGGGTAAATATTTTTCCGTATTTTTCTTTTTTGTATTCTCCGATACCGTTTACCTCTCCGAACTCTTCTACGGTGGTGGGTTTGTTGTCGCAGAGAGATTTCAGTACTTTGTCTGCTAAGATGATATAAGGGGGTAGAGCCATCTCTTCTGCCAGTTTTTTGCGCAAGGCACGTAATTTTTCGAACAAGAGCTCGTCGCTGCTTTGTAAAACAACCTCTTTTGCTGCGCCCGGGATACCCTGGGAAGTACTTTTCTTTTTCCTGCCTTTGCGGGGTACAAACTCTTCCTGTTTGATAGTAACCAGCATGGCTTTTTCTCTTCCGTATAATACCTCTTTGCCGGGAGGGGTCATCTTCAGGTAGTTGTTCTCGTTATAGGCGATTTCCACATACCCGAGGTGGAGCATCTGTACCAGGTAGTTTTGCCAGTCCCGTCCCGGGATATCTCTTCCGGCACCGAACGTTTTCAGTTTTTCAAATCCTTTTTCTGTGATCTCTTTGGTGAAATTACCCCGTAAGATATCGATCAGTTGCCGGGTAGATACTTTTTGCCCGGTACGTATCATAGCGCTGAGTGCTTTTTGTACCAGAATGCTTCCGTCAAAGCGTTCGGGTGGATTTTTACATACGTCGCAATTCCCGCAGTCGCAATCCATGGATTCCCCGAAATAATTCAGTAATATCCTCCGCCGGCAAATATCTGCTTCCGCGTATTGCTGCATGCGCTGGAGTTTTTCCAGGTTCATGGTTTGTTGGCCGCTATCGTTGGCAAATTTGGTCAGCATGATCAGGTCGGCCAGGGAATAATAGAGTATGGTGTCACTTTTCATCCCGTCTCTTCCTGCACGCCCTATCTCCTGGTAAAAGCTTTCGATATTTTTGGGAAGGTTATAATGCATAACCCAGCGTACATTGGATTTATCGATACCCATTCCAAAAGCAATGGTGGCACAGACTACCTGTACGCGGTCGTTGATAAAATCGTTCTGGGTCTTTTCTCTTTGCAGGTTACTCAGGCCAGCGTGGTACACTCCGGTGGATATTCCGTTCTTCCGGAGGGTCTCTGCTACTTTCTCCGTATTGCTCCGGCTCAGGCAGTAGATGATCCCGCTTTCTCCCGGATGGTTACGGATAAACTCTATAATGGACCTGTTCTTATCGCTTCCTGATAAGCCTGTCTTCACTGTAAGGGTGAGGTTGGGGCGGTCAAAGGAGGTGATAAAGGTGTAGGGAGAGCGCAGGTTGAGTTGTTCCAGGATGTCCTGCCGGGTGATCTTATCGGCTGTCGCCGTGAGTGCGATGACCGGAACATCCGGGTGATTCTTTTTGATAATTTTCAACTGATTATACTCCGGCCGGAAATCGTGTCCCCATTGTGAAATACAGTGGGCTTCGTCGACGGCAAAGAGGGATATGTGTATTTCCTGAAATAAATACTCCATTTCTGTAAGTAATCTTTCAGGAGAGATATAAAGAAGTTTGATTTTTCCCTCAATGCATTTCCTTCGGAGGGCCATATTTTCACTTTCGCTATTCCCGCTGTTAAGGGCACCTGCCGGTATGCCGTTCGCATTCAGGGCATCTACCTGGTCTTTCATCAGGGAAATAAGAGGCGATATGACCACTGCAGTGCCTTCCATTAAGAGGGCAGGAAGCTGGTAACAAATGGATTTCCCGCCTCCGGTAGGCATTAGTACCAACGAATCTTCTCCTTTCATTACGTGGGAAATGATCTCTTCCTGGTGGGGACGGAAAGAGGTGTAACCGAAATAATTTTTAAGTGTCTGTAACATACTCTGTAAGGGTGTTCTTTTTTTCAAAGAGATACCAAAGATATACTATTTTCTTTGATAATTCCGAAGAAACTGGAACGATTTTCCGACACAAAAACGGGAATCGTTGTTAATATTTATCTTTTATTTGTTAAGGGTTGTTTAAAAAGAAA
>JAJQBG010000390.1 GCA_021203405.1 Bacteroides sp.
TAATGACGTTTTTTGTCATCCTGAGCGTAGTCGAAGGATCTTTTCTGCGTCTGTGAGGGATAACGAGATCCTTCACTACGTTCAGGATGACAAAATAAACACACTGATTGTGAGTGTATTGGGAAGATTCGTCATTGGTAGTGCGCACTATATTAAATGATAGAACGCTTCGATAATGACATGGTGTTAATTTTATGATGACAAAAGAGACAACTGGGTTCATCGGGAGAGTATCTCCCGATCTGAATCCTGTCAGGACATATTGTCCGATTTGCCTACTTAGTATGGGAAAAAGAGATGGGTTCCGGAAGATGATGCTTGCATTAACCTACTCAATGATCAAGACTTATCCTGCAAATGCTTCTCCAGATAAGCTTTCGGCGACATCCCATACATCTCCTTAAAAACGAACGAAAAGTAAGACATATGGGTAAACCCTGTCGCATACGCCACTTCAGCCGTATCAACCGGTTTGCCGGAGGAGAGTAGCGTAGCAGCCTGCTTCAACCGGATGTTCCGGATCAGGTCGCGGGTTGACTGATTGGTCAACTCTTTCAGTTTCCGGTGCAGGTGCACCCGGCTGATACCCACCCCGGCAGCGATCATCTCCACACTGAGATCAGGATTGGCTATGTTTTCATTGATCAGGAACATGACTCTTTCCTGCAACCTCTCGTTCGGGGTCTTCATCTTTATCTCCTGGATATTTTCTGCCTGCTGTTGGTTTCCATTGAAGGTATTCCGCAGGATCTCCCGGTTCTTTATGATATTCTCAATGGTTTTCTTTACGATCTCCAGGCTGAAAGGTTTCGTGAGATAGGCATCGGCACCGATACTTAATCCCTCCAGGTTATCCTCTTCCCCAGATTTGGCAGTCAGGAGAATGACCGGAATATGATTGATATTCACATTCTGTTTGATCTTCCGGCAAAGAGTGATCCCATCCATCTCCGGCATCATAATATCACTGATAACCAGATCGGGTGCGTTCTCCAGGATCAGGGCAAGCGCCTCTTTTCCGTTGACACTTTCGGTAATATGATACTCTTCCGAGAGCTCCCCGGACATATAGTTCCGGATCTCATCATCATCTTCTACGATCAGGACTCTCCACTTACTTCTGGATCGGATCTTTTTCTCCTCTTCCGGCAGAGGGTTCTCCCTATAAACAGCGGGAGAAACCACCCGGGCCGGAAGTACCGACCGCTCTTTTACCTCTTCCGGAGATAAATGTTCTTTCCCCAAAGGAAGACGGATTATAAAACTACACCCCTTTCCGTCGGGATTATTCTCTACCCGGATACTCCCGTGATGAAGCTCTACCAGGGAACGGGTAAGATGGAGACCGATACCGGTGCCCATATTTGAATTGTTCTGGCTGTTACGGATCTGGTAAAAACGATCAAAAATACGTTCTATCTCCGATTCGCTCACCCCGATCCCACTATCAGTAATGACTATCTCTGCAAACTCTCCTGTTTCATCCCGGACCGTATTTAAAAAGAGAGCCACCTGTCCGTTCGCCGGAGCGAACTTTAACGCATTGGATAAAACATTGATAATGATCTTATCAAAATTCTTCGGATCAATCCAGGCATTGAGACTCTCTGTTGAATAATGAAAACGGAAATCTATATTTCTTACCTTCGCCTGAAAATCAAAGATAGTATAGATATCCTGAAGTAATGTAACCAGATCGGTTTCCTGAAATTCGAGCAGCATTTGTCCTTTGTCTATCTTACGGATATCCATCAACTGATTGATAAGCTGAAGGATCCGTTCCGAATTCCGGCGGATAATAGAATAACTCTTCTGCCGCTCGCTATCTTTATCGGTAGCCATTAATTTTTCCAGTGGGCTTATAATAAGAGACATCGGTGTGCGGATCTCGTGGGATATATTGATAAAGAATTGCAGTTTAGCTTCATTTATCTCCTCCGCGTGCAGATGCTCCTGTGCCCTTTGGCGGGCTTCATACCGATGACGTACCTGCTGCACAAGCAGATAAATAAGGCCCAGGCCGATCAGGTAATAAATGATCTTTGCACCGGCAGAGGCATATCAGGCAGGATATATCTGGATCACGATCTCCTTCTCTTCGGAATAGGCATTATAACCATCCGCTTTAATATAGAAATGGTAAGTACCCGGATTCAGGTTGTTAAATGCAATCCGGTTGGTTCCCGGACTCAGGCTGATCCAGTTATCGTGGTTCATGGAGTACATATAAGTAATATGCTCCGGATTATTAAAGTCCATGGTAGAGAGTTCGATCGTGAACGAATTATCCTTGTGAGCCAGGTTAAACATTTTGGCATCCATCACCGAAGTATCAATGATATCATACTTACCGGATCTCATTCCCTTTTTAACCGGCTGGTCATGGATATAAAATCCCGTGATCCGAACCTCGATCTGCCGGGTCTCACTGGTGATCTTATCCGGGTTGAACCAGGTGATCCCACTCAACCCCCCGAATATAATATTACCCGTTTGATCTACCCAGGCAGCCCCCTTACTGAATTCATTGCCCTGTAAACCATCCCCGGAATAATAATTGATATAGCTCTGCGATCCCGGATCGAGGTGGGAAATACCGTGGTTGGTACTGATCCACAGGTTGCGGTCCCTGTCTTCCTTGACCGCGCAAACCACATCACTGGGAAGCCCGTGGGTCGTATTGTAAGTATTCATCTGCAGGGTCTTACTATGAATGCAGATCAGTCCGTAGGAGGTTCCTCCCCAAATATTCCCTGCCAGGTCTTCATACAGCGAATACACAATATAGCCCTGGAACAGGCGGTTCACCCCATAAGTAGAGACAAAATCGTTACCGGCAATATCCAGGCAACTGATACCATCGTGCGTTCCCAGGTAAATTTTTCCGTTCCGGGTCGCCAGTACACAATTGATCCATCCGTTGTGTAACACATTACTCTCCATCCGGTATTGGGTTCCATCTACCTGCGGATAGTGAGTAAGCTCAGAAGTAGTAAGATCCATGGAGTACAATCCGGCTCCCATGGTAGCGATCCATAACGTTTTGTTCCCGTCCTCCGTAATATCGTAGACACGCTCTACCGGATTCTGGTTTTCATCCACCAAAGCGATATATTCACATCTTCCTGTCTCCGGATCCATCTTAGCCATCCCATTCCGGTAGGAGCCCAACCAGAGAGTATGATTGGAATCTTCGTAAACAGACAATACAGTCGAAGGCACAGAAGAGGGAGAAATAGAAGGAGCAAAATGAGCTTTCTGTTTTCCATCCGGAGTAATGGCATAGATCCCGTCATTATCCGTTCCTACCCATAGATTCCCCTGGTGATCCATACAGATAGCCATCACACAATTGGAACCGATGATATTATTGGAAACCGATTTATACCCTATATAGTTGAATTTAGTCATTTGGTTAGGTAACATCATCACTCCCTTCTGGAAGATCCCCAACCATACATTTCCACTCCTATCTTCCATAATGGAATGGACTTTGGATTTGGAAAAATCAAACGTGGTTATATTAAAGTTCCCCTCCCCTGTTTTTTTCTCAACCGGATCATACACTTTTATTCCATACCCGTCTGTCCCGATATAAATTTCCCCTCCCTGTTCACATACAAGGATTTGATCGGCAATTCCGGATCCCTGAAATAAGGAACAGCCACCACAGAATCCGTATCCTGCTGATAAACGAACAACCCTTTACTGGTACTCCCAATGTATAAATTTCCCTCCCGGTCCTCACAAAAACCGGAAATATTATAAACCACCCTGTCATTCTCAAAATAGTGCTTCCAGTTCCCATCCCTGCCCAGGCAGGACAATTGTTTATTATCCGTAGCGATCCAAAGATCCCCTTTTCTATCTTCGTAAAGGGCATTCACTAAAATAAGATCGGGATACGGAAGCCTTACAGCCTTTAGAGAAGGCCCATCAAACTCTACCTGAAAGACCCCATGCCCGGAGGTTCCGATAAGTACATCTCCGTTATTACGCTCTAAAATAGCAGTGACATGCGCATCAAAGATCTCTCCGTTATCCAGAAAAAGCGGGATCTTACTAAATGTATCTGTCGCATAATCATACGTTTGCAAACCATTGAACAACCCTATGTAAAACAGGCCCCTGCTATCTTCGAACAGTGTATGCACATAGCTGTTCAAAAGAGAATTTTCCTCCTGGGAGTTGTGTTTGTAGATCGTAAATTTGGAACCATCGTAACTATTTAATCCATCCTCAGTGGCGATCCAGATAATACCCCGCT
This sequence comes from Bacteroides sp., assembly GCA_021203405.1. Taxonomy (GTDB): domain Bacteria; phylum Bacteroidota; class Bacteroidia; order Bacteroidales; family Bacteroidaceae; genus Bacteroides. The sequence goes on from JAJQBG010000390.1 coordinate 4,268, forward strand.
GGTCCTGGTATACCTGATTGATCAGGTTGTTTGATAATTCTTTATCGGCAGTAAAGAGTCTGTCTGATTGAGCATATCCTCCTGTAACTATGATAGCCAGCAAGCATAGTATTAGTACAAATTTCGAATTCATAATTCAAATTAAGATTACCAACAAAGAAAGTTTTATTTTTAAAAATAGACAAGTTTTTAACGGATATATTTTGGTCATTTATCATAAAAAGTACTCCTGCCTTTGTCATTCTGTGTTCCTGTGTTCATCGGGAAAAGAAAGGGAACAGAAAAAATAGCGGAGCCCCTTTCCGGACCCCGCTATCAAAACAAATCTATCTGCTTTACTTAATTTGTAACCCTTTCAGGATATTACAGATCAATTTAAAACGCACATAAAATTATTTTTCACCTGTAAGGCCTTTTACAAAACCTTCATACATAGGCTTACGGTTGTAATTGATATCCCACAAACCGATCGGTTCGCCACCTCTCCAACTACTGTCTTCCGGACTATATGTCGGGCTCCAGTGGGTAATACCAGCCTGCTGGTCTGCCGGAACTATTTCGAGGTATTTCTGTACAATGAAGGTATAGAAATCGGCCATGAGTTGCTCCTGTTCAAAAGTAAGATCCGGAGTTTTGATCGTATTTCCGTTCTCATCCAGGATTCCCATATCAAGTTCAGTTACCTTCACCAGCTTACCGGTAGCCACCATCAGTTCATACATTCGGACGATACACTCTTCCTGCTTTTTCTGTTTTTCAGGATCCATGTTGTAAGATACATGCATCTGGGTACCGATACCATCAATTCTGGTCACACCGTCAGACTCCCAGTACTTGATCATCTCGATCAAACCTTCGCACTTGGCATTGTTGTTATAAGTAGCCTCCAGGTTATAGTCGTTAATGAACAGCTTCAGGTCATCGCCTCCATACTGGCGGGCAAACTTGATCGCTTCACGGGCATACTCTTTACCCAGGTAATCCTGCCAGTAGAAGTTATCTTTGTCCATATTGTTAGGATCGCTTTTGAGTGCGTACGGATCTCCGTCATCCTGGCTCGTTCACTACATCCCAGGATTTTACATACCCATCCGTAGCATCCATCATAGCCGCGATCCACTCTTCCAGTGCCTGGGTCAGGATCGCTTTTTTCTCTTCCGGAGTCTTCGGGATCGTATTTCCTGACTCTTCTTTTTCAAAGACAATGTCATCGAAATAGTACGTATTAGCTTCCTTTAACACTGCCAGGTTAAAAGCAATCGTATTCATACCATCCTGATCGCTTGTTGCAGTACCTGTCCAGGATTGTTCCTGTCATTCTGTAGTAAAGCTTGGATTAGGCGAAAGCAATTGCCAATGAAGATAACCACCCGGATCATTATGAGCCTGTGTTTCAGACTCAGCTGCTTTTGCAGCTCTGTATTTCATGGCAAACCGATACTTATCTCTAGTCTTAAATTGCTTTGTTGCTTTTACAAAGAACTGCGTAGAATGATTTTCCGGCGCGCTATTACCCGATTGAACCAAAAAGGCACGTCCGATACCATCAGCACCAGTACCCGGCGCACCAATAGTAGCCGCTTTAGGCCCCCACCTAATTCTTCTTCTGTTGCAAAGAAACAAGAGAGATCATCGCCCTCCGCATCACCATTCGTGATCACATTCACCCACCAGGAAGTTTCCGGAGCGTCTAAGTGCGTAACCCTCAGCCACTCTATCTGAATAGTACCTACAAAAAGACCTGATTGAAACACAACAAAGCAACTTTCAGTAGGAATCGACTTCAAAGAAACTTCTACCTCTTTCCATTCGGTAGTGAAGTTTAATACTGCCGTAGAGGATGCACCCCAATCGCCCATCATGACAGTGAGTGAACCATCAGAAGTACCACGCATACGGGCAGTGACCTTATATTCACCACCTACTTTAGTAGGCACTCCATCAGCAACAAAATACTGTATTTCCCAATTTGGCAGGCCTTCCTCAGTATTAATAATCTCTAACTGCCCTTCTTCGTTGATTATGGTCGTTCCCGGCCTCTTGTCGTTCATGTCGTAGAAAGGATAAGTAGTATACTTTGAATAGTCTTCATAAGCATCTTCCACCTCTACTTTCTCGTCCGGATCAACCTCTATTACATCATCAGCAATCAGCTCATTCAGATAAGTGTTATTCTGCTGCGCATGCCATACAAGGGTATGTCCGTGAATAGAGAGATCGGCATCCCGGGCCGTAGCCACAAATTTCACGACCTGCGAAAAATCCATTGCACCGGTATTGTCTACCACAGAGGCGTATTTCATCGCGTTACCGGCAGTCATTTCATCAAAATTGGCTACCCTTGTACTATACACCAGCTCCCTTTCGAGGAACTCAGCCACTGTAGTACCGGCCCCCAACTTAAAGTTGGGGTAGAGGGAACGGTCTACGTAGTTTTTTAAATGATCATACGCATTCAGGTATTCATACCGGGCCAGGTCTTCCGGTTTGGTGACCTCAAAATCAGTATTGAATTCGTCTGCACAGGAGGATACCAGCAGTGCGCCGGTAACAGCCGCCCATAAAAACTTTTTATATTGTTTCATATTCATCTTTATTTAAACGGTTAGTAGTTCATCTAATAAAAAGTAAAAAGGGTTAAACCACTCTCCCGCCACACCACGGCTCTGGAAAACCAACGTATCTTTGGTAGCGAACTGTCTTATACCAAAGTCTACATTGTACTCCATATAGATGGCATCGCGGTCTTTGTTACCCCAGCTCTTTTTCTCACCATTCTTTACAAACTTACCCGATCCGCTGGCGGCAAACCCTTGTGTACCCGAAGTGATAGTGAACTCGTTATTATCGTTAAAATTGAGTAACAGATCGCAGGTCAGCGTCTGCAAGGTAGGTTCCCCATCTTCGCCTATCCCCGGAATAGAGGTACTGACGGGAAAAACAGCGGTGGTCAGGCTTGCAGTGCCCACCTTACACACTTCGTCTTTCTCTACGGAAGAGGCGTGACGAACATTGTTGGTAGTAGTACCGTTCTCTGTGATCTGGTCCACTCCCCGACGCAGATAAGAGGCATGCCACTTATTGATAAACTTCACACAATAGAGTACAAAGTCCTGCGGCTGTACATTCCACCCCTCTGCATAGGTACGGGGAGTATCTCCATCCTCTTCTTTGGGAGTTCCCCGGATAATACGGTCGGCATTCTCCACACTGGTCATCGACAGAGGGATCACGTATGTATTTTCCAACGCCTTCGGATCGGCAAAGAAGGCATCGCTCAACTGTACTCCTACGGCACCCTGCAACTTTTTATCCAGTACGATCTGGTTACTGCTCAGGGTATAGTATTCGGAGGGCATGGGAATAACAGGCATCGTCTCCTCTTCGTCGTAAAAAAGTTTATCGCACAGGGAAGGGTCTACCACAAAATCGATAGCGATCCACTTTTTATTAGCATATGCTCCTCCCATGGTAGCATAGATCTCGAAACGGTGTTCGTTATCCAGTGTGGTATCATAAGTATCTTCTCCCATCACCAGGGTACGTACCGGATATTGATAAGCAAAGTACACGGAAGTACCTCCGTCAAAATCCGGGAAACTAATATCCTGGTTGTGGCAGGAGGTTACCAGGGAAGTAAGAGCTCCAAGAGATAATATAGATAGTAATTTAAACAGTTTCATATTCTTGAATATTTAGCGTTCTGTAATTCATTCGTTTACCAACCCTTGTTCTGTTGCAGGTTGCTCCATTTCTGGATCTCTGCGTAGGGAACAGGACCGTAATACATATAATCGGCATAGCTTCTTACCTCTACCTCCAGGCGGGGTTATACTCCAATGTACCATCGTCCCGGCGGTCGATCTCCATACCACGGGCGGTTTCAGTAAGGTTATCCTTCCAGCGACGCAGGTCCCAGAACCGGAAGTTCTCAAAACAGAGTTCCAGGCGACACTCGTTACGGATCAGCTCCCGCATTTTATCCTGGTCATTTTTAATACTTTCCAGGTAGGGATCTTCGTCAATTTGCAGGGCACGGCGACGGATCTCTTTGATCACATCGTATGCGCTGTATCCGTGATTACCTACACCGGTAGGACCAAAGGCTTCGTTGGCAGCTTCCGCATAGATCAGGAAAAGTTCCGTATAACGAATACGTACCGTATAGTGCCACTGCGAAAGATTGTTCTGCGGATTAGGATCACAATCCTCACGTAATAATTTGCGCAGGTAGTAACCGGTACGGGTAGAGGTACTCTCCCGGTTCAGGGCGTTGTTGTCGGTACCATACGCTCCTGTAATGATCTCTGCCCCTTTGTAACGGGTACCATTGTATATAACGTACTCGCTCAAACGGGGATCCCGGCCGGAATAGGGATCGTTGGGATCGTATCCGCTACGAGCCTGATCGGTAATGGGATAACCATTGGCCATGGGGAATGCATCCACCAGGTTCTGGGTAGGATTGATACGACCGCTTCCGTAGAGGGTAGGAGGGAAATTATTTTTCTCCTGTGTAATGCCGATTGCATAGTCCGCGACATCATCGTCTCTGTCTGAGCGCCAGAGTATCTCCGCAGGATTCTCTCCGGAGCCCAGATTCTTAATCTCTTCTGTCTGCATATACCAGGTACCACCCGTAGGGGATAATCCTGCCGGTCCGCCGATACGGTCCAGTACAGTGGCTGCATATCCTGCTACCTCTGCCCAGGTAACAGTAGTACCTTCGCTATAGGCAGGGCTGGCAGCTAACAGATTGGCCTGGGCACGGATAGCCTCGGCGATACGGCGGTCGATACGTCCCGTGAAACCTACCCCATTCACCCGGTTATAGTCACCCGGATTAGTAATCCCGATATTCTGGTACTTGGCCGGTATCTGGGCCGCACTGGTAATATTCTCATATTGCAACGGCAGAAGTTCTACCGCTTTCTCAATATCTGCATTGATAAAATCAATACACTCCTGGAAGGTATTACGGGGAACATTGAAGTCGGAGTATTGATCCTGCGGTTCGTCTACAATGGGAATTCCCAGAAGCTTACCGTCCGATGTCCATCCTCCGTGGTTCATTAACAGGTAGTACATATTCAGGGCCCGCATAGCATAGGCCTCTCCTTTCAGACGGTCGGCATACATGGCATGGATCTTTTCATCTTTAGCCCAGGTGATATCATCTGCCATATCCAGGAACACATTGACATACTGAATAGCAGCCCGGCCACTCTGCCAGCGGGTCATCGGATTGTTCAATACCGCCCAGGAACCGGTAGCCATACTCAGGTAGCTGTTCCCTCTGTCGTTAGTCACCGCATCATCAGTGGCTACATCGGTCACAGAGGTGTTGGAATAGGGAAGCATCGCATAGGCATATCCCAATATTCCCTGTGCAAAAGAGGGATCATTGTAAATATCATCCTTTTCACGGTTGTTCTCCAAAGGTGGTGAAAAGAAGTCCTGACATCCGGCAAGCAATGGCAGCACTACCACCAGTGCTATTATATTTCTTATTATTTTCATATTATCGCATTTTTATCATTAGAATATAGCTTTTACCCCCAGGTTATAGTATCTGGACTGCGGCGCACCGCCCACATTCATCTCCAGGTGCTTCCGCTCTTTGGAAATAGTCAATAGGTTGGCTCCACTAACATATACCGAACACCCCTTTACAAAACTATTGTGAAGAATGTGTTTCGGCAGATCGTAGGTAACCTGTACTTTAGCCAGGTTGAACCGATTGGCTTTATACATCCAGAAATCGGAATTACGGAAATTATTATCTCCGTTCTCCGTGGTCAGACGCGGATAAGTTGCTGTAGCCGCAGTCTCTTCGGTCCAGCGATCGCGGACTACTGCCGAGTATTTATCGTCTCCGGATACCCAGTAATAGGAGCCGTTCTTCATTCCGTAAGCTCCGAAATATCCCGTACCCAGGGCAAAGAAAGTAAGATCTCTCCATTTGGCAGTAAGGTTCACTCCGAGTGTAAAGGGAGCCCCATACCAGCCATTTTTACCGAGGTATACCACATCTTGATCGTCGATTACTCCGTCGCCATTCTGGTCAATGTATTTGATATCACCCGGTTTTACGGTTCCCCCGAAATTCTGGCTGGGTGAGTTCTCGATCTCTTCGTAACTCTGGAAAAGACCGTCGCTCCGTAAGCCCCAGAGACCATCCGCCGGACGACCCTGACGGTTCTGGTAATCAAACTCATTTACCTCGCTCCGTCGGGTGGCTTTGGTATCGTAATAAGTACCTGCCACGCCCAGGTTCAGATCCACTTCGCCTACACGCTGGTTCAGGTTCACTTTGAAATCGAACCCCATACGGCGGGTGTTATTGTAATTTATATAAGGAATGAAAGAGGCATCCGGATAACCGGTAGAGAGATAAAGCGGAAATAGGTTAGTGGCTTCAATCACCCCTCCTTCAACCGAATTGATAAAGAAAGAGGCATCCGCGGTAATCTTCTGATCCCACAGGGAGGTTCTGGCATTGAGAGAGAACTCCTTCCGTTTGATAAAGGTAAGGTCGTTGTTTACCCCTCTGAGAGACATACTATACTGCTCCAAAGCACCGTCATACCAACTCCAGCCATAAGCTCTGGACCATCCCTCCTCGTACATATAATAAGTGGGAATATCGATATCCTGCTGCAGGATACTACCGGAAACACTCAGCATAAAATCGTCTACTACGGAAGAGTTGACCAGGAAGTTCTCTTTGCCTACTCTCCATCCCAGGGTAAGGGAGGGGGAGAAACCAATCCGATTCCCTTTCGGTAATTTGCCGGAATGGATGCCGGCAGCCCCGAAATCGGCATAATATTTCGGTTGTAGTTGTATCCCAACTGGAGTGCCAGGTTGGCATTATTGATATTGTAGTACTCTCCCGAGCGGGTTTGCTGATATCCGGAGGCGATCAGCATGGCCGAAAGATTGTGTACCTCGTTAAACTTATTCTCGTAGTTAAAATACCCTGAGAACGCAACCGTACGGTTACTCCCACTGGAACCAATATTCTGGGTACCCGGCTTCTCATCGTTATTATATTTTGTTAACCCTACGATCACATCCTGACCTCCGTAGTTAGACCAGGTAGGAGTAAACACAGAATAGACATTATTATAAGAAGTAATATACGTGGTGGCATAGTCCACCGCAAATTTGGTATGGAAAGAGAGTCCTTTAAGTACCCTGTCAAGTTCTATGTCTACTCCGGTATCAAACTGGAACTGGCGACTGGTATATTTACTACTACCGGCAGCATAGATATCGGCAAATACATTGGTCTGGTCAATCTGGGTACCTCCCAGGAAGTATTTACCACCGATGATATTACTGGTAGTACCCAACAGTTCCCAGGCAGCCAGTGCATTGGGATCGATATAACTCAACGGAATAAGGGGGGGGAGACCCGGTTGGGGCGGAACTCGGCCGCAGCACCCCAAAAATCACCATTGGGCGATTTAGCATTGTAAAAAGTAGCATTGCATTCACATAGGCGCTGATAAAGGAGTTGATCGCCATATCTACATTTCCCCGGACGTTCAGCCGGTCAATGAAAGAGTCTTTTCCCTCACCGAATTTCAGGTAATCGCCTACCCGGTAGTACCCTACATTGCTGTAAAACTTGGCACGCTGCCCTCCTCCGGATATTTCCGCTGTTGCTTCCGAGCGGTTATAGGCTTTCTGAATATAGTCGGAAGAGTAGAAGTTCACATCCGGGTAACGGTACGGATTGCTACCGGAACCATAATTATAAATATCGGTCGCACTATACAGAGGGGCCAGGTTATCGTTGGCACGGGCTTCGTTATAGAGGGTCATATACTCGGCAGCACCCAGGTATTCCGGATAGCTTTTGGCTACATTAAATCCGGTATTGGCCCGTACACTGATATTGATCCCATCTCCCTGGCCTCTTTTGGTAGTGATATAGATAGCCCCTTTGGCCGCACGGCTTCCATACAGCACCACAGCCTGAGCTCCTTTAAGAAAAGTGATCTGAGATATTTCCGTAGGAAGTACATTGTTCGCATCACGGGGAATACCATCTACCAGCACCAGGTACCCGGCATTATCGGCATCCATCCCCCAGAGGGAGGTGCCGTTCCATCCCCCTATATAGCCCTGCATATCCTGGAGGCTGTAATCTATATAGTTCTTTTTCAACAACTCTTCCATATTCACCACAGAAACACCTCCCAGCAGGTCGCTCTCTGCCACTTTGCGATAGGCTACCTGTACCAACGGTTCGGTAGTGCCGGCAAGCGAATCCGTCTCATTTTCGGCAAAGTCCTGCGCACTTGCGGCAAAAGGAGAGATGACAAACATAGCACACAAAATGAATTTTGTTTGTATATATTCATTG
>JAJQBG010000354.1 GCA_021203405.1 Bacteroides sp.
TCCTAATACTTACTAATTTAATCTGTATTGAACTATAAAGAACTGATTCAAAGAATAACACTCCTGATTTCCTCTCCGGCTCGTGCCTGGGAGGAAATTGGTTTTGAGGAGGATAGGCAAAAGGTGTTTACGGCTTTTGTTTATCCTTTGATCGGTTTATGTGGTCTGGCCGTCTTCCTGGGTACCCTGTGGACGGAAGGGATCAGTTACCAGGTGGCAATGACCCGTTGCTGCGTGGTGTTTGCTTCGCTGTTCGGGGGATGCTTTTTAGCCTCTTATGCAGTGAACCTTTTGGGTGAAAAAAAGTTTCAACAGGAGAACGATCTTCCGCTGATCCGGCAATTTGTGGGATATTCGCTGGTGGTTCTCTTTTTGCTGGATATCGTTACGGGGTTATTTCCTGATTTTAAGGTACTGGCCTGGATGTTCCAGTTTTATACGGTCTATATTGTGTGGGAGGCTACACGCAGTTATATTCCGGTAGCGGAAAAGGATCGTCTGAACTATACGTTGATCGCCTCGGCACTGATCCTCTTTGCCCCGGCGTTGATCGCTTTTATTTTTAACAGCCTCCTTGTGATAAATATCTGAAAAGAATGAAACCTACAGTTGTCAATATAAAGAATAAAAGGGCTAAGTTCGATTACGAGTTGATCGATACCTATACGGTCGGCATTGTACTTACCGGAACGGAAATTAAATCGATCCGCCTGGGCAAGGCAAGCCTGGTAGATACCTATTGCTACTTTTCGCGGGGTGAGCTGTGGGTGAAAAATATGCATATTGCGGAGTATTTTTACGGTTCGTACAACAATCATACGGCCCGGCGGGAGCGGAAACTGCTTCTTAACAAGAAGGAGCTTAGCAAGCTGGAGCGGGGCACGAAAGAGACGGGACTTACGATTGTGCCGGTCCGCCTGTTCATCAATGAAAAGGGGCTGGCCAAGCTGGTGATCGCACTGGCGAAGGGGAAAAAGCAATACGACAAACGCGAAACATTGAAAGAGAAGGACGACCGCCGTGCTATGGACCGGATGTTCAAGCGGTAGCGGCCTTTCTCCCCAATATATGGATGGTGGTTACTTTACATAAAACTGGCAGAGTTTAAAAATAAAGGGTAACCACTTTTATTGTATAATAAAACCTTGGTTTTTGAATGAAGAAGAGTATTTGTGAGCTGGTAAAAGAGCGTGTCCTTATCCTGGATGGAGCGATGGGTACGATGATGCAGCAGTATGATCTGAGAGAAGAGGATTTTCGGGGTGACCGTTTTGCGGATATACCGGGACAGATGAAGGGGAATAACGACCTGTTGTGCCTGACGCGTCCCGATGTGGTACAGGATATTCACCGGAAGTACCTGGAGGCAGGTGCCGATATGATTGAAACCAACACCTTTAGTTCTACTACTATTTCGATGGAGGATTATCATGTAGAGGCGTATGTACGGGAGATCAACCTGGCGGCGGTCAGGCTGGCCCGGGAGGTGGCGGATGAGTATACGGCGAAAGATCCTTCGAAGCCCCGCTTTGTGGTGGGTTCCATAGGGCCTACCAATAAGACCTGTTCGATGTCGCCGGATGTGAATGATCCTGCGATGCGGGCTGTCACCTTTGATGAAATGGCTGCTTCCTACCAGGAGCAGATGGAGGCGCTATTGGATGGTGGAGTGGATGCTCTTTTGATTGAGACCATTTTTGATACGCTGAATGCAAAAGCGGCTATTTTTGCGGCGCAGGAGGCGATGCGGGTAAAGGGAACGGAGGTACCGCTGATGCTTTCGGTAACGGTATCGGATGCGGGAGGGCGTACGCTTTCGGGTCAGACCCTGGATGCCTTCCTGGCCTCGATAGAGCATGCCCCGGTCTTTTCGGTGGGGTTGAACTGCTCGTTCGGGGCGCGCCAGATGAAACCTTTTTTGCAGTCGCTGGCTGCCCGTGCTCCTTACTATATCAGTGTATATCCCAATGCGGGGCTTCCCAATAGCCTGGGAGAGTATGACCAGAGCCCGGCTGAAATGGCTGAGCAGGTAAAAGAGTACCTGGAAGAGGGGCTGGTCAATATTATCGGGGGGTGTTGTGGCACTACCAATGAGTATATTGCCGAATATCCGGCTTTGATAAAGGATGCGGTGCCGCATGTTCCGGTAAAGCCGGTGAACAGGCTCCGGTTGTCGGGGCTGGAGTTGATGGAGCTTCGTCCGGAGATGAGGTTTATCAATATCGGGGAGCGGTGTAATGTGGCCGGTTCGCGCAAGTTCCTGCGTCTGATCCAGGAGAAGAAGTATGAGGAGGCGCTCTCTATTGCCCGGAAGCAGGTGGAAGATGGAGCTTTGATCGTGGATGTGAATATGGACGACGGGCTATTGGATGCGGAGGCAGAGATGGTGCAGTTCCTGAACCTGGTGGCTTCGGAACCGGATATTGCCCGGGTACCTGTGATGATCGACTCTTCTAAATGGGAGGTGATCCTAGCGGGGCTGAAGTGTATCCAGGGAAAGGCGGTGGTCAACTCGATTTCCCTGAAGGAGGGGGAAGCGGTTTTCCTGGAGCGTACCCGTACTATACAGCGTTACGGTGCTGCGGTAGTGGTGATGGCTTTTGATGAGCAGGGACAGGCGGATACCTACGACCGGAAAATTGAGGTGTGCGGCCGTGCTTACAGGTTGCTTACGGAGCAGGTGGGTTTTAATCCGAATGATATTATCTTCGACCCGAATGTACTGGCGGTTGCCACGGGTATGGAGGAACACAATAATTACGGGGTTGACTTTATCCGGGCTACCGGATGGATCCGTCAGAACCTTCCTTATGCGCATATCAGCGGGGGGGTCAGTAACCTATCTTTCTCTTTCCGGGGCAATAATTACATCCGGGAGGCGATGCATGCTGCGTTCTTGTATCACGCTATTGGCCAGGGTATGGATATGGGGATTGTAAATCCTTCGGCTGCGGTGCTTTATAGTGATATTCCGTCCGATGTGCTGGAAGCTGTGGAGGATGTGGTACTGAACCGGTGTCCGGATGCTGCCGAACGGTTGATCGCTCTGGCGGAGCAGATCAGGGAATCGGCTTCGGGTGAGAAGCAACAGATAGTACAGGATGCCTGGCGCGCAGAACCGCTGGAAGAGCGTCTGAAACATGCGTTGGTAAAGGGAGTCGGTGATTACCTGGAGGTGGATATAGCCGAGGCGTTACAAAAGTATGAAAAGGCGGTGGATATTATCGAAGGGCCGCTGATGAATGGAATGAACTATGTGGGAGAACTCTTTGGAGAGGGGAAAATGTTTCTGCCGCAGGTGGTGAAAACGGCGCGTACCATGAAGAAGGCAGTGGGAATTTTGCAACCGGTGATTGAATCGCAGCGGACAGAGGGAGTCTCTTCGGCCGGTAAGGTGTTGCTGGCTACGGTAAAAGGGGATGTGCACGATATCGGGAAGAATATTGTATCGGTGGTGATGGCTTGTAATGGCTATGAGATCATTGATATGGGAGTGATGGTACCGGCTGAACAGATTGTGGAGCGGGCTATGGCCGAGCAGGTGGATATGGTGGGGTTGAGTGGTTTGATCACTCCTTCGCTGGAGGAGATGGTGCAGGTGGCTATCCAGTTGGAAAAGGCGGGATTGAATATTCCGTTACTGGTAGGGGGCGCTACTACTTCGAAACTGCATACGGCGCTGAAGATCGCTCCTGTGTACAGTGCTCCTGTGATTCATGTAAAGGATGCTTCGCTCAATGCGGGGATTGCTGCCCGGTTGTTGCAGCCGGAGGCCCGGAAAGAGCTGGAGCGGGAGATTGCCGAAGAGTACGAGGCTTTACGCAGGGAAGGAGGTCGGAAAGAGGAGAAGATCATCCCGCTGGAAGAGGCTCAGAAACATAAGTTAAACCTTTTTGATTAAGCGTGTATGAAGAGAAAGATTAGCTGGTTGCTGGTGGGTATGCTGGCAGGATTGGGGTTCGTGGGATGCCGTGAATCGCAGGCTGGGAGTGAAACTTCCGGCAACGGGGCGTTAGAGACGATCTTTGCCCGTAAGAGTGTACGTACTTACCAGGAGAGGGAGATAGAGCCGGAAAAGATGGATCTGCTGCTTCGGGCAGGGATGGCGGCTCCTTCGGGCAGGGATATCCGTCCCTGGGAATTTGTAGTGGTGAATGACCGGGCTGTATTGGATTCCTTAGCCGCGGGACTTCCGTTTGCCAAAATGCTGGCGCATGCTCCTGCGGCTGTGGTGGTGTGCGGCGATTCGGTACGTTCTTTCTACTGGTACCTGGATTGTTCGGCGGCTGCCCAGAATATTTTGCTGGCTGCCGAGGCCCAGGGGCTGGGTGCCGTATGGACGGCGGCCTATCCGTATGAAGATCGGATGGAAGTGGTTACCCGGGTGCTGGAGCTTCCGGAACAGATCGTACCGTTGTGTGTGATACCGATGGGGTACCCGGCCGGTGAAGAGAGTCCGAAAGATAAGTATGACGGAAGCCGGATCCACTATAACCGGTACTAACCTCCGGGAACATAGAATATAGAGTAAATAGAGCCATCTCCTTTTGAAAGGGTGGCTCTTTTTTTAGCTTCCTTTCTTTGGTAACCTCTGTAAAAGGAGTATTTTTGTGACCGAAACCATCAAATATATGAAAAACAATGTTCGGAATAGCTGACCCCCTGATTGTACTTCCTTATGTACTCTCTTTTATTTGTGTGATATTTGCCGCCTGGTTCGGTATAAAGTATTGGAATAAAGACGACAAAAACGATAATCTGAAATGAGCACTTTTACATTAGGACTGATTGTAGTGGTATACCTGCTGTCGCTGGTCTACTTAGGATTTCTGGGATATAAACGGACCTCAACTGCCAGTGATTACTTAGTGGGAGGAAGGCAGATGAACCCGTTTGTGATGGCCCTCTCTTACGGGGCTACTTTTATCTCTGCTTCGGCGATTGTGGGCTTTGGTGGAGTAGCGGCTGCTTTCGGTATGGGTATCCAGTGGCTCTGTTTCCTCAATATGTTTGTAGGGGTGGTGATCGCCTTTATCTTTTTTGGCCTTCGCACCCGGCGTATGGGGGAAAAATACAATGTGAGTACCTTCCCGCAACTGTTGGGGCGTCATTATCGTTCGCGCTCTATCCAGGTATTTGTGGCAGCGGTGATCTTTATCGGGATGCCGCTCTATGCGGCGGTGGTGATGAAAGGGGGAGCTGTCTTTATTGAACAGATATTTCAGATCGATTTTAATATCTCCCTGTTGGTGTTTACCCTGATCATTGCCGGATATGTGATTGCCGGGGGAATGAAGGGGGTGATGTATACGGATGCCTTGCAGACACTGATCATGTTTGGGTGTATGTTCTTCCTCCTGTTCAGGCTTCACAGTGCGCTGGGGATGAATTTTGTAGAGGCTAACCAGGCCCTGACGGATCTGGCCCCGCTGGTTCCTGAAAAGTTTAAAGCGTTGGGACACCAGGGTTGGACGGCTATGCCGGTAACGGGCTCTCCCCAGTGGTACACGTTGGTTACTTCGCTGATCCTGGGGGTAGGGGTCGGCTGCCTGGCACAACCTCAGTTGGTGGTTCGTTTTATGACGGTAAAGAGTGGTAAGCAGCTCAACCGGGGTGTCTTTATCGGTTGCTTCTTCCTGATCATTACGGTGGGAACCATCTATCATACAGGTCGCTGAGTAACCTCTATTTTTTCAATACGGAGGGTAAGGTGGCTACTGAGCTGGTGGGGGATATTGATAAGATCATCCCGTACTTTATCAATAAAGCGATGCCGGACTGGTTCTCGGCTATTTTTTATGCTGTGTATTCTTTCGGCCAGTATGTCTACGCTGAGTTCGCAGTTCCATACAATGGGTTCGGCCGCGGGATCGGATATATACGGTACTTACCGGTCTCGTTCCAGGGGTAAGCTTACGGGTGTGATCCGTCTGGGGGTACTGTTCGCTATTGTGGTCAGTTACATTATCTGTTACATGCTTCCCAACGATATCATTGCCCGGGGTACTTCTATCTTTATGGGTATCTGTGCGGCCGCCTTCCTTCCTGCCTACTTCTGTGCCCTCTACTGGAAGAGGGCTACCCGGCAGGGAGCCATAGCCAGTTTGTGGGTAGGTACGGTAAGCAGTGCTTTTGCCCTGGTATTTATGCACGAAAAGGAGTCGGCCGCTATAGGTGTCTGTAAAGCAGTCTTCGGACGGGATGTACTGATCGAAACCTATCCCTGGCCGATGCTGGACCCCATCCTTTTCGCACTACCGCTTTCAGTTATTGCTATGGTAGTGGTTAGCTTCTTAACTGTCAGGAAGTAGCAGAGAAATAATCAGCTAACAATAGTAATCATTCCAGTAAGGAATAAACAATCTATCTCTTAACCCAAGAGCAACGAGCAAAGCGATGTTGCGTGCCAGAAGAAGTGACGGATGCGAAGCTGGTCGGGCATCGGAGCGCAGTGTTAAGCGGAGTTGACCGGAGAAGCGGAAACAGGGAGCGAGCTGTTTGAGGAGCAGCGCGACGAGTTCTCGCTACCCCGCTTCGCAGGGAAACGGAGTAACGAGCACCGCTTAGCCCTTGACTTTTTTTGCTTCTTTTTTGGTCAAGCAAAAAAGAAGAGACCACCCACTCTATACTCTCAAACCAAAAATTTCTCTATCATCTCCATACACATTCTCCCATTATGATAAGGACATTTCCAAAACCCGGCCTTATCTTCCCTCGTGTTCACACTCCCGTCCGGTAACCGGCTTCAATACCACTCTCCATGCTCTTTATCAACCATATACTCCAGGATGTACTTCCAGGTTTGCAGGGCCTTTTCCCGGAAAGAGGGATCGGAAGAGATCGTCCAGGCATACATCAGTCCTACTACGGTTTCAGCCTGCACCCACCAGTGTCGCTCCTGATCGATACGATCTTCTTCTTTTTCATAGAGCATACTGCCGTCCGGCTGGTATCCTTCCAGGGAGGCGGAAGCTATTTTCAGGTAGAGTGGAGAGAGGGAGTGATCTTGCAGGATCTCCGCGGCTTCGTATAGCAACCAGGAGGCTTCAATATCGTGTCCGTAGGAGATGGTTTGGGATTTGACCTTCCAGTTGTTTTCAAAAAAGAGGTGGAGGTGGTGGGTCTTTTTATCTATGATTTTTTCGGTAAAAAGTTGCAGCAGGGTGGTAAGTGCCTCTTTTACCTGTGGGTGGGGCCATATCCGGTAGAGGTTGGTATAGGCTTCCAGGAGATGGAGGTGGGTATTCATGGTTTTGGGTTCGTTGGCATCTTTAGGGCTTAGCCGCATATCGGCAAGGGGATGCCACTCCCGGGTAAAAGCTTCGGGATATCCTCCGTAGATAGGGTCCCGCTGTGCTTCGATAAGCCGGAAGAGCTCCCGGGAGAGGGCGAGTGCTTCGGGCCGGCGGGTGACTCTGTAAAATTCTGAAAAGGCATAGAGGGCAAACCCCTGCATATAGAGTTGTTTTTTGGTTTGAAGCGGGGTGCCGTCGGCGTGGAGTTCCCGATACAGGCCGCCATACTCTTTGTCTATAAAATAGTCCCGGATATAATGGAAGGCTCTTTCGGCCGTGTGGAGGTAGGTGGGATCTTTGAGTAGCCGGTAGGCTGCCGAGAAGGTCCAGAGGATGCGGGCGTGGAGGATGCCTCCTTTGGGAGCATCGGGATGGAGGGTATCGGTGCCGTCTATTCTTCCGTAGAAGCCGCCCCGGGTGTGATCCTGCATACGATCTGTCCAGTAGGCTAATATATTGTGTTGTAACAGGTGGGTGAATGTTTTCATCGGGTGTTTCTTTGTGTGTTTAAATCGTTCATAATGGTGTGTAGCTTCTGCTCCGTAAGGGGATAAAGACTGATAAAGATAACGGAAAGGAGGGTGCCCATAGCGGGTAGCAGGCTAAGCATGAGCCGGATGCCCTGCAGGGCTTCGGGTGTCTGTTCTACATTGGCTTGGAAACCGAAGTAGCCCAGTAACCAGCCGGTGAGGGCTCCTCCGATAGACCAGCCGAATTTCTGGGACATGGAAGAGGAGGAGAAGATAAGGCCGGTGGCCCGGCGTCCGGTTCTCCACTTGGAGTAGTCGGCAATATCGGCGTACATGGACCAGAGCAGGGGGAAGATGCTTCCGGCACAGGCGCTGATAAGGATTTGCAGGATAAGCATCAGGATGATATTACCGGGAGCCGTAAAATAGAAGAGGGTGCTCAGCAGGGTGGCTGCTGCCATAGTGTACAGGTGGGCTTTTTTCTTTCCGAAGCGTTTGCTCAGCAAAGGGATGCAGAGGATGCCCAGGATATTGGCGGCCTGGCCCAGTACGAGGTAGAGGGCGGTGAGAGAGAGGGCAGAGCCGATAAAGCCGGAGGTATAGTTTTCGGGAGCTACGGCGTAATATTTAAAGTAGTAGACGGCACCGCCGTCGCGGATGGAGTTAAAGAGCAGGGCGGCAATGCCTGCTCCCAGCAGAATCCACCAGGGAGAGTTTTTCAGCAGG
Source organism: Bacteroides sp. (assembly GCA_021203405.1). Classification (GTDB taxonomy): domain Bacteria; phylum Bacteroidota; class Bacteroidia; order Bacteroidales; family Bacteroidaceae; genus Bacteroides. Next base: position 8,492 of record JAJQBG010000354.1, read on the forward strand.
TCGGAGAGGTCTTCTTTTAAGGTGTTTTTGCTCTCTTTCAGGGGTTGGATCCTCTCCCGGGTCCAGAAGAAGGTGCACAGGAAAAAGAGGATGGCGATGAGGGCAAACGGGATCAGTGACAGGGACCAGCCCCGGGCGGGATGGGCTCCGTCCTCACTAAAGAACGTTACCAGGGGTCTATCAGGAGAAGGGCCAGGATGCTTCCTGCAAAGGCAAATATCATGCGGTAGGAGGAGAGGGAGGTACGTTCGGCGGGATTAGCGGAGATGACCCCCAATAGGGAGGCGTAGGGCACGTTGATAAGGGTATAGACCAGCATCATCAGGGAGTAGGTGATATAGGCGTATATAATTTTTCCGGTGGGGGAGAGATCGGGGGTGGTAAAGGTGAGTATTCCCATCACACCGAAAGGTATGGCCCACCAGAGCAGGTAGGGACGGAATTTTCCCCACCGGGTTTCTGTACGGTCGGCTATGACACCGACTATGGGATCGGTGGCGGCATCGAATATGCGGGTGAAGAGGAACATGGTGCCTGCTACGCCGGCTTCGATCCCGAAGATATCGGTATAGAAAAAGAGGAGGTACATGCCGAAGAGTTTCCAGAACATGGAGGAGGCAGCATCTCCCAGTCCGTATCCGATCTTCTCTTTCAGGGTTACTTTGGAGGTATTCATGGTTTAATCAGGTGTGTTGTTTTTCAGGGTTGGTATATTAGTCTTCTTTTGGCAGGGAGAGGTTGTGTTTGATAAGAGCTGAGAGTGTCCGGACAGAGGAGCCCGACCGGTACCCGTCGGGGGCTGTATGGAAACAGTAATCGAGCAACCGTTCTACCGAAGATACGGCTACGTGCATGCGGGTATCGGAGGAGGCGTAGTAGAGATAGACTGTCCCGTCCGGATCGGCGATCCAGCCGTTTGAAAAGAGTACATTGGAGACATCGCCGGTGCGTTCTTCGCCCCGGGGAGCCATCAGGTAGCCTGCCGGTTCGGCTAGGATATGGGTCGGGTCTTCTAAGGAGGTTACATAGAGGTAGAGTACATACCTTAAACCGGCGGCACAGCCTCTTACACCGTGTGCCAGATGAAGCCAGCCTCGTTCTGTTTTAATGGGGGGGCGGGCCTTCGCCGTTCTTAAGCTCTTTGATGGTGTGGTAATGGCGGAAGTTGATGATCTTTTCCCGGGTGATGGTAAGCTGGTCCATGTTCTTTGCCAGGGCCCAGCCTATACCGCCTCCGCTGCCGGTATCGATAAATCCATCCTGAGGACGGGTGTAGAGGGCGTACTTGCCTTCTACGAATTCGGGATGGAGGACTACATTCCTTTGCTGGCTGGCGGACCGGATATCGGGTAGACGCTCCCACTGTACCAGGTCTCGGGTACGTACTACACCGGCTGCGGCTACTGCGGCGGAAAGATTGCCTGCAGGGGCTTCCGGATCTTTGCGTTCGGTACAGAAGATACCGTATATCCATCCGTCCTGGTGGGCTGTAAGGCGCATATCGTATACATTGATATCGGGGTCTGTGGTTTCCGGTAGGGTAACGGGATGATCCCAAAAGCGGAAATTGTCGACTCCGTTGGGACTCTCTGCTATCGCAAAGAAGGATTTACGGTCGTTGCCTTCTACTCTTACCAGCAGCAGGTATCTATCGTTCCATTTAATGGCTCCGGCATTAAAAGTGGCATTTATACCCAGGCGTTCCATAAAGAAGGGATTGCTTTCGGGAGAAAAGTCGTATCACCAGAAGGGTGGGGTATGGGCCGCCGTAAGTACGGGGTATTTGTATCTTTCAAAAATACCGTTACCCGGCAGGATGGGTTCGTTCTTTCTGGAAACGAGGGTTTCATAGTGCTGTTGCACAAGTGCTGCTCTTTTTTTTGAATGGTTCGTTCATACAGGTCTTTTTCTGGTTTGATCGGGGTGGAAGAGGTTGTCTCTTCCTGCAGCAAAAATAGAGTTTTGGATTTGTAAAGTCCGGGCGTTTGTTATCTGATACTGATACTATTTTATCGCCCTGGTTTTATACGATGATTTTCTTTTTGCGGTAGGTCTCCCGGAATAGCTTTGGGGTACACTGTTTCTTTTTGAGGAACAGGCGGTTAAAATTGGAGAGGTTGTTAAAGCCGCACTCGTATACAATTCCGGAGATATTCATGTGGGTATCTGCCAGCAGGCGGGCGGCTATACCCAGGCGGATATCGATGATGTAATCGGAGAGGATGCGTCCGGTATGGAGTTTAAAGAAGCGGCTGAAGGAGACGGGTGTCATGCCGGCTATTCCGGCTATCTCCCTGAGCCTGATCTCTTCTTTGTAGTGGGTGGCTATGTAGTGTTGTACTTTCCGGATGCGCCGGCTGTCGGATGTGGTTTCTGTCCGTGCGAACGAGGAACTGGAGAGTATTTTCGGATCAGGGCAGAGGGAGAGTTCGTGCAGGAGGTTCATAAACTGTATGACGGCTGTAAAGCCACTCTGTTCGTTGGAGAGGGTATCCAGGAGGGAGTAGACTTTCATAATGGTAGGCAGTGGAAAGCTGATCCCTGACCGGGCAGCTTCGAACATGTGGCGGATCGTTTCAAACTGGTTTTTGCGGAGCAGCTTTTCGGGAAAGAGGTCGCCGGAAAACTGGATGGTGATCTCCCGGATATTCCCGGAGCTGCACTGGTGCTGCTGCCAGGTGTGTTCGAGCTCTTTGCCTGTAATAAGTACCAGGTCGTAGGGACCGATGACTTCTGTGGGGTCTCCTACCATTCGTTTTACCCCGGGAGCATTTTCAATAAAGTTGAGTTCGTATTCTGCATGGTGGTGGATGGGATAGGTGAATGCTGTTTTGCGCCGGTCGGCTATGTAAAAGCAATCCTTATCGGAGAGGGGAGTAATTTCGTATATTATATTTCCAGGTGTTTTCATATCTGGTAGCTGTTTTCGGTTGTTTGTTCTCTACAGGCAAATATAGTATATATAAAATGATATCACCGGAAAAAGGGGGGGGCTGGTATTTTGTTACTCCCGGCAAAGAAAGAGGGGAGAACAGAGGGTTTTAAAAGGTAAAAGTGGTTTCGGATAAAAAAAGGTTTTCCGGTTTGGTTTATTCTTTCTATTTGATGATCTTTACCGATGTATATATAAAATAGATCTGCTATGGATAGGATAAGAGTTCTGTTTTTTTCTCCTACGCATACTTCCGGAAAAGTGGCTTGTGCTATTGCTAAAGGAGTGGGAGGGGAAAGGATGATTACGGATATTACCCAGGAAGGCCCGGCCGGGGAAGAGTTGGTTACGGAATCGTTGACTATTGTGGCGGCTCCGGTGTATGGAGGGCGTATTCCCCCGGTGGCCCTGGAGCGGATCCGGTGTTTCCGGTCTGAGGGAGGAAAGGCTATTCCGGTAGTCGTGTATGGCAATCGTCACTATGATGATGCCTTGATGGAGTTGACGGAGGTTGTCCGGGAGCAGGGATTTTTACCTGTAGCTGCTGCGGCCTTTGTAGGAGAACACTCTTATAGCCGTATTGAGTATCCGGTAGCAGCCGGTCGTCCTGACGGAGAGGACCTGGATCGGGCCCGGCAGTTTGGAAAACAGGTATGGGAGTTAGTAAGGAACGGGAAGGATGGAATGCTGACTATCCCGGGTAACCACCCTTACAAGGAGTATTATCCTGAGAAAGCGGCTCCGGTACTTCAACCGGATCTGTGTACGCAGTGTGAGTATTGTGTAGAGATCTGTCCGGTAGGGGCTATTTCCATGCAGGAGGATGAGTTGATCAGTGATCCGGAATATTGCATTCACTGTTGTGCGTGTGTGAAGTTTTGTCCCGAAGAGGCCCGCCGGTTTGATACGCCGTTCTCTCAGTTTTTATATGAGCACTTTTCTGCCCGGCGGGAGGTGGAAGTGTTTTTACCATCGGTTGGTGAGTAAAAGAATAGAAATAGCAAGTATAAGGGGGGGTAAAC
>JAJQBG010000233.1 GCA_021203405.1 Bacteroides sp.
GTAAAGCTTCGCCCGGAAAAAGGGATCTGGATGGAAGAAGTTCCCATGCCCAGGACAGGAATTAACGATGTGCTGATAAAGATCCGCAAAACAGCTATTTGCGGAACAGATCTACACATATATAAATGGGACGAATGGTCACAACGTACGATAAAAACTCCTATGGTGATAGGATACGAGTATGTAGGCGAAGTGGTTGAAACGGGAAAAGGAGTCGAGAATATCCATGTAGGTGACCGTGTAACCGGAGAAGGTCATATTGCCTGCGGACATTGCCGTAATTGTCGGCGCGGAAAGAAACATGTATGTGAAAATACCATCGGGGTTGGGGTAAACCGTGACGGAGCTTTTGCCGAATATCTATCCATTCCGGCAGAGAACGTAGTAAAGCTGGACGACCGCATTTCCGACGATATGGCTACCATTATGGATCCTTTCGGGAATGCCACACACACTGCCCTCTCTTTCCCACTAATCGGGGAAGATGTACTCATTACCGGTGCAGGTCTTATCGGATGTATGGCAACCGCTATCTGCCGCTTTGCCGGTGCACGGCACATTGTAGTGAGCGACCTGAGCGAATACCGTCTTAACATTGCCCGTCAGATGGGTGCTACCCTTACCGTAAATCCAACCCAGGGAGAAGATATACAAGGAGCCATGAAGCAGCTTAACATGCAGGGTTTCGATATCGGACTGGAAATGTCAGGTTCTCCCAAAGCCTTCGGCGAAATGGTAGATAATATGTATAACGGTTCCAAGATCTCCTTGTTGGGGATTCTTCCCGATACCACACAGGTAGACTGGAGCAAGATCATCTTCAAAGCACTGACCCTTAAAGGTATTTACGGGCGCGAGATGTGGGAAACCTGGTATCAGATGAAACAGATGCTCATTACGGGGATCAATCTGGAGCCCATTATCACCCACCGTTTTTCCATCGATGACTTCCGGAAAGGATTTGAGGTTATGGAGAGCGGGAACTGCGGAAAAGTTATTCTGGAGTGGTAAAGGAAGAGAGGTTTGAATGTACAATCCATAAAAACAAACGATGGTTACCCAAGAGGATATAGAACAAGCACACGACAGGATACGTCCATATATACACCGTACTCCTGTCCTTACCAACCAAACGATCAACTCTATTACCGGCGCAGAAATTTACTTTAAATGTGAGAATTTCCAGAAAGTAGGTGCTTTTAAGGCGCGTGGCGGCATAAATGCTGTTTTACAGGTTGCACAAAATAAAGAAGCAGAGTCGCTAACGACCCACTCATCCGGCAATCATGCGCAGGCACTTGCCTATGCCGCCCGCAAAGTAGGATTACCAGCTTATATTGTAATGCCCAGCACCGCTCCCCAGGTAAAGAAAGATGCCGTACGGGGATATGGAGCACAGGTTATTGAATGCGAACCTACTCTCGAAGCCCGGGAAGAGGGTGTGCAGGAAATAATACGGAACAAAGGCGCTATACTGGTACATCCTTTCGATAACGACCGCATTATTGCCGGACAGGCAACCGCTGCGAAGGAACTGTTTGAAGATGTTGATATTACCCTGGATGCTCTTATAACTCCTGTTGGAGGGGGTGGACTACTTAGCGGCACCTCTCTTTCCGCCCGTTACTTCTCTCCTGCCACCCAGGTATTTGCCGGTGAACCTGAAGGAGCAGCGGATGCCGTCTATTCCATAAAAAGCGGTACCGTACAAAAGCCGGAATTTATCCGGACTATTGCCGATGGCCTGCTTACTACACTGAGCGAACGGACACTGGCTATTATCCGGGAACATGTAACGGATATCTTTCTGGTTAATGACGAAGAAATCAGGCAAGCCATAAAACTTATCTGGGAGCGGATGAAAATCGTAGTAGAACCCTCTTCGGCAGTAGCACTGGCGGTGGCAATTAAGCAGAAAGAGATATTTGCCGGAAAAAGAGTAGGAATTATTCTATCCGGAGGAAATGTGGATTTAAGTAAATTACCTTTTTAAAAGCTTTCCGGAGCCCAGCTTAATCCTGACGGAATTTGTTTACCGGGAGAGTATCTCCCGGTAAACAAGAGGTTAACCTTTTACAACCTTTTCACCCTGTTCTCTTTGCCTTTATTTTCTATCACTTCTCCTTTCGTCTCAATTATACATCCTTCTACCTCTTCTCCAATCACTACTGGCATAGTAGTCTCATTCACCAGATACAGGTTAATACACTTTCCCTGCCCGTAAGGGGACATAGATTCTCCGTGTTCCGGATGGGTATAGCCAATGAGTAGGGGTAGCGGCTGATGACGGTTCTTTCCCTCATAAGGCCGTAAAAACACTTTATTATTGCTTCCCTGTACGGTAATGAGCGAATGTACCAGCCTATCAGACTCATTGGGTACTACTGTCAGGTCTACCTCCACATCGCTCCCTTCCAGAAAGAGCAACGGGCCATAATCAGCATCCCCTTTGCAATTCTTCAGTACCGCACCATTTCCTACCCAGTAAGCACGTTCGGTACCGATAGTAGTACAATCCTCCAACCGCACTCCCCCGTTGGTACGTAACTCAAACCCGCCCCGGGTATTTTTAGCCGTACAATTGATAAACGTTATATTTTTATTATCCCGGTTGTAGGTTCGGAATCCTTCCCCACAAAGAGATTTCATATAACCCGGAGTTACCACATACTTTCCCTCCCGGTTGGCTGTCCAGGTACGGAAGTCCACATCAAAGGCAGGACCACTGGTCTCTTTCAGAATATCATCGGTAGAGCGGAGTTCTCCCTCTACATAACAATTTTCAAACCAGATATCTCCTGCACTCTTCTGAATAAAAAAGCCATGTCCGAAAGATCTCATATAGAGCTTTACATCCAGGACCCGGGTACCATTCCCCGTAATCAGGAAACCACTGTGCTTCTGGTGGCGGATCACATCCGGTCCTCCCTTGCCAAAAAGATCGCCATACCCATACGGGAATGACCCCTGTACATGGAGCGTAAACCCCGATACCGTATTATCCCGTCCCTCCACACAAAAAGCAGCACCTCCCGGAGAGGTCTCTTCTCCCATATGAATGATCTGTAAACCTTTAAAGAGATTAGAATCTCCCGTAACCACCAACTCATTGGTATGGATAGGGTGCTGCAATAGCTTACGCAACCAGGTATCAATCTCCAGGGTAACTCCTTCCAGATCAAATTCATTATTACTACCCGAGAACTCCAGGTAAGGATATTGCTTTCTTTCCAGCCTTGCTGCTATAGAATCTTCATTGAGAAAATCGTTCATCCGGTATACACCCGGTAGCAGTTTTACTAGGTTATGATCTTGCCCGGCATACCAGGCCAACTCCTCCAGTGAGGAGATCCTGATCTCTTTATCCTGGCATCCTGCCAGTAAAAAAGATAAAAGCATCCCCATAAAAAATAGTTTCTTTGTCATATTATTCCTGTTTTAATAAATAATTCCCTGTCCCGATCTGCCTTTATGACTGTTCCTATTATTTTAGTGTCACATTCTTTACGTAGTTACCTACCCGGATATCCCCCTCCTGTAAGGATGTGATCCGTTTACCGTTGATCACAATATTTTCAAAAGAGATATCCTCGATACTCTCCTGCTCTGAATAGCCTTCAATAACAGAAGGATTGGCGCCATAGCCATTATAATAGATATCTTTAAAACGTATATCTTTGATCCCACACCCAGGCCCATAACTATATTTTTCGTTAAAAAGTACCCGCAGGTTAAAAAGTTGTCCTTCCTGAATGTCGTCAATATGTATGTTCTCAAACGAAACATCCTGTACCCAATTACAGTCGCTTACACTGAAGGCAATACACCCCTGATAGTTACGGTCATCTTCATCGTGTTCCAGAATATCAATATTTTTAAAGTGAAGATTCTCAATAGAGTTCCCTCCATTAGTTATATCCCCGTGCAACCCGATGTGAATGGGATGGGCTACATCTGCCCAGAGTATAGCGTTTGTTACAGAGTAATTCCGGGCATCTCCGTAGAAATTCCAGCGGTGGGCATAAATGGCAATGCAATCGTCGGAGTTTCTCATAAACACATCGTTGATCGTTACATCGGAACAGCTCATCAGGTCGATACCATCTCCCCAGCCCGTACTACTGAATGACTTGAGGTTGTTGATCCGGAGTCCGGTCACCTCTCCCCTATAAACCGTATAATGAGCCGGATTAATCACCGTAATACCATCTATCTCAATATTCCTGGAAAAAGTTATTTCAAACCCACGTTCAGGTTCCAGGATCATTCCACGTCCTACAAACCATACATTTTCTACCCGGTTACAAACAAACTTCCCTTTGATAACGGCTCCCGGAGCCAGATAGACTACCGTATTAGAGGGAACGTGAAATGCATTCCCGGGCTGATCCTTCGGTATATGGATCCCCGGGCCAAACCACATCACACCCGGATCATTCTCAGCAGGTACCTCTTGTTGCAGGGCATTTGCAAAAATATGAAGATTATGCAGTTTATCTCCATTTATCTCTAAAGAGAGTTTGGAGGGTTTATCCAGGGTAAAAAAGATCAGATCTCCTTGTAGGATATAAGTGATCCCTTTATTATCAGGCCTTATCTTTACCCGATGGATCATTCCGTTATTTACCCGTACCCGAACCTCTACCTTTCCTTCAAAATCAAACTCCACCATCGAAGCGGGTGTCGGATTATCCGCATCTACCAGCACTTTGTATTCAAAAAGATCCTGCCAGTCGCCACCCGAGGTACGTACCCACACTGTAAAATCGTCGTTATGCATGGGATAAACCAATCCGGCAGGCACAGGATGTATGTGAAGTGGTTGTGCTTTACAAATGCCTGTAAAAAATATCAATCCGATCCAGAAAATTATTTGCTTCATGTTTCTAATCACCTTAAATGTTTTACCTGTATGATTCTCCTATACCCAGAGAAGATACCGGCAAAAATAGAGAAAAGACTCCCTCCGGATAGTAGCGAATAGTAACAAATAGTGGGACTATTGGTAACATGGAGTCCTGGCAAACAGATTTAATTAAAAAGATAGGATACCAGCCAGGAAATAGGGTAGGTACACTTGCACTACAATCTCTTTCAGTCAAAGATAAGTCAACAATTTATCCACACTTTTCGCAAAAAAAAGAGAAAAACTCTTGCAGTTCCTGTTTTTCTCCTTACTTTTACCGACCAAACGGTCGGTTTATGAAAGATACCAAAGAATATATTATCCAAAAAGCTTTTGTACTCTTCCTGCAAAAGAGTTACAAAGAGGTAACCATGCAGGATATTGTAAAGAGTACGGGACTCTCCAAAGGAGCATTCTATCATTACTTTGAAAGTAAAGAAACTGTTTTTGAAGAGGCGATCCGTTATTTCTACGATCACATTATGATCACGGACTACAATGATTTTCCAACTACTTCGCTGAGAGAGTTCTACCAGACCTATATCCGCAAATTACATACTCCTACTCCTCTGGACGAGCTGGATAGTGAAGCCAACCTGTTGGTATTTATTTCAGAAGCAGCACGTAAGGTACCTGCTTTCAACCAGATACATACAACGCAACGCAAAAAAGAGGTGGACGCCTGGAGCCATGCCATCAGCAGGGCTAAATACAGCGGGGAGATCAGTTCGGATATTCCCGACCAGGAACTGGCCCAAATGTTTATTTACCTCAGTGACGGCATCTCCCTGACTACAATCAGCCATAAACCCAATGAAGAGACATTGACTGATTTAAGAAATAGTTGGGATAATCTTTATAAACTATTGCAGGCTACCGAAAAAAAATAGCACATCTGTAAAATATATCTTTTTTTCTACGTTTATACTAATAAAAGCCACCAAATACATACCAAACGGTCGGATTTATTATCATTTAAAAACCCTATATTCTAAAAATACCGGATTAATGTAAATAAAAACATACCAAACAGTCGGATTAAAAAACAAATAAACAACAATACGATGAAGATGAGAACAAAAATTCTGCTATCGGCAGCCATCCTTACTTTTTTGATTTGTATTACTGCCAGTGCCCAACCGGCATCTGATCGGAATATAATCCGGGGTACTATACTGGATGCCTCTAACCGTGAACCTGTAGCTTATGCACATATAGCTGTAATGGATAGTGATTCTCTTTTTATAGGAGGAACAAGCAGCGATCCGGAAGGTCATTTTATCCTGACTACTCTCCCGGCAGAGAAAGGGTTACTGGCAGTCTCTTACGTAGGATATGATATCCGGTGGATACCCCTACCGACCATCACAGGAGAATCATTACCGGAAATTTTGCTGGAGCCCTCATCCGTAGCCCTGGAAGAAGTAATAGTACAGGCACACGATATCCTTATAAAAGAGGACCGGAAAATGCTTTTTCCCTCTCAGGATCAGGTAAAGTTGGCCGTAGATGGCAGTGATCTGATACGTAGAATGCAGCTTCCCCGGATTGTGATCGACCCCTCTTCGGGAGAGATCGCTCTCTCGGGTAAGGGAGAAATACAACTCCGCATAAACGGAATAGAGGTTACCTATACGGAAATAGCTTCCATTCCTCCGGCAGATATCCTGCGGATTGATTATTACGATGCACCGGGAGCCCGGTATGGGAATGCGGAAATAGTAATTGATTACATTACCCGCCGCAAAGAATTGGGAGTAAATATCAGCGGAACCTTTTTTAATAGTATTGGAGGAGATCGTACTTCAGCCGACGACAGGCTAGCACTGAAGCTGAACCGGAAAAATTCGGAACTCTCGGCCAATACCTTCTTTATTCAACGTAAACAGAACTGGATCCGTGATTATGATGAGACCCTTATCTTTCCTGAAAAGAGGATTCACAGGCTGGAAAAGGGAGAACCGACTCTTTTCAACAAAAAGGTATTTAGTTCCAACCTGAATTATAGCCTGCTGCAGGAGGGGAATTACTTTTTTAATGCACAACTGAGATATATTACTAATCAGTTCCCCAATGGTTTTGAAGATAGACGTACCACGCTCTATACATCCGATACGGAGATCCCGCTTGCTATTTATGACCATACCCGGGAGAAGAGCCACTCCCCTGCCCTGGACCTTTACTATCAGCATACCCTGCAAAAAATCAACTTTTAATTATAAATGTAGTGGGGACTTATATTCATACGGACTCCCGGCGTACTTATCAGGAGCAACAGCAGGACTTAGTTGAAAAAGATTTCCTCTCCGATATTACCGGAAAAAAGTACTCGCTTATTACGGAAGGTATATATGAAAAAAACAGGGAAGCCATAAACTAACTGCAGGAATGCGTCATCGTCAATCTTATACGGATAACCAGTATCGGGGAGATACACATGCAGATGTGTCACTAAAACAAGGGGAAAGCTACCTGTATGCGGAATATCAGGGGAAAACAGAAAGTCTGGGATATATGGCGGGAGTTACGGGAGTACGCCTGTGGTACAGCCAGCAAAATAACCAGACTAAAAAATACGCCCTGCAACCAACCTTACGTATTACTTTTAAACCGACAACAGCCTCCTACCTGCGTTACCGTGCAAGCCTGCAATACCAGACTCCTTCACTGGCTGCTATGAACGATGTGGAACAGATCATTAACAGTTGGCAGGTACGCAGGGGAAATCCGGAACTTCACTCCTACCATACGCTTACACAAAGTTTGGGAGCGGGCTATAGCCAACCTCTTTGGGGAGCGGATTTACTAATAAGTTACGAGCATGAATACAATCCGATCATGGAGTCTGTATTTGCAGAAGATACTCAATTAGTACGTACATACCGGAATCAACGCTCTTTCGATGACATCAGTGCAGAACTGGCCCTGCGGATAAAGCCCTGGAAAGAGTATATCAATCTCTCCCTAACTCCGCGTATGGAACATTTTATCAGCCGGGGTAGTGAGTACAGACATACTTATACAATGTATGAACTGTGGGTTAACCTGGATCTTTCGTACCATAACTGGATCGCAAGTTTTACCACCCATACGCCCCGGCGGTTTATGTATGGAGAGCAGATCACCAAAAGTGACCAGATGTATACAATCATGGCCGGATACAAGGCCCGTAACTGGTCACTGACGGCGGGAGCGCTGAATCCTTTTACCAAAGAGTTTAAAACCTATAACGAAAACCTCTCAGCCCTGAACCCGGTAGAATCCAGTATTCATACCTCTCATAATAAATCATTTATGGTACGGCTTGCTTTCAACCTGAATTACGGTAACCAGACAAAAAGGAGGACAAAAGCGTACCCACCACTCCGACAGTGATGCCGGAATTATGTCGGGAGGTAGGGAATAACAGTAAATTTACTCCAACTCTCTAAAGAAGGAATCAATCTGCATCTGCCGGGCATTATAGATGTAGGTATCAATAAACCACAGGATGGTATCAAGCTGGCGGCTCATAGGAGTAACAGCGATCCTGTGGTCAGCCCCTTCAAAGGTAAGAAAGAAGTAGCTGTAATCTCTTTTTTTAAACCTGCCGGCAATAGATTTGGAACCAAACAGTCCTTTGCGGAAAAAGCGTAGCCGGTTGTAAAAGACAATACGGTCCTTGTTACCGTGCATAAAAAGAGTCGGAGCCGGTATATCCTGGTAATCAGGAGTACCCTTGTGACTGAATATGGCACCGGCAAAAGCCAGGACTCCTTTATAAGTAAAACCCTCCGGTAACATTCGGGAGAGAGGCATTTTATTACTAATGTAGTAATCCGCCTGCAGGGAGGTAACAGCCCCGGCACTGGAACCGCTTATCATGATACAGCCGGGGTCAACCCCTAATACTCCCGCATGTTCAATGACATAATTAGTGGCCGAAAAGAGATCCTCAACCGCCATATTAATAGCCTCATCAGCAGGTTTAGTGTTAAAGAGCCTGATCTTTTTTCCGGCAAGACCTAACCGGTAATCAATGGAGATCACGGTAATGCCGGAAGAGGCAAGTGTATAAAAGTAGTCGTTATAGACCGGAGCGTCGCGGTTCCCCCTTTTAAAAGAGCCACCGAAAATAAAGAACATAACAGGTTGTTTTTGATCCGGCGTATTCTTTTGGCGATAAATATCCATATAAAGAGAAGCCGTATCCTTTTGGGCATACAATATAGTATTTTCTGTAAATGGTCAGGAATAGTATCGGAACGGGCAATACCGATACCACAAACCAGGGAGAGTAAAAGGATAAATAGTTTTTCTCTCTTCATAATTAAGGTTATTTATTCAGTAAAACAAATATATATTATTTTAGTTGAAACTCCTATCCGGGAGTGAAAAAAGAGGTTGTTGAAGAGTTTACAACAACCTCTTATCAGGAACTATCTAACTAATTTATTTTATTTTCATACAACGGGCAGCCGCTCCTGTAGCACGTTGAGGAGTTTGTCCTGTATCCATGGATACGTTTGTACCACGAGACAGTTGCATACCGGTAGCCGTATTTCCATTTCCCCAGGCATGCCAGAAGAAACCCACCTGACTGCTGCTGCTCATATCGATCCACGCTCCGGTAGTAGCGCTTTTACGTCCTGTCATAGGCCAGTATCCAATATCCTCATTGTAACCTCCTATATAACCGGAGCTATACTGCCAGGAAAATGTGCCCCACCAGGGACTGCTGGAACTACTAACACTAGGAACCCGCCATCCTGCCGGACAAGGGTCATAGGCAGTTTTCCCCATATCAGTTACATATCCGTAAAGTCCCCATAACTGATCATTCTTATTATCATTGGAGTAGGCATACCAATCGGCATAAGCTCCGGAGGCTCCAACAAAGAAAATGGTAGGATGCTCAATGGAATTTACCAGGTTATTCTCTGTATTAGGAACTTCCCCCAGAATAATAGAAGCCGGATTCCCTCCTGCATCATAAATAGGAGTCTCGGTTAATGTAGGAGGTGCCAGCAATCCCGGATAAGGATCTTTTCTACCCCACTGATAAACCAAGCCAACTGCCGTATGGTCACCCGGAGTACTACTAAGCGCTCCCAGATTACGATCCATATAATCCCAGTTACCGGTAATCGTAACATAATCGGTATCCGGATCATAATCTACCACCCAGATGTGCCAACTCCATAAAATAACACCTGTACCAGAGTCTTTTACAGCTATTACAGCATTCCCCTTAGAAGTTCCCGGAGCAACTTTCAAAATGGCATCCGGACCTGTTCCTTCGATAGAATAAGAACTTACCGCTCCATTTGGGGAGAGACCGGCAGGATGATCAGTCCAGATAAGTTCCGGTGTAAGTAACTGCCCTGAACTTATCTGGGTAGTGATACCGCTATTGGCATGTTTCACAGGAATATTCACTCCATCACCATCAGGCTGAAGAATATAACAGTTAGCTTCTCCACCATCTTTATAATCCCGGGTTGCACCGGTAATGATCACATCCACAGGAGCAAATTTATCCTCAGGACTGGTGAAAGTAAAGGTAGCCGTAGGATTGGATAAAGCATTATCATTCACTACCCGGAACGAGAAATCAATCCCTGTGCCGGTATCAGGATCGCCCGATGTAGTAATAACGTTCTGTACCATATTACCGGATTTCAAGGCAGCTGTCCATTTGGTATTGGACCATACTTTAAAGGAGTACACTTCTCCATCTACCGGATAAGGACTCTGCGGATAAGCTATCAGCGCATAATTTATCTGATGCAAAGTAACAGTACGGGTTTCGGTATCCGTTCCGTCCGTAACAGTAAAGGTTACATCCTTAATTTTTTCCAGGAATGGATTACTGGTAGAGCTATCTACTTCAGATGTACTCATATCAGCAGGTTCAATAGCAAAGGTACGTTCTCCTCCCGCCAGCGGACTCTGATTCACCGGATTAGCCCCTGCTCCAAAATCAAATGCCGGTATACTCTGATCCTGGTCCGTTACATCACACACTACAGTCAGGGGGCCCCAGCGTACAGTCAGGTTCTGAGCAGTTACATTTTTATATACACCCGAATTGAAAATAAGCTTATCCACCTCTTCATTATTCCCGTCTACCACAGTAAGAGTTAACAGGCTACCGATGGTTTGTATAACTTTTGCATTATAAGTCAGCCTTCCGGCTGTAAATTTAATAATGGCTGTTCTTTCGGAACCGGTAGCAGGATTCTCTTCGATATCAAAGTAAAGATTAGATAGCTGGTTTTGTGTTCCGGTATCGGTACCACTTACCAAAGTTATCCAGGGATACAGAGTATTATCAATAGTAGCCTTCCATCCGTTGGGATGATCAGTATAAGCTTTAATAGCAACAGAAGTCTGAGCTTCACGACTCAATGTCATTTCGCCGGGGCTTACACTCAGCAGGTATTGAGAGTCAAATACCACATCCGACATACTCCCCTCGTCCCACTCTACCACTTCAACAGTTATATTCTCTCCCTTGCCATCAAACGCTTCATCCGGGCCTTCGTGGCCACTACCCCGCACCTCAACAATATTTACCCGGTAAAGGTGATTGCGAAGAATATGTTTAAACCCGGTTACGTTTCCGCTATCGTCGGTATTTACAAAATCAACCCGGTAGTAAGTGGGTTCAGTATCATCACCATATACACCCCCGATCACCAGACAAGTAGCCTCTGCAGATTGGGTCGCCGCTTCCGATTCAAAAGTATAGACCGAATGAGTAAAAGCGTGTTTTTCAGCCTGCGAAACAGTAAAATCATGAGGGCCCTTAATAACAGAGTGGCCGGAAGAAGGAATAGTTGCACCAATCGCCCGTCCATTGAGTAAGTTATCAGCATGAGGTATTATGTGCCCACAAGATCCCCGGTTATAGAGATGAACACTGGTTAAATGAAATATATCCTGTGCTTCCTGGGTGGTAACAGAGACATCCATCCGCGCCAGCATTCGTAACATGGGAATGGTAGCAACCTGCGGGGTATTATCCCCGATCAGTACCGCTTCAGATTCTCCCCAGTAAGGGAAACAGGTAAAAGCAGTTTCGTTACGGGTATCCCATCCGTCGGCATTATGATAGATCAGAGAAGAAAGAATATTCTCTTTATTTGTACCTTTTACAAGACCTCCCAATTGCTGTATTTCACTATCAGCATTGGCTATGAGTACAAAACGCTGTTTTTTACTATTTGTATTTACAGTAGCCTGAAATTTCTTTTTATCCGTACTACCGTCATCCTCTATTTCGGTGACATGCACCTGATAAGAGAACCTTTCTACCGGATCAGCCGAATCAGTCTCATCAATCTCAAAAGCCAGTAGTTCGATCACCTCCAGATTATTCTCAATTATCTCATCGACCGCATAAGTAGATACATTACTACTGACAGTCGCCGGTAACTGCATATCGAAAGTTAAAGTCACCTCTCCTCCCTCACCGGGTACAGGTGGTTCAGGAACCGGCAAATTCTTATCATAAATACAAGAA
>JAJQBG010000213.1 GCA_021203405.1 Bacteroides sp.
ATTGTGTATCTTTCATTCATTACTTTTACCTTTACAACCGAGCATCTATAAAAACCATCGTATGAAAGCAATTCTATTATCCATTTTGTTCTTTTCACCAGTTGCTATGATAGTCAACGGAAAGAATGATCCGACTAACGAAGAGTATTTGAGAAAAGTCCTTTCCAATCTGGAAAAGATCGAATCGGCAAGTTATTATACCCTTAGTGAAGCCTGGCAACCCGGAGACAGCATTCCCGTATATGCTACCCGCCATTTCACCCAAGAGTATAAAAATCCGAAAGATACTACCATTGGGGCAAGTTATGTAACTTTCAACTGCGAAGATACGACTCTATTTGATTTGGGCTACAACGGTGATATAAAGGCAACGACTTACCATGAACATAAGGGAGTGATGATAGACGATTTCACCACCCGGGATCTGCCTTTCCGTCTACTGACACCTCCCTTTTTCAACTATACCAAAAGCATTCTTAACTATATTCTTACCACTCAGGATAATATTACAGTCGAGCTGGAAGAGAGAAAAGATGAATATTACCTGAAACTATCCATTGATGAAGATAGACAGGTGGAATTCTTCGGAAAAGCTTACTACATGCCGGAAAATCCCTATCTTTTCGGTGATACCCGTTCCCAGTACGAACTATGGATCAGTAAAGCCAATGACCTGCCCTATAAAAAACGTAGGGAAATGGCTCATTCCATCTCTGCCCAGCTGTGTTACGATGCAGTATTTAATAACCTGGATATCGAAGACTTTAATCTGTATGCTTACTTTCCGGATGGCTATGAGATCAGGAGATATGGTGAAAAAAGAGAGGAGCAACCGCCGGTCTCGGCATTGGTGGGAGAGAAAGCGCCCCTGTGGACATTACCCGATGCTCAGGAACAATCGGTTTCCCTGGCTGATCTACCAGGGAAAGTAGTCCTGATGGAGTTTACCGGTATCGGTTGTGGCCCCTGCCGGATGGCTATTCCTTTCCTGAATGAACTAAAGGAGAGATTCGCTGCCGGAGAATTATCAGTTATAACCCTGGAAAGCTGGGTGAAGAATCTGCGTTCCATACAGGTTTATACCGATAAGAACGGAATACAATATCCTACCGTATGCGCGACCGAAGAGATCATTAAAGAGTACCAGACTCATACCCTACCTTCTTTATACTGGATGAGAACCGTACAATCCGAAAGGTGCTGAGAGGATATAGTGAAGAGAGCAGCAGGAAAGAGATACTGGAAAGTATAGAGGAACTTTTATAAAAGAAAAAAGGGAAGAGACCTCGCCCGGTTCCTTCCCCTTTTTTATGCACACAACTATTTACATTACTTACTGTACTTCCAGTACTACAATGGAACAAGCCGGTAAGTTAATATCCAGCGAACCTTTATTTACTTTAGCACCGCTGAAAGCAACCGGTTTTACTACATCTGGATTTTCAAAGGTATTGTGATCTGTGATATTCTTTGTAGTCAGAATACGTCCGTTCACGCTCTTCACTTTCACATTATCCAGGCTCAGATTAACCTGCTGGTTATTCTTTAAATCCACATTGGCCAGGGTAATATGTATTTTACCATTCTCAGCTTTTGAAGCAGAAGCACTGACCATCGGTACTTCCCGTCCGTCTCTTGCTTTCCCTACATCGCAGATAAGTTGCAAAGGCAGATGGGTAGCATCCTGATGCACTTTGTACATCTCAAACACATGGTAAGTGGGAGTCAGCACCATTTCCGTATCGCGGGTCAGGATCATGGACTGAAGTACATTCACGATCTGGGCAATATTGGTCATTTTCAGACGGTCCGTATATTTGTGGAATACATTCAGGCTCAGCGCAGCCACAAATGCATCACGCATGGTATTCTGCTGGTACAAATGTCCCCGTACAGAACCCGGCTCTTCGTCCCACCAGGTACCCCATTCGTCCAGCATCAAAGCTACCCGTTTTTTGGGATCGTATTTATCCATGATCTCAATATGTTTCTTCAACACATCTTCCACCTCCAGGCATTTGCCCATCGTCCAGTAGTGATCCTCTTCAGTGAACTGCGTAGCTGCCCCTTTACTGCCACTCCAACCGGTCACCGTATAATAGTGGAGAGAAAGACCCTCCATACGGGGGCCTACCCTATCCATCAATACCTCCGTCCAGTTATAATCATAATCAGTGGCACCACTGGCTATTTTAAAGAGTTTGTTGCCATCATACTCCCGGCAATAGGTAGAATACCGGCGATAGAGGTCGGCATAGAACTCCGCACGCATGCTACCGCCGCATCCCCAGCTTTCGTTACCGACTCCCAGGAACTTTACTTTCCAGGCTTTATCCCGGCCATTCTCCCGGCGCAGGCGGGCCATCGGGCTATCTCCGTCAGAGGTCATATACTCTACCCATTTAGCCATCTCCTCTACCGTACCGCTTCCTACATTGACACTGATATAAGGCTCACATTCCAGTAACTCACAAAGATTCAGAAACTCGTGGGTACCAAAACTGTTGTCTTCGACCGTGCCGCCCCAGTTGTTATTGACCATCGTAGGACGTTTCTCACGCGGACCAATACCATCCATCCAGTGATATTCATCCGCAAAACAGCCACCCGGCCAGCGCAGGTTGGGAATACTCAGGTTTTTAAGTGCCTGCAATACGTCGGTACGATACCCCTGGATATTGGGAATATGAGAATCCTCTCCTACCCACAATCCACCATAAATACAACTGCCCAGGTGTTCGGCAAACTGTCCGTAAATATGCCGGCTGATCACTTCTGTTCCCTGATCGGGAAAAATCTTAATAGTCGCTTCTTTTTGTGCAAATAGCGGCATCATACAAAATGTCATAGCACCCAATAGTGTTTTTCGCATGTTTCTTAGTTTTTATTTCAATAAGTAAATGGTTCTGTTCTCAGATAGACTTTGTAATTCCCGATAGTTCCGGGGGCACCCTCTTCGGCACGGGGTAGGTACCGGAATCCGGCTACCTCTGTCTCCTGACCCAGGTCAATAACGATCTGGTGAGGATATCCCACTCCCTCCACTGTTCTCCAGTAAGTAGACTCCTGCAGGTCGAATACTTTATCGGCTGTATGGTTACCTCTGTCAGCCTCTTCACTGTCGGCATATACAATTTTCCACGCTTCACGGGAAAGGGGTTCTCCGTCAGCTCCCAATACGTACATTTCGGCAATCGCTGCTATATCTCCCCGATCCTGGGCATTCAAACCTTCCAGGCAAAAATAACGGGATGGGATCGTTTTACCAAACTTAATCTCCTGCCATCCGTTGCCTGCGGAGAATTTTCCCTCAAAAACAGGTTTTTCTCCGGTCAGCCTGAGCCTTTCGCCCTCTTTACGGTTCTTAGATGATTTCTGTTGACGCAACACGTCGAGGATCGGAGTTTTAATACCTGTTACGGTAGCCTGTTCCGGGCCTTTCAGGTCGAGGATAATGATCTCATTTTCTCCTTTCTTTAACCAGCACCCCGGCATGAACAGGGTTTGCTGCGGGCCGATCTCCCAGAAACGTCCGATGGATATTCCATTGACCCATACCATACCTTTTCCCCAGTTCTGCATATCAAAGAATACATCACCGGTCTCCTTCAGGCGGAAAGTAGCTTTATAATAGGCCGGGCCTTCCTGTTTCTCACCGGACAGATAATTTTTATCCTTTACAAAACGGCTATCGACCGGGAAACTATATACCTGCCAGTTCTTTAATTCAGTGGTTCCGGCGATTGTATGAAGTTCTACTTTTTCAGTAATGCCTTTGCGGTCGTGGATCCCCTTTCCAAAATTTACACGTCCCATCGCCTCTACCAGAATATCCAACTGCGTACCGGCTGCCAGCATCGGGAGTTCCACTTTATTCTCTCCTTTGCGGCGGTCCATGGTTGTAATACGACGTCCGTCTACAAATACCTGTGCCCAATCGTGCGGCTCTGTAATAACCAGCGTAGTGGGACGGTTTATCTCCGGAAGGATAGTGCGATACAGAATAGTACCCCAACCCTGATTAAACTGCTCCATCGGTTTAATATCTTCACTCAATATGGCTTCCGGCAGGTTATCAAACAGCGGAGCCACTTGTGTAAAGGCAATTTCAGGGATTTCAATAACCGGATAAGCAGCCGGTGCCTCCGGTAGGGTCTCTCCTTCCGGTAAATAGTTGGCCAATAAATCGCGCAGTTTAAAGTATTTATCGGTAGTCCATCCGGCTTCGCTGATCGGGGCGTCGTAGTCGTACGAACTGCACATGGCTGAATAGGCGGGGCTATTGGCGCCTCCCCAATGTCCGAAGGTGGTTCCTCCGTGGGTCATGTAGAGACTGAGGGAGATATTCCGGTCGAGCATCTCTTTCATGCCGTTCACTATCGCTGTTGCATCCCGGGTTTCGTGTTTACGTCCCCAGTGGTCAAACCAGCCGCTCCAGAACTCACTGCACATCAGCGGAGATTCCGGACGCAACTCTTCTAACTTTTTAAATTGCTGTTCAATATCTGCACCGGTACCAAAGTTCACCGTCCATATAAGATCGTCAAGTGCATTGTTGGTAAAATTAGAGCTCCAGTCGCACTGGAAAAGGGGTACTTCATTAAATCCGGCTTCCCGTACTATATCCCGGATAGCGGATACATAAGGTTTATCGGTTCCATACGATCCATATTCATTCTCTACCTGGACCATAATGATATTTCCACCCCGGGTTATCTGCAGATCGGCGATTTGTTTACCTACCTCTTTCATAAAGATCTCCGTACGTTCCATGTAGTAGGGATCTAAGGTGCGAAGTTCGATATCCTGTTTTTTGAGTAACCACCAGGGGAGTCCACCCATTTCCCACTCTGCACATACATAAGGGCCGGGACGTACAATGACCCACATCCCATGTTTTTGCGCCAGCTTACAGAATGCAGCAATATCGTTCTGGCCTTTAAAATCAAATACACCTTCCTGCTGTTCGTGAATATTCCAGAACACATAAAGGCAAATGGTATTCATACCCAAAGCTTTACACATTTGGATACGATGTTCCCAGTACTCCGCCGGAATACGGGTATAATGAAGCTCAGCTGCTTTTACCAGGAAAGGTTCGTCGTTTAAAAGAAAAGTTTTATCTCCTGTGGCAAAAGTACCTTTTTGGCCAGTGCTACCCTGGCAGGCAGAGAACAGGATCAAAATAACACCAAGAAGTGCATAAGAGAGGTTTTTCATGTAGCTTTACGGGTTTTATCCAATTAATAACGCCGTAAAGATAAGAAGAATTTAAGAGGTAAAGGAGGAATTATCACTCCGATTGGTGGACAAAAGTGTATTTTTGCACTTAAAGTTCTTCTCCCGCTTTATCTGTCTGCATTACATCCCCGTCTTCGGTTATTTTATAATAGAAAGTTTGCAGGTCTTTTTTAAATAATCCTCCGTTTTCGTTATGGTCCCAGATAAATTTCTCCACGATATAATGTTCTCCATCGTAGCTATCAAAAGCAGTAACCGGAATTTTTCCATCACGGGTCTCCTCAAACATACCATCTTCTGTAATGTGGTAACAGAGCTCTTCGATCGTGACATCGTCCAGCACTTTATAGGTCCGGATGGTATAATCTTTATAAATATCAAACAGCTGGGCGATGACCAGTGTATCGTGTGCCAGCTCCTCGATCGAATATACCTGTAGCATAGCCACCGGCTTCAAATCTTCCGTGAATGTACGGATCTCCATGGTCAGGTTATTCTGTCTATCCATGTAAGAGAGCAGAAAAGGATGGAAATTTCCTTTCTCCGGCAAACGGGCTACATTAAAACCGGTGTCCATAGGATCGTTATCACCTAACAGATAAAGCAAATTATCCGGTATCTCATAAAAATCTTCTTCATTGGCTATTACATCGTGAAAAGAGAGAGGCAAAGATACCTGCGGCATCTGCTTGTAAATGGAATCCAGCGGCATGTCTCCATGCATCACTACATTATCTTCATCCCTGTCCTTTTCATTTTTAGTATTACATCCCATAAAAGATACCATAACCAATAGAACTATTATATTCAATAACGCTTTCATAATTCACTCTTTATAAGAAGATAACACCCATAAGTTAAGGAATGTTTGAAAGAAGATGGTAAATGGTGTAAGGTGTTCTGGGATCGTACCGGTTATTGTTTATAAAATAGAGAGGGTGTATCAAACAAAGATAGGTGGAATCGCTTAAGAGTTAATTACAGGATCCTGTTCGGGTAGAGCCTGGCTCTACCCGGGACTATCTATGAATCAGGTTTGAAGAAGGATTACAAATGTTGATACACCCTCCTGTTTTATTACCGGATCTGCTGCCGGATATTACTCGGGTTGGCAGTAATAATAATCACCATCCTGAATAGAGGTATCAGTAGCATTGCCGTTGGCATTCGCATACATCCATCCGGCATTTTGTTTTAACCAATCGTTCCCTTTCTCCGGATCATAGAAATCGTAATGCAGCGGATAAATATAATACCATCCCCTGAAGGAGAAGAGATAGGAGCGGTCGGGAGCACTTGAACCCGAATCCATCGCATATTGGGGACCCATGCTTCCTTCCATAGGATCTTCAGTAACGAAACCTACGCTGGCATAGAATGCGTCTAATTTGTCAAATTCCGCATTGCGGTCGGCTTCGCTCATGTTGCGGGTGATAGAGATCGTGCCTCTGGCAGAATGACCGGCCAACGGATCGCTTTCTGAACCTTGATCTGTATCTAATTGATATCCCCATATCTCACCGGTATGCTTATAACCATTCAGGGGGAAAGGGTAGCCTAACTTGGTAACTACATTGTCTGTTGTGGTATAATTAGGCCGGCCTTCTTTACCGTCATAGATTTTCCAGCCTTGTCCCCATGCCAGGGTGGGATCGTAGTTCCCGTCTCCGTCTGCCCCGGCAATACCGGGGTCAAATCCGGCTCCACCGTCAAAGAGTAACCAACGGCGTAAATCCCAGGAACGTTTGCCTTCGTAGGCCAATTCTATCTGACGTTCGTGCAGACAAGCTTCAATGGCTGCGTATTTGCTGGAAAAAGCGGCTCCCAATCCGTAGTTATCTGCAGCAGGAATACCTACTCTTTCACGGATCTTTTTCAGGTAGGTCATACAATTGTTCAGATCGCCTGTGGCAGCGTACGCTTCGGCTATGTTCAGCAGGATCTCTGCGTAGCGGTATTCCATAATGTCTGTACCGGAGTATGTTTCTGAGCCAATGGGTGTATTCTCATCGCTCATTTTCCAAACAATAGCTTTACTCTTCTTCATGGCACCGGCATCACCCGTAGTACCATCTGTATAACGGTATTGGGAACCTACTTTATAAGCATACAACCAGATAGGGGTATTAACCCATCGGCAACCAGAGAATGCGAAAGTACGGTAGAAGCGTGGATCACGATTGCGGTAGAATTTCTCAGGATCATATCCGTTGACCGGATTTCCTGCAAGATCTACAGCACGTTTACCATCGGCCAGCGGAAAGGCATCTATCATTTGCTTAGGAGCAGGAATTCCGGCACCGCTTCCGTCAATTACCTAGGGACGGATCAGGGCTTCCCAGGTATTTGAATAGCTGGCAACAAAGTTACTGTTCCCATTTTTGGGAACCAGGATGATGGCTTCCGGGTTGAAGGCTCCGGCGGGATAGGTGTAGAATGCCTGATCCCAGGTGTCAATACTGTTTATATTGGTACCATATCCTGCTGCATTGGCGGCGCTTTCAGCGGCTAAGCCTGCCTCTAAAGCAGCCTGCCAACGGGTACTGCCTGTATTATCCCAACTGGCATTGAAGATCGGACTGGCAGCATATAAACGTACGCGGCTGATCATGGCTTTGGCGGCTACAGAGGTAAAAACGGCTCATATCTTCTGATCCCCATCTGTCGGGCAGGAGCGTGGCTGCTTCTTCAAAATCGGCACAGATCTTCTCGATGCAGTAGGCTATATCCCGGCGATCGGATTTATCAGTGAGTTCGGGTAGGTCGTCCATCCCGGTACTGTACCAGGGCACACCGCCTAACAGGCGGATAGCATCGAAATAGAGCCATGCGCGAAGGAAGATGGATTGTCCTTTGAGTTTATTCCAGAACTCAGGATCGTCTTGTGGATACTCAGGCCCGTATTGCTCGATCTGAGCAATATAGTTATTGATCATGTATACATGTGGATAGAGTGTATAGCGATTGAGACCGTTATAGTTGGCTCCTCCGGTACGCGGATCGTTCCAGTAGACGGGATTCCCCATGTGGTTACCTGCTTTTACCTGTTTGGCGTATTCTCCTGAATAATAACTTTGTTTTCCTGTGGAACCGGGATTCCCGAAACCGAATTCATCAGAAAAGTAACTGAACTGTCCACCCATATTGGGGGCCTGGGCCTGTCTCATCAATACATCCGATCCACAGAGTGGAGAGTTGTACCTGCCCATCAGGTCGGCATATACTTTAGCGAATGCTGCATTTGCCTGATTAGGGTCACTAAAGATATCCGCGGGTGCAAATACGCTATAGTCTCTTTTATCCCGCAGAAACTGATCACTACAGGATGTGTGAGTAGTGATGATACCTACTGCTGCTAATACTATCGTAGCTATTTTATTTTTCATATTCATTGTATTTATATCGTCCTGCTATGGTTGAACTTATAAAGTCAGATTTACTCCCAATGTCCATGTACGTAAGGTCGGATATCCGGTTTTTGAGTCATCGTACATGTTGCGGAACTTTTTGGGGTATGGATTGTAGAAATCCCAGAGGTTATTGCCGGTGAGTGTGAATTGTAATTTGTCAATGCTTACTTTCCGCAATAAATTCTTTGGTATGGAATATCCGATCGTCATGTTACGTACATACATACGGAATGTAGAAACCTGCCAAAAGTCGGAACGTCTGTTCCATGCGTTTGAAACGGCCATACTGGGATATTTAGCGTTCGGATTTTCTTCCGGATCGAACATGTCGGTTACGTAGGCATATTGCGCCCAGATCATATCGTTGTTGCCTACACCTATTGACTGATAGGTTGAAGCGTCATTAATCGCTCTATATCCACCCCAGGATGTTGAGAGTTGGGTGGCAAAGGAGAGATTTCCCCATTGCGCATTGATCCGGGTATTGATATTGTGGCGGTGTTTGTCGGCCAGTTTTACAAAGTCTTCGCCGTGGTCGGCAGAAATAATTCCATTAGGGCCGTCAATGGTTCGATTAGTTACATCAATATCTCCGTGAACATCTTCGTATGCCAGCATACCCAGCCGCATATTCTCCTTACTGGTAATGCCTAAATAACTCGGATTGGTACCGGCAGCAGTGGCCAGATCGGTGAGATACTGCCAGTATTTATCAATGTCTTCCTGGGTACGCAACATACCGTCTCCGGTGCTGGTGTGTTTCCAGGTTCTGAATCCCCATTCGGAATCGGGTCCTCTGTGGCCGGTACGCATGGCTTCGTTCATTTCAGCCGGATAATCGAATACCCATTGTTCGCCCAGTACCAGTTTGTCCCAGGAAATAGAGTAGTCCATTCCGATACCATATCTGATGGCTCCCCAGGAAGGGATCAGGGATTGGTTGATCCTATCGGACCATCTTACGGAGAATTCCCATCCCCAGGCATCCGATTTACCATAGTTGATCATCGGTACACCTGCTCCGCGATAAACCGGGTCGTTCTCAGCATCGGCTGTAACCTGCATTATGAGATCTTTGGTTTTGTCATAGAAATAATCTACCGACAAGCTTAAACGGTTATCGAGCATGTTGATATCGATACCGTAGTTTTGTTTAATGGTTATATCCCATTTGATGTTACGATTGAACACACCGTTGTTCTTAAATACGGCACCGAAAGTGGGTTGGCCATCGAGTATACCAAAGCCCAGGCCTGATGTGGTGCTTACATCAAATGCGGGCATCCACGACCAGGCGGCTACGTTGTCTTTACCGGTTTTACCCACGCTGGCGCGAAGTTTGAGGTAATCAATGTAGTTGGATATCTTACTGTTCTGGAAGAATTTCTCTTCGGAAGCTACCCAACCCAGTGAACCGGTAGGAAATGTTCCCCAGTAATTTTCGGGAGCAAATTTGGTGGAAGCATCCGAACGGATTAGGAATTGTGCCAGATAACGATTGTCATATTTATAGTTTACGCGTCCGATGTAAGAGAGTGTTCCACTTTCGGACCGGGTAAACTGGTTATCAGCACCTCCTGAACTCAGTGTTCCGGCAGAACTGCTTACTCCGTTGTAGGAATCCCAGGGGCCTTTATAGAGGAGTTCAAGACCGTCACCACTGGCCTCTCCATGTTCTACTACAGCTGTTGCGGAAATGTCATGCAGGCCGAACGTTCTGTCGTACATGATCATAAAGTTCATCTGTTCGCTTTTGCGTGAGGACTTTTTGTAGTTTACTCTGGGCTGATTGTCGATATTGGAACTTCTACCGTACGAGATGTAATCGTATGTGGTATGGGGTCCGATCAGATGATTACCGTCGGTATTCGTATTGGTGGCTCTTGCCAGTGTGTAATAGTCGCCTACATCATGAAGCAGGGTATTGGAATAGCTTAACGCATAGGTGGCTTTCATAGATAATCCTTTTACGAAAGGTACCTCGTATATCAGTGAGAAGTTAGCGTTATATCCATTCTCTTCTTCCTCTTTTCTGGCTTTGGAAGCTTCATTGGCGAAGAAGTTCCATACCGGATAATTGGTGCTAACGTTATCATTATTGCTGCTGTTCACAAAGTGCGGCCCCAACCAGGGAGAGGTATAGAAGTTCTTTATACTACCATCTTCTTGTTCTACCCCTACTGAATAGGGAATATACTTGGGTATGTGGCGAAGGATAGCGTAGTCTTGTGAAGAGGCCTGATTTCCCCAGGGGCCGGAAGTGAATTTTGCTTGTTCTTTGGCCGAAGTCTTTTCGTTGGTATATCCGGCAATAGAGGCAGATAATTTTAATCCGGCAGTCACTTTCATTTCGCCACCGGCGCGGAAGGTCCATTTCTCATATTCCTGTACATTACCCAGGTTTGTATCCTGGTTCTGATAGGTGAGACCGGCAAAGAACGTTACCCTGTCGGCACCTCCGCTAACTGTTAAGGAATGACGATGGGAAAAAGAGGAACTCCATGCTTTGTCGAGCCAGTTATAATTTAACCCTTTCATAGCTTCCAGTTCGGCGTCTGAATAGCTGTAATTGGTATAATCATTCCCACCGTTAGCTTTAGTCTGCCGGAACATACGGTTGGTAAATACACCACTTTCATAGGCACTCATGGTTTTCATGTGGCTCACTGCATCGGCGAAATCCAGCTTGGCAGAGTAAGTAATCTTAGGAGTTCCTATTTGTCCTCGTTTGGTCTTTACCAGGATAACTCCATTAGAAGCGCGCGAACCGTAAATGGCTGCCGAAGCATCTTTTAATACCGTCATGGTCTCTATTTCCGAGTGGTCGAGCATATTGAACGCGGTCATATCCGGATTTCCCAACTGATCTACCTGTACAATATCGTCAATAACGATCAGCGGACCGAATTCTACAGCACCTGTAAGTTTAGGAGCCGGAGAGCGAACGGTGAAAGTTCCCGTTGCGCCGGGACGTCCATCACTCTGTTTTACATTCAATCCGACCACTTGTCCTGCTAACGCATCTACAATGGATGCACCCGGCAGATCGGCAATCTCATCCATCTGCACAACAGAGGCAGCACCGGTCAGGTCTTTTATACGTTGGGTACCGTATCCTACAATAATTACTTCATCCAGAAGCTTAGCGTCTTCCTTTAAAGTAATTTTTACCACACCATTCGTCGGAATGTTAACCTCCTGGTTTACATAACCGATAAATGATACTTCAATTTTTCCACCGGCAGGAGCTGACAAGGTAAAATTACCATCCAGGTCTGTAATAGTACCTGTGGTCGTTCCCACTACTTTTACATTCGCACCAATAACAGGTTCTCCCGTTTCATCAATAACCGTTCCTGTGATAGTTCTTGCCTGTTGAGTTGCCTGAACTGTATTCTCTTTGGGTACGGCTAAAACAGACATGGATGTACCTGCCAGAAAAAAAACACAAACAGAAAGTTTTCAGCCACTTTACTGCCTGCATCTTCTTTTTTAAGAATGGATTCCTCTTCATAGATCAAATTTTTAATTAAACAAAATGTATATAG
>JAJQBG010000033.1 GCA_021203405.1 Bacteroides sp.
GTCTCCATATCGTTGCGACTCTTTTTTATTAGACCGCTATCTTATTCCTACTCCCTCTATGGAACCAGCCATTCTTGCAGGCGATTATGTCGTGGTAAATAAGTTGGTGCCCGGCCCGCGTCTTATAAAAAACATATTTACTTTAAGTAAAGGAGAGGAACCTGCTTTTAAACGTTTCAGGGGGAAGAGGGTACAACGAAATGATATACTGACCTTTAATTTTCCTTATTCCGATTGGGGACGACTGGATTTAGATCTGAACCTGTTCTATGCCAAACGGTGTGTGGCCCTTCCGGGTGATACCTTTTACATTGAGAATGGAATTTACCGGGTAAAGAATTGTATTGATACGTTGGGTTACTACCCGCATCAACAAATACTTTCCGAAAGTGAGGATAGTGAGTTTCATCCGGGGCTGTTCCACTGTTTTCCGTATGATGAGCGTTACAACTGGACTATTAAGAACTTTGGTCCCCTTTATATCCCTGCCAAAGGAGATAATATGGCGATAGACTCTTTGAATATAGTACTTTACCGGAATCTGATAGCTTACGAAACCCGGCAGGAGGTAACGGTTAAAGGGGGAACTGTACTGGTAGGGGATAGCCTGATAGAACGGTATACTTTTACGAAGAACTACTATTTTATGGCGGGAG
The DNA here is from genome assembly GCA_021203405.1 of Bacteroides sp. GTDB lineage: Bacteria > Bacteroidota > Bacteroidia > Bacteroidales > Bacteroidaceae > Bacteroides. Next base: position 657 of record JAJQBG010000033.1, read on the forward strand.
ATCTTGTCTTTGATTCGAAAGACTCCCGTTACTGGGGGCTACTGCCCGAAGACCACATTACCGGAAAGATCTCTTTTGTGTGGAATACAAAGGATATGGAGTCCGGAAAAAGGAGATGGAACCGATTTATGAAAAGAATAAAATAAGCAACGATGAAACCACTGTGGAACCACTTAATAAATATCCTGTTGATCGTACCGTTTATAATGGTACTCTCTACCGTTTTTGTGATTAACAGGGAGCTGGCAAACGGAGTGGTTTCCGGAAAATATTTCTGGTTTTATCTCTCCATCCTGGCGGTCTCTGTCACTGTTCTATTATCATGGGGTATCAACCGGAAAAAAATATCACTCTCCCTGCCCGATCTGTTTATTATCCTATTCTGTATAAGCGGAGTGGTTATCCCGCATTATCACCACGGCGCTGTCACTCACAAAGTGGTTCTTTTACTACTGGTTTTAATTCTCTATTTCTATTTCAGGATATTCCTGCTGCAATACAAATGGAATAGGGTCGTTCTTCTCGCTTTTTTCATCGGAACGGGACTGGTCGAAAGCATCTGGGGACTCTCTCAGATCTATGGTTTTACTGCTTCACAACATACGCTTTTTAAAACGACCGGTTCCTTTTTTAACCCGGGACCCTACGCCGGCTATGTGGCCCTGACACTACCGCCCGCCTTTTATTATCTGCTTAGTGACTACCGGGTCCTGAAAGGATCTTTCCGGTGCCGCTTCCTTCCCTATTATATTCGGTGGGGGCTCTCGGCCCTCTCCTGTACCGGTGCGCTCTTAATACTACCTTCTACCCTGAGCAGGGCGTCCTGGTTTGCCGCGCTTGCAGGATGCGCCGTAGTGGGAGTGTGCTATCTATGGGGGCGGACAGAGTTTTCCCGGCATAAACAAAACTTGCTCACATACTCTAAAAAGAGACTTTTCACCCGGGCTCTTCCGGTATTGGTTCTGGGAGTAGCCACAGTAGCAGGAGTCTATTACCTGAAAAAAGATTCGGCAGACGGTAGGGCTTTGATCTGGAAAATATCGGCCGGGGTTATCAAAGAGTATCCGCTGGGAGTAGGTATAGGGCACTTCCCGGGAGTATATGGCGATAAACAAGCTGAGTACTTTCTTCTGAAACAAGGTTCCCCGCAGCAGCAACTGGTAGCCGGGAATCCGGAGTATGCTTTCAACGAATATATGCAGATTTGTATTGAATTTGGTATCCTTCCTTTCCTGCTCTTTCTGCTTTTTATCGGATCGGTTCTTTACAGGGGTATTCGGCACAAGAGATATGCGGCTACCGGAGCACTGGTTTCACTCCTGGTCTTTGCGGCGATGTCTTACCCCTTCAGTATTCTGCCGTTCCTTATTGCCGGGGTATTCCTGGCTGCCTTATGCACATCATTCGGTAAAACCCCTGCCACGGGTCGGGATCTGCTCAAAGGCGGGATCGCCCTCTTCCTCCTGTTACTGATTACACAGGTGGCCATCTATAACCGGTTGCCGCAGTATGATGCCTATAAAAAGTGGAAGAAAGTCAAGGTTCTGTACAGCGCAGGCTTACACAAAGAAGCAGCCAGAGAGTATGAAGAATTATACCCCTGCCTGGAGCATGAAATCTCTTTTTTATTCGAGTATGCACAGGCCTTATCCAAACTTGAAGAATATTCCCGCAGCAATGAGGTATTGGAGAGCGCCGTTAAAATAAGCTGCGACCCGATGCTCTATAATGTAATGGGTAAGAACCGGCAGGCGTTGAAAAAGTACGAAGAAGCCGAACAAAGTTTCCTGAAAGCTTCGCTGATCGTTCCTAACCGTCTTTATCCCTACTACCTGCTTGCCCGGCTATACGATGAGACGGAAGATGCAGCCAAAGTTTGCGAAATGGCTGAGATCCTCCACTTCAAAGAACCCAAAGTTCCCTCGGAAGCAGTCTATGAAATGAGAAGAGAAGTAAGATCTATGTGTGAAAAATATAAAAACAAATAATTATGTCAAAGAAAACTTTACTGAGTATCATTCTGATCTCTCTGTTTTACTCCTGTTCCACCCCAAAAGAGAATGAAGCCGATCCGCAGAGTGAGGGCACGGAAAAGGTGGATGATAAAATAGTGGAGGTGCGCGCCCGGGTGTTGGAGTATGAAGATTTTAATTATGAATTACTATCCAACGGTACTATCGCTTCTATGCATCGGGCGGCCCTCTCTTTCCAGTCGCAGGAACCCATTACAAAGATATATGTAAAGAACGGGCAGTCTGTAACCAAAGGGCAGAAGCTGGCAGAACTGGACGATTTTAAACTCAAAAGCAGCCTGGACCAGGCCACCTGGCAACTGGAACTGGCAAAGCTCGATCTGCAGGATGTACTCATCGGGCAGGGGTATTCCCTGAGTGACTCTGCCGCTATTCCCGCCGAAGTGATGAAAATAGCAAAGATCAGAAGCAATTACGAGCAGAGCTATCACAACTATAAGGTTGCTCAATACAACCTGGATGCCTCTATACTCTATGCTCCTTTCAGCGGTGTAATTGCCAATCTTACGGTAAAAGAGTATAACCAGCCGGGTAATGAACCTTTTTGTCTGGTGATAGATAACCGCAACCCGGAAGTGGTGTTCAATATCCTGGAGAATGAGCTGCCCCCTGGTTCAGATAAATGATAAAGTGCTTGTTACACCCCTTGCCCAGGAGTCGTACACAGTGGAGGGAAGGATCACGGAGATCAATCCGTTGATCGATCAGCGTGGCATGGTCCAGATAAAGGCTGTGATCCCCAATACAGAGAACAGGTTCCTGGAAGGCATGAATGTAAGCGTACGGGTGCAACGCTTGCTGGGCAAACGGCTGGTGATACCCAAGTCGGCCCTGGTACTGCGTTCGAACAGGAAAGTGGTCTTTACCCTGGAGAACAATAAAGCGATGTGGGTCTATGTACAAACCGCGCAGGAGAATTCGGATAGTTATGTGGTAACGGAAGGGCTCAATCCCGGAGACAGTATCATCTATGAGGGTAACTTCAATCTCTCCCACGAGTCGCCTGTGTTGCTTAAACCGTAAATACGTAGTATATGATCCGTTACCTCATTCACCGCCCTATATCTGTCGTATTAACTTTTACGGCACTCTTTCTCCTGGGTATCATTACCTATATGAATATCCCCGTATCCTTATTGCCCAATATCGCGATACCCCAGATAACCGTACAGATCTCGGGGCAGAACACCTCTGCACGGGAACTGGAAAATACAGCTGTCTCACGGGTAAGGCAACAATTGATGCAGGTGGGAAAACTGCGCGATATACAAAGTGAAACCCGCGACGGAAGTGCCACCATCCATTTAAGTTTTGAATACGGAGCCAATATAGACCTGGCATTTATCGAAGTGAACGAAAAGATAGATGCCGCCATGAATAACCTACCCCGCGGGATGGACCGTCCGCGGGTGATCAAAGCCAGCGCGACCGATATTCCCGTGCTCAACCTGGAGTTGACCCTGCATGCGGATAGCAGCTTTGAGCACACCGATGTAGGGAAATTCCTGGAGCTCAGTGAGTTCGCTAAGAATGTGATCAGGCGGCGTTTGGAGCAGCTTCCCCAGGTGGCTATGATCGATATATCGGGGCTTATGAAGCGGAGGATCATTATTTCGCCCGATAATAAGATGCTTGATATCAGCGGGGTGAGTTTATCTGATCTCGAAGAAGCGCTCAATATAAACAATGTTGATCCGGGTAGTATGATGGTGCGTGACGGGTATTATGAATATATCATCCGTTTCTCCTCTATCTTAAGAACCCTGGAGGATATCCGGGAGATCTATATTCGTAAGAACGGCCGCATCTACCAGTTAAAAGATTTTGCTACGGTGGAGTTCGCCCCTGAAAAAGAGCAGGGAATGGCTATCTACAACGGAAAACGGGCTATTGTGCTTTCGGTTATTAAACAATCGGAAGAGAATATGAGTAGCATGCAAAAGGGTATCAATGAGGTGGTGGAACAATTCCGCAAAGATTTTCCGGAGATAGATTTCCATATTACCCAAAGCCAGACGGAGTTGCTGGATTATACCATAAATAATCTGCAACAAAACCTTTTACTGGCATTTTTATTTGTCTTTTTTATTTCCGTTATTTTTCTCAAAGATGGAAAGTCTTCCCTTATCATGGGGATCAGTTTATTTATCTCTCTGGTCATCAGTCTCCTCATCTTTTATCTGTTCCATGTCTCGCTCAATGTTGTTTCACTGACCGGGCTTATTCTGGCGTCGGGAAATATGATCGATAACTCTATTATTGTAACGGATAATATCGGCCAGCTTCGTCAACGGGGATCTACCCTGATGGAGTCTTGTGTATTGGGTACTAATGAGGTCAGCGCGCCTATGTTAAGCTCCGCCCTGACCAATATCTGTGTCTTCCTTCCGCTTATATTTATGAGTGGAATAGCGGGAGCTATCTTTTTCGATCGGGCCTTCTCGGTCACCGCAGGGCTCCTGATCTCTTACCTGACAAGTATTACCCTTCTACCTATTCTCTACCGGGCTATCTATTCGGTCCGGATACCCTGGTTAGACAAGGGATCTTCCGGCAAATAGGATACTCTCCATGCACCGGAGAAGATCTCTCCGGCAGAGAAAGCTTATCACGCAGGTATTAACTGGGTCTTTTCCCATAAGGCACTCACCCTCTTTTGCATGTTTCTTTTCCTGCCTGCCTGCCTGGGGCTGTTCCTGTTGATAAAAAAAGAGAAAATGCCCGATATTAATCAGAATGAGGTGATGCTTCACATCGAATGGAACGAGAATATACATGTACAGGAGAACTATGAACGGTGTCTCCTTCTCTCCCGGGAGCTGGAATCTTATACGCAGGAGAACTCCGCTCTGGTAGGGCAGCAACAATTCTTGCTCAACAGAGACCGTGACCTTTCCTCTACCGAAGCCGAAGTATATATAAAGGCGAAAACCTCCCGGGAAATTGAGTTGTTAAAAAAGAAGTTACAGAACTATTTTGAACGGGATTACCCCGCTGCCTTGCTTACCTTCTCACCGGTGGGAAACATTTTCGAGAAGATATTTACTACCGGTGAAGCCGACCTGGTGGTAGAGTACTACCTGACCGATAAGAGCCGGAAAATAGATGCCCGGACTGTACTTGCAATTGAGGATAACTTACAGAACATTACCGGAGAAGGGGCGGTGGGTACCTCTTTCCGGCAGCAGATCAATTTACATATAGACAGGGACAAACTCTTGATGTATAAGGTTCCTTACGAGTTGGTATACCGCATGCTCAGAACCGCTTTTAAAGAGAATCAGTTTGCTACATTGCGTTCCCAGCAACAATATCTTCCTATTTTACTGGGAGGTGACGAAAAAACGGTCGGGGAGATCCTGACCCAGACCCTGATCGATCTTTCGGTGGGTCCTGACGGCCGGAAGAACAGAGTGGCCCTTTCTACCTTTGTAAAGGCAACTCCGGCCGAAGACCTGAAAACCATCGTGGCCGGAAAGACAGGCGAGTATATCCCCTTTTACTATTACAAAACCGACCGGGTTGAACAAATTATAGAAAAAGTAACAGCAGAGGTCAGCCAAGACAAAATATGGGAAGTCAACTTTACCGGAGGCTATTTCTCCAATAAAAAGATGATCCGGGAGATGATGCTTATTCTGTTTGTCTCTATCATGCTTATGTATTTTATATTAGCCTCTCAGTTCGAGAATTTTAAGCAGCCGCTGATTGTACTGCTTGAGATCCCGATAGATATTGCTGCCGCTTTAGGCCTGCTCCTTATAACCGGCCATTCCCTGAATTTAATGTCTGCCATAGGGATTGTAGTGACGTGTGGTATCATTATCAACGACTCCATACTCAACTGGATGTAATGAACCAGTTGCGGAAAGAGGGGATGCCGCTGATGGAGGCGATACACGAGGCCGGCAGGCGACGGTTAAAGGCTATCCTGATGACCAGTATGACCTCTATCGTCTGTATGCTTCCCCTGTTACTAAGTAACGACCTGGGCTCTAACCTGGAGAAACCACTGGCCATAGCCACTATCGGTGGGATGCTTATAGGTACTCCGGTGAGTCTGTTCCTTATTCCGTTAGTCTATTGGTGCATCTACAGGAACGATGAAAAAAAGATATCCAGTAAAAATATAACTTCTATACATCCATGAAAAAGGTTTGTTCTCTCTCTCTTATTTTCAGCCTCTTTTCCCTGGCGGTCTTTTCGCAGGTAGTGAAACTCGACCTGAACCGGAGTATTGAGATCGCTGCTGACAGTTCTTTGCAGGCTTTTCGTGCCCAAAACCTCTATCTGTCCAACTATTGGGAGTATCGCTCCTTCAAGGCGGGACGTCTGCCGTCCCTCACTTTCAGAACCACCCCCATTCAATATGCCCGGGATATTACGCGCCGGTATGATTCTGAAAACAATATAGATGTCTACCGGCAGCAGCGATCCCTGTATACCGCCGGTAACTTATCGATCATGCAGAATTTTGACCTGACAGGAGGTACCTTCTTTGTAGATACGGAATTGGGGTATATGCGTAACTTTGGCAGCAACACTTACTCTCAGTTCAACACAGTACCTGTGAGAGTGGGTTATTCACAGGCTCTTTTTGGCTTCAACAGTTTTAAATGGGAGAAAAAGATCGAACCTCTTAAGTATGAAAAAGCCCGGCAGGCCTATATCTATTCCAAACAGGAGATCGCTGAGTCTGTCATCTCTTACTTCTTCTCTCTGGCGATGGCCCAGATGGAGTACGACATGGCCAAAGAGAATGTAGCCTCCTCCGACACGCTGTACCGCATCGGCCAGGAGCGGCAAAAAATTGCTTTTATCTCGCAGGCCGACCTGCTGACTTTAAAACTGGATGTAGTGAACGCGCAGAACTCCTTCAGGAATGCGGAGATAAGCCTGAAAAGAGCGATGTTCAGTTTTGTCTCCTTTTTGAATATAGACAAAGAGACAAAAGTTGAGCTGGAACTGCCGGACCGCCCGCAGGATATTACCATATCCTCCGAAGCTGCCCTCTATTATGCCAGGGAGAACAATCCTGATTTTATAGGCTTCCAGCAGGAAAGATTTGAAGCAGAGAGGGAAGTGGACAGGACCCGGAAGAGCTCTAACTTTGATGCCAGCTTTTCGGCCAGCGTAGGATTTAACCAGGCGGCAGATAATTTTAAAGACGCCTTTAAAAACCCGTTGCAACAGGATATTGTCAGCGTGGGGTTTACCATTCCCCTGGTTGATTGGGGAGTCAGGAAAGGTCGTGCCAATATGGCGCGTAATAACCTGAATGTAACCAACATATCTATTCAGCAAAAGGAGGAGCAGCTGGAACAGGATGTGATCATGACCGTCAACGACTTTAATGTTCAACAGGGGCTTATCAATAGCGCGGAAGAGGCCTTGCAGCTCGCTACTATGGCCTATCATGTAACCAAAGAGCGTTTTATCATAGGAAAGACAGACCTGAACACCCTTACCCTGGCTTTAAATAGGCAGAGCACCGCACAACGGAACTATATATCTACCCTCAGGGATTATTGGCTCAGCTATTATAAGCTACGCAAACTGACTCTGTTCGACTTTTACAGAAATGAGTTCCTGACCCAGCAGTTTGACAGGTTGGAAAGAATAAAATAGGAAAGCCGGTTTCCTGCGGAATATTAATTTTACATGCATACTAGTATGGCTGATAATCATAGAATAACCTGTAAAGAGGAGGAATATAGAGGAGGAAAATCCCGGAAGGGTCTATCTTCTTTCTCTATGATAGTCATTTTTGTCTGTTTGTTTCTTCTGGGCCTCACCGTAGTTCCCCGGTTATCAGTTAAGCTCAATCCTTCCAGGAACCATCCGGTAGTGAATGTCTCTTTCAGCATGTACGGGCAATCTGCCAGAGTGATAGAAATGGAGGTTACCTCTAAACTGGAAGCTATGTTCAGCCGCGTAAAAGGGGTGGAGCAGGTAAGCTCCTACTCTTCCAACGGTACGGGCAGTGTTACTGTTACCCTGTCCAAACATGTGGAACCGGAAGTAGCCCGGTTCGAGATCTCTTCCATTGTCCGGCAAACCTGGCCCTCTTTGCCCCCCGGGGTCTCTTATCCCTCTATCCGTATGTCGGGTACCACCCAGGAGGCCAGCTATCCGTTCCTCCGTTACACCATAAATGCTCCGATATCCCCCATAGAGATACAGGAGTATGTAGAGAACCATATCAGGACCAGACTATCCGAAATAAAGGGCATCGATCATATAGCGGTAAACGGAGCCGGTACCATGATCCATAAGCTGGAATACGACTACCGGCAGTTACAGTATTACAATGTCTCTGTGAACGATATTAAAACGGCTATCTCCTCTTATCTGGATAAAGAGTTCCTGGGTATAGGAAAAATAGAGGAGGAAGATAGCGGGGAGCAGTGGGTACGTATCGCACTGGTTCCGGAAAAGGAGGAACAGGCGTTCATTCCGGCTGATATCCAGGTAAAGAACAGCGAAGGGACCCTGGTATCTTTAGACCAGATCGTCCGGACTACTTTCGAGGAAGAGGAGGTTTCGAGCTATTTCCGTATCAATGGCCTGAACTCTATCTATTTGTCGGTTACGGCCGAGGCCACCGCCAATCAGTTACACCTGAGTACGCAGATACAACAGGCAATAAAGCAGATAGAAGGTATCCTGCCTGCCGGATATGAGATACACCTCTCTTATGACGCGAGTGAATATATTAAAACGGAAATGGAGAAAATACACTTCCGCTCAGGCCTTACCGTATTTATTCTTTTGTGCTTTGTCCTATTGATCTACCGGAACCTGAAATACTCTTTTCTGATCCTCTTCTCCTTGCTGGCCAATATCTCCATAGTCGCCATCTTTTACTACCTTTTGAAGGTGGAGTTGCAGATATTCTCCTTAGCCGGGCTTACCATCTCTTTGACACTGATCATTGATAATACCATTATTATGTCCGACCAGATCATTCAAAGAGGGAATAAAAAGGCTTTTCTTGCTATTCTCACGGCTACAGCTACTACGATGGGGGCCCTGGTCATTATCTTCTTCCTGGATGAAACGATCCGGCTGAACCTGCTGGACTTTGCGTATGTGATCATTATTAACCTGGTTGTGTCACTCTTTATTGCCCTGTTCCTGGTGCCGGCTCTTATAGAGAAACTTCATATTTCCAAAAACAAAAGAGTCAGAAAGAAAAAAGGTCATAAGACTATCGGAAAGCGCTTCCGTTTTTTGCGGAAAATAAGCAGAAAAAGAGTCCTGTTGATTTTCAATCGGGTATATGAATGGCTTATCGTAGCTATGTTCCGCAGAAGAGCCTGGTTTATCGGTATACTTATATTGGCCTTTGGAATACCGGTTTTTCTTCTGCCTGAAAAAATAGAAAAAAAACAGAGAGGGGATATTTTACTATATTAGAGGAAAACGAGTCCGGCTTCTGGGAGAATCTTTATAATAAAACCCTGGGTTCGGCTTTTTATAAAGAGAAGATCAAACCGGTCTCGGATGTCGCTTTGGGAGGGACGATGCGCCTGTTCGCAAAAAATGTCAAAGAAGGCTCTTATTCGTCGGGCGAAAAAAGCGAAACATCCCTTAATATAGCAGCCACCCTGCCGAACGGTGCTACCAAAGAGCAGATGAATACCCTCATGCAGAAAATGGAAGAGTATCTCAGGCAATATAAAGAAATAAGGCAGTTTGAAACGTATATTGAGAGCGGGAACAGGGCCAGCATGCGCATTTATTTGTAAAAGAGCACCAGCGCAGCAGTTTCCCTTACCTGTTAAAATCCAGGCTTATCAGCAAAGCCTTCGAACTGGGTGGTGGGAGCTGGAGTGTGTACGGAGTAGGCGATGGTTTTAGTAACGATGTGAAAGAGCAGGCCGGAACGGTGCGGATCAAAGTTTTAGGCTATAATTACGAAGAACTGCAATCGTTGGCAGCTGCTATGAAAGATTCGCTATTACAGTACCGAAGGATCCAGGAGGTAACCATAGACTCTAAATTCAGCTGGTATAAAAGCGACTATATGGAATACTCCTTCCATCTCCATAAAAAAGAACTGGCTCAGAAAGATCTGGTTCCGGGTGAGCTGTTCAACTACCTGAACCCGATGTTCGAGAGAGGAGGATATGCAGGAGACTGGATTAACGAAGGCAGGATAGAGCCTATCCGTTTGTATTCCCAGCAAACCAGGAAACTGGATATCTGGAATATGGAGAATTACCCGGGAATGATCGGGGAAAAAGGATATAAATTATCGGACGTAGCTGTTATCGGAAAAGACCAGGCTCCGCAGGATATTGCCAAAGAAGATCAGCAATACCGTTTGTGCCTGCAATATGAATATATCGGTAGTTACCAGCAATCCTGGAATATACAGGAGCGGGTGATAGAGTCTTTCAATAAAACGGCTCCCCTGGGATATAAGGCCGAAAGCGATTCTTCCCGGTATTGGTGGAGCCAGGGAAGTAGTAGTCAATACTGGCTATTATTCATCATTGTGGTCATTGTATTCTTTATGACAGGTATTTTGTTTAATTCCTTCACACAACCTTTAGTGATCCTCTTTATCATACCGATCTCTTTTATCGGTATCTTCCTGACCTTTTACCTGTTCGACCTAAATTTTGATCAGGGAGGGTTCGCAGCATTTATTCTTTTAGCCGGAATAGCCATTAATGCCAATATCTATATTTTAAGTGAATATAATAATATAAAAGAGGCTTCTCCCGGAATGGCACCGGTAAAAGTGTATATCAAAGCGTGGAATGCCAAAATAAGGCCCATCTTCCTGACGATTATTTCAACGGTACTGGGTTTTATCCCCTTTATGGTGGGGCAGTACAAAGAGGGTTTCTGGTTTCCACTGGCCGCCGGTACCATAGGAGGACTTGTGTTGTCGCTTATTGCTCTCTTCTTCTTTTTACCCTTGTTTATGGGGGTGGGGAAGCGGGTGACTTCTGGGAAGAGTCGTAAATCTGCTAACCTGTTAATGTAGCCGGAGTCTCTTTTATACCATACTATATAGGCATAAGAATATAAGACTTCTCTCATACGGATTAAAAATAAAAAAAATCTCCCATTCTCCCACCAGGTGTGGTTTTTGATTTGTAAATCAATGAATTAACGTGGTGGGAGATGTAAAAAATCATCTCCCACCATCTCCCATATCTCCCACCGGGAGGATGCTTTATACAAGTAGCCTTCTCTTATTCGCTGACCTGTACTTTTTTTCACATTGTTCACTACCTTTTCTTATATTGACCTATACTTCTTTTTGCGTTGTCCTGTACTTTGTCATTTCCTGATTTGTATTTACAGCTCTGTTCTTTTGTTCTTTTGTCCACCCATTCTTCTGTTCACCAGGAGAGCATCTCCCGATGAACCAAATGAACAAAGAAAACTTAGTTAATCATGGGTTAATAATTAACTAAGTTTTTTCTGCGATAAACTAAGTTTTAAAAAAACATAGTTAATTTTTGGACGTCAATTTACTAATCAACTG
>JAJQBG010000009.1 GCA_021203405.1 Bacteroides sp.
ATACTATCAATATAACAAATTTATAAAATAAAACATATCTATTTGTTTTAAATCTAAACAATATTACGTCTAAAAGTTACATATCAAAAGTTTCAGCCAGATCCCTTTGTTCCGTTCATTATAAACAGAAAGAAGGCTATAGGATGATACCATCCCGCCTGCTCCGGCTCCACAACATTCCTGCCCGGAACTTGTTTATTATACAAATAAACAATCACTCTTTCATGAGCCAACATCATAAATCACACGGATTTGCGCTGTTCAAATACATTGGTCCCGGATTGCTGGTAACGGTAGGGTTTATTGATCCGGGAAATTGGGCCACCAACCTGGCAGCAGGTTCTACCTTCGGATATGCACTACTCTGGGTAGTAACCTTCTCCTCCATCATGCTTATTATTATTCAACACAACGTAGCCCATCTTGGCATTGTAACCGGATTGTGTTTATCGGAAGCGATCCATAAATACCTTCGTCCTTCCCTCAGTAAACCGATACTGGTTTCAGCCATGCTGGCCAGTATTTCTACTTCTCTGGCCGAAATACTGGGAGGAGCCATTGCTTTACAGATGCTCTTTGGTTTACCGATCCGGATAGGCGCAGTCATTGTCACCTTTGTCAGTGTCCTTATGCTACTGACCAATACCTACAATAAGATCGAAAAGATCATCATTGCCTTTATATCCATCATCGGGTTCTCTTTTCTATACGAATTAATACTGGTAGATGTCGATTGGGGAGCAGCCGTCACAGGATGGGTAAAACCCAGTTTCCCACCCAATTCTCTCCTTATTATTACCAGCGTACTGGGAGCCGTGGTCATGCCTCATAATCTTTTCCTCCATTCAGAAGTGATCCAAAGCCGGAAATGGAACCTCGAAGATGAGGCCGTTATGCAAAAACAGTTAAAGTATGAATTTTGCGATACCCTGTTCTCTATGACCATCGGATGGGCTATCAATTCTGCCATGATCATTCTGGCAGCGGCTACTTTCTTTAAACAGGGAGTAGAAGTGAACGAACTCCAACAGGCACAGCATCTGTTAACCCCGTTGGTCGGAAACAATGCAGGGATCATATTTGCCCTGGCACTTCTTTTTTCCGGCGTCTCTTCCACCATTACTTCCGGAATTGCAGGAGGATCTATATTCACCGGCTTCTTCTCCAAACCCTATCACCATAAGAACCTGGATACAAAGATCGGGATCCTGCTCTCTTTCCTGCCTGCTTTATTAATTATTTTCTTAATTACAGATCCGTTCCGGGGATTGATCATCTCCCAGATGCTACTCAGTATACAGCTCCCTGTGACTGTATTTACCCAGGTTTATCTTACCTCCCACAAAAAAAGTAATGGGTAAATATGCCAATAAGCCCTCTACCCGTATCCTGTTAATTATACTGGGAATAACAGTAACCGTACTTAATATAGCTTTATTGGGCACCTTACTATTCTGATGATCAGTCGTTCAGCATATACTAATAAAAAAAGTCCGTCCTGTACCGGGAGAGACTCTTTTACCTCACAACCAATAAACCCTTACCGGGTCACAATATTCCAGTCCGGATCAAACTTACAGATCAAAGATGCCAGTAATTCCAGCTGCGACCGATCCCCGTCAGTTATTACCTCTTCAGATAAAAGAAGCTGTTGCACCCTTTCCGGTTCGGCCACCCATTCTTTCAGCTGATCAACAGGCAATGTGAGTGTCAGCTTCTCCTGCTCTTTTTCACCGGCCGGCCGGTAATGGAATACTCCATTCTGCAACCAGCCATATATCTCTTTCTTTGCTCCATCTCCTGTAATAAGGAACCGGATAGCCACCTCTTTTCCGGCAGCTTCTGTCCCATCGATCGCGATAGAGAGATAATCAAACAGATCTTCTACAGAAAGATCCCGAAAAAACGGGTACCGGCCCTGGCCCCTTGGGTTACATTTCCCAACCGGAGCTCACGGGCAGCAGTAAGGTACATATTCCGCCAGATACTGGAACGACTCTGATAACCTAACTGTTCAAAAGCATCTGCCTGCAACTCCCGGGCTTCTTTATGATCCGGATTAGCAAAAACCACCCATTTAAGCGCCTGTACTACCCATTGATAATCCCCCCGGTCAAAACTACCCCGCGCTTTTTCTACAGCAGCCGTTTCACCTCCAAACCACTCTACATAACGTATCGCTTCCTCTTTAGGAGGTAAACGATCATAATTCGCCGGATGCCCGTCAAACCAACCCAGGTAATATTGATAAACAGCTTTCACATTGTGTCTGACCGTGCCGTAAAAATCCTGGTTAAACCACTCCCCGTCCAGCGAGGCAGGAATCCGGATGGTAGCAGCGATCTCTTCCGGGTTGAGTCCACGGTTAGCCAGGTGAATAGTCTGGTCATGAATATATTTGTAAAGATCACGCTGTTTTTCCAGAAAGTTCAGGCTCCGCTCCTTTCCGAAAAAAGGCCAGGAATGGGCGGGCACTACAAACTCCAGATCATCTCCGAAAAGCGTAATCGCTTCATTCAGGTAAGCGGCCCAGGAGCGAGCATCACGCACTTTGGTACCCCGGGGAGGTAACAGGCTATGTAATGTACGGGTAGCCAGTTCCGCGCAGAAGAACACTTTTTTTGCAGGCAGGTAAAACATCATTTCTGCAGGTGCTTCCGTTTCAGGAGTATACTGGAAGATAAATTCCAGACCGTCAACAACCAGCCTCTGCCCGGTATGAGTAATGGATACATTGGGCTTCCAAAGTACCCAGGGATCAAAATTACCTTTATAAGACTTCCCCAGGCCATTATCCACAATACCGGCCGGATGATTCCCTATACCGGCAGCAAACTGGTAAGGGCTCGCCTGCCCATCGCATTTCCCAACAATACATTTTCACTGACCGCCTCTTCATAAAAACCCTCCGGTGCAATGTATGGTACCCTTCCCGAAAGCACCTCTTCCCGGGAAACCAGTCCGGCAATTCCACCAAAGTGATCTACATGGCTATGGGTACTGATAATCGCTGTTACCGGATAGTCACCCAGCTGTTTTTTTTACCAGCTTATACGCTGCCTGAGTTGCATTGGCATTGGTAAGCGGGTCAATCACCAGGAACCCGTTATCACTTTTTATAAAAGTTATATTGGTCAGGTCAAATCCACGTACCTGCCAGACCCCTTCGGTCACTTCGAAAAGTCCCCGGATAGTATTTAACCCGGCATGCCGCCAGAGAGCCGGATTAACCGTAGCAGGAGCTTCACCTTTTATAAAATCAAATGAATTAAGGTGGGTAGCAACTTCTCCTTTACTGTTGTAAAGAATATCTTCATCCAGTGTAGCAATAAAACCACGGGTAGCCTCTTCATGATCAATAAGATCCACAAAGTCGAGTCTTTCATACTCCGCCTGATTGACCTGACGGGTAAAGAAAGTCGCTTCTTTCCCTTCCTGTCCATACAGCGGGAGGCAGACCATTAATAAAAAGAGGAGTCTGGAACGATCCAGGTACTTATACTTTTTCATCTTACTTTAATTTTTCAGGGGATGGATTTTTCCAGGCTCCAGGATCACTCGGCAGTCCGGGTGCCGGAATATAGAGACGCGCCGTAACATTGAAAAGAGTATCCGGCACGGGTAACCAATTGGAGATCTTGCTCTCTTCCGGTGCTTTATGGCTCAGATAGAGATCCAGTGAACCGTCCGGATTATATTTCAGTTCATTTCTGTCTCCGATAGCATAGCGGTTGATCGGATTATCCGTCAGGTAACGATCTTCATCATACACAGTATACGACCAGAAAGCCTGTGCCGGAGGAAGGTCCTCTTTATCAAAATGGATCCGGTAACTGTTACGGCCATGAAGCGGTTCCTTATCAGTATCTACATAATGCCATAATAGAGTGCTTCTTCGGGAGGAAGAGCTCCCAATCCTCGGTAAGCAACTATCGCACGTAGATTATAGTCGGTTTTGTAGTCTCCCAACTTTCCGTGCGGGTCAGTAGTGTCATGCCCAAACAGGTTTCCACCATTGGAGATATCCTCGATCTCTTTATATACATGCTCCGATATTCTGGAAAGCCTCTCTTTTACTCCGGCAGAGAAGTTATCCAAAGAGAATATTTTCCCTGCACCGATTCCCAGTCTGGCTAGTTGCTTCTCCATTTTACTATCTGCCTCCGCAGGTGGATTATCCACCAACAAAGCATTGAAATAATTGAAATAATCTTCTATGGAAAGGCTCTTTACAATCTCTACCACACTTTGATTGCCTCTATCTTCCGGAACAAAATGACCATATCTTTTAAAAGATGGAATGCCGCTTTCCCGCCCCTGCCAGGCTGAAAGAGATTTTACTATAAACTTTTGCTGAAGAGGGGCAACAACCTGCCGTTGATCTTCCGGACTATTTACCTGGATGCGTCCGATAGCCCATACCATGTTAGTAGGAGACTGGATGTGCGTCAACCCTTCAGGCACCTCACCCTGCCAGGAAGGACCTGAAACCATATATTTCTGTTTACCTGTTCCGGTAGTACGTGTACCGGGAAGTGCAAAGTTATTAGTCCAGGCATCCTGCAAAGGAAATACATAATAACATCCCTCTATAGAAGGTAACTCTACCACCACCGGTTCTTCCCCTAACTGGAGAAAAGCAATAGAATAGTTCGTATCATTATTAGGAGCGACCACATTACGGAATGTATGGTCCGGAAATTCATTGGCATGATGCAGATAATTATCCGGTTCATTATAAAATATACGGGTTACATCCGTATAAATCAAAGGCATGGCATATATATAGGCTTGACGGGCAATGTCAATCACTTCATCATCCGGAAGATCACTCTTTCTACTTGTAGTGCAAGAAAATAAAATAGCTGCTCCCATACTAACAGTCAGCAGATTACTCAGAAATACATTTGTTCTCATATCCAGTTTATTTAATTGTCTGTTTCTATGTTATATTCTATGGTTTCTACCGGTTCATATACCGGAGACAGTTACAACCTTTTCCGATTCAGGAGATGCTATTTATTAGGATAATACAAAGATAGCAAAGAAACAAGAATAGTAAAATACCACGTACTCTGTATTTTATCTACCATACTTTTAGGAGAACAAGAACAAAAAGGATACCTGCCGGCACGTAATAACAAAAAGAAAAAGCTACTTTATCTGAATGTAATTTTTAGGGAAAAAAGAGGAACAATACCAGGAAAAAGCGTTACTTTTGCAGGAAATTTATCAGAATAGAGAATTTACCATGAGCATATTTTCAAAATTATTTAAGAAAAAGAGTAGTCAGGAGGGAGAACTCAAAGGAAGCGTAGAGGAGTTCATGTCCCTGATACGGGTATATTACCAATCTGTAATGGCAGTAAACCTGGGTATTACCAATATCAACTTCATTCCGGATGTAGCTATGTTCAAACGGGTATTTAAAGTACCCACTCAGAACGGCAAATTAGGCCTGGCTGAAAAGTCGAGATCGCGTAAAATATTGATAGAAGAGTATGGTTTCAAAGATGAATTCTTTAAGGAAATTGATACTTCAGTGAAGAAGAACTGTAAAACACAGAACGACATCCGCTCTTACCTGTTCATGTTCCAGGGATTCTCGAACGATCTGCTGATGCTTACCGGGAACCTGATGAAATGGAAGTTCGGTATTTCCCGCCTTTTTAAGAAAGTACTCTACCAGCTTACCCAGAAAACTATCCATGATATCATGACCCGCAGCGACTGGAAAGCAGACGACGTAAGAAAGACAGCGACCGATGTACGGAAATACCAGAAAGCACTGGGATATTCGGAGCAATGGATGACCGATTATATTTACCACATTGTATTGCTTGCCAAAGACGAAAAGAAAAAGAAACCGGAAGAGAGTAAATAATAGATATACATACCAGATAAAGGAGTTGATTTTCAGATCAGCTCCCTTTTTTTATACTCTCTCCTGCGGACAATCAAATCCGCAAATTACCTGTTACTTTTTCACTTATCAGCTTCAGGAAAAGCCGGCTTATCAATCAATATTCCGCCTTGTTGATGTATCGTTTACCGGAAGAAGAAGTTACTTTTACCAGGATCCCTAATGGATAAGTAGTAAAACACAGGTCGTTTACCGGGCATTTTCCGATCGTTTACCGGCCTGTTTCCCATGGGCAAATGCCCGTTTTCCCGTGGGAAAAAGGCCGGTAAACGACCTGTGTTTTACTACTTTTTTTATTTCTCTTCACTATATTCAGAAAAAAAGGTAACTATTAATCAGGCAGATCATCCTCAGACAATCTCTCTCTTACATAATTAATTATTTCCTGTTTCTTAAAGACATTCCAGAGGCCTTCTTTATCGGCATCCCGTAATAGCTGAAGAAAATTCCGCAAAGGCTGATCGGTTTCAAATACATTTCTGAGTTGTGCTGCCAACGGAGTATCTTCTTCCGTTTCGCTGACATATTTTTCCATGATAAGTCGCATATCTTCCCGCCGCAACGGATCGATCCGGATGTAACTATCCCACTTCAGATAATCCAGGTCAAAATCGTCGATCCTGTCTTCGTTCTGCTCGGCAATCTCTACAGGGTCAAAATATCCTTCACAGGCAACCTGCTCTATCTCCTGGGTTTCAGGATTAAAAAAACAGATAAACCCTTCATTGATCGCATCTGCAATCTGCATAACTATGCTGGAATAATCCCTGCGATCGGAAGGACGGATCTCCTGTAACGGCAATCCGGCATTCAGTTCTTCCAGTACATTAAATACCCGGGCCAGTTTACTCTGGTCGTTCCGGATACGGGAAAGCATCGCTAACACCTCCTCGTACAAATCTTTTGTATTCATATCTATTTATTATTTTTATGGATGACTTTATTGTCCGGGCAACGTATTAACAAAGAGTTTCAGAAGTTTGCTTCTTTTCATCGACAACCGGAATACTTATAGAAATATCAGAAATAAAATCCCAGGTTGAGATAAAAACCAACCTTCTCCGTCCGGTTCGAATAATTAAGGATCACCTCCAAAGGTCCGAAAAAAGAGCTATAGCCATAACCGATACTTCCCCCCGCCAGTGTAGAGCCGGAAAATAATTCAAAAAAGTTATCATCGTGAAGACCGAAATTTCCGGCCAGGGTCACATACTGTTTATTTTTAATACGTTGTCTCATTTTAATCTGGGCTACCAGTACTGACTTACGAACAAACTCTACGTAATTGATCCCGGCAAAAGGCATTTGTTGCGGTACATACCGACCGTATCCATACCCTCCCAAAGCGTTCCGGTAAGAGTAAGGAACATTCCCTCCGATAAGTGCCCTGCCATATACGGAAGGGATCAGTACCAACCGATCGGACAAGGGAAAAACATTGGTCCAGTTCCCGTACACTTCGGCAAAAGGTGCACCTCCTTTATAGGTAACAAAGTTATCGGTAAAAAGGGATGCCCCTACGGTAAAAGCCCCTCCACGGGTAGGAAAATTCCTTTTATCGTACGTATCGTGATGCCAGTTGGCAAAATAACTAACATAGGCATGAGGTTGAACGTTCAGGGTATCTCCCTCTCCGCTGCGGATAATATTATCGTAGTTATAATGTTCAAAATGAAGTCCTGCCGACCATTTTCCGGTCTGCCGGATAAGTTCGGTAAAGCTAAGTTCTATAAAATGATATTTGGAGGTATTATTATAAATGCGGGCTCCGTGATCGTATACATTAAAGTCGTTGTACTGGAACATGTAGGATAAGTTAAGGAACTTCATAAACCAGGGCTCCACATAGTAATCCAGGCGACCGTAACTTCGCTTACCCAGACGCCCGGTCACAGAGAGTTGGGAAGGTATTTGGGTATCGAACTGTAAACGGGTGTTGAACAAGGCGGCAGCGATCTCTTCCGAATCAAAACGGAGGCCGAAGTTCAGGGAATTCTCTTTTTTCTTATCCAGGTTGAAATGAAGATTATACCCGTCGGTTGTTTTCAGGAGTTCATAATTTACACCGGAATAATTCTCGGAACCGGTCAACACGGAGAGGCCATAATGAATATCGTTCAAAGAAAGTTCGCTATCCTGTTTAAATTTACACTTCCGTAGGATCCATTTCTGATCATTCTCCTCCAGTCCGGTAAAGGTAATGCTTCTGATAGCCATCTTCTGGTCGGGGGGAAGAATTTATAGGGGCCATGTACCGGTTTATAATCTTTAGGAAGTCCCAGGTTCTTCTTTAAAGAGAGGAGTTGATCCTCACTTTCCCGGGCGGCTGCTTCTCCCTTTATTATAAGAGTATCAATGGCAGAGGAGGTGAAACTGGAAGAAGAGTATCCTTCTACATTTACATTGATATGAATATCCGTATCTTCTACATTTTTTTCATACTGGTCCCGGGATATAAAGTCAACGATCTGCCAGATAATATCTGCAGCACCTGTAAGCTTCTCTGCATCTTTGGGATCCTGTTTCAGGTCGATCCCGATCACTACATCTGCCCCCATCTGCCGGGCTACATCTACGGGATAATTATCAAGTAGCCCTCCATCGACCAATACCATATCTCCCAGGCGTACCGGTGTAAAAACAGCCGGTATAGCCATACTGGAACGCATGGCGGTAGCCAGCACTCCGTTATGAAAAACAACCTCTTTACCACTCACCACATCTACCGCCACACAGGCAAAAGGAACAGGTAACCGGTTAAAATCAATGGAGTCGTGATAGCCAATGGTAAGATCAGAAAAAAGATTGGTCAGGTTCTGTGCACTGATCACTCCTCCCTCAAAAGCATCTTTGGGTTTACGGCTGAAAGGGAGAGAGATAAGATACTTCTCGCTCCGCTCTTTTTCGGCGAAACTCTGCTCGGCACGAACCACTTTATTACTGAACAAAAAGAGCCAGTCCTGCTGCCTGACCATACTATCCAGTTGATGGGAGGTATATCCAATGGAATAGAGTCCTCCTACAATAGCTCCCATACTGGTACCAACAATCATATCGATGGGTACACCTGCTTCTTCCAGCACTTTCAATGCTCCCACGTGGGCGACACCTTTGGCACCTCCTCCACAAAGAACAACAGCAACTTTTTTGCGCTGGGCAGAAACAGTAATAAATAACATAGATGCCAGCAGTAACAGAACCGTTCTTTTCATACCTGATAACACTTGATTCACTGTAAAGAGTAACCGTAAGAATTATAAATTTGTTTAATGGAGAGGGGACTTTAGAGGAAAAAGTAGTATATTAGCGTTGAAAAATCAACCATCCGGAAAATTCCGGTTAACATTTTGTCCTGTTAGTTTTTTAATATCTGGCATCCAACCCTATTATATTCTCCGGAATATATCTACATGTATAATACAGGACATTTACCAATGGATTTATTCGTTATTTACAAAAAGAACCCATTCAATCAATAAGAAGAAATTTGCGTATGAAACAAAAAAACATCCTTTATCTGAATCCTGCCCGACTCAAACAGATCTATTTCCAGGATCTTCCGGAAATAACCAGCCTGGCTATCCAAAGTGAAACAGTAGAGGAGTTTAAAGAAGAGCTTACAAGCTATATAAAGAGTCATCCGCAGGCCGGAAAGCGTGCGGGTAAACATATTCTTTCCCTGATCCAATATGACGGACAAACCATTTACGAATTATCTCAGGAAGAAGAAATACAACTCTGTACCATCCGTTTATTGTGGCAATTTCTGACCGGAAAGCCGGACAATAGCGGTAATACGGATATGCTCCTGGATCTTTATCATCAATTCAGGGAACTGGAATCGGAAATTCATACTTCCTTCACAATGAACGACCTGAAAACCGCTATGAAGAGATAGCCCTGTGGACTGGATCCCGAGGTACAGGAGATACGAAAAGCCAACAAAGAACGAATGTTGCACCTGCTGGTCTCTAAAATTGAGAACCGGCACAGCTCTTCAACCCGCTATAAATTTGAGACTGAAAGTTCGTACGAAGAAAAACTCCGCACCGTATCCACCTGGTGGAATGAGCCCCGATTTCAACTGGCTATGGCTGTTAAAAAGCCTTCGGAGCTCAATAAGTTCCTGAATTATTCGCTTTCGGAAGAGATGACGGAACTTCTTTTAGAGGCTAAGAAAAAGGGAATGCCTTTTTTGCCACTCCCTATTATTTATCTCTGCTTAATACAACCGGCGAGGGTTATAACGACGAAGCGATAAGAAGCTATATCCTGTACACGGAAGAATTAGTAAACACCTATGGCGAAATACGGGCCTGGGAGAAAGAAGATACAGTAGAACCCGGAAAGCCAAATGCCGCAGGCTGGCTTCTTCCGGAGGGGAATAATATTCACCGGCGTTATCCGGAAGTGGCGATCCTGATTCCGGACTCCATGGGAAGAGCCTGTGGCGGGCTTTGTGCCTCCTGCCAGCGCATGTACGATTTTCAGAGCAAACGCCTCAATTTTGAGTTTGAGAGTCTGAAGCCCAAAGAGTCATGGGAGAAAAAACTGCGCAGGCTTATGCTCTATTTTGAGGAGGATACTCAGTTAAGGGATATCCTGATCACCGGCGGGGATGCACTGATGAGCCAGAACAGCACGCTCCGAAATATACTGGATGCTGTATACAGGATGGCTATCCGCAAGAAAAAAGCCAATCTGAACCGACCGGACGGAGAGAAATATGCAGAACTGGTGCGTGTAAGATTAGGATCCCGGTTACTAGCTTATCTGCCTATGCGGATCAATGAAGAGCTGATCGCGATCTTAAAAGATTTCAGACAAAAGGGAGCTTCTATCGGAATACAACAGTTTATTATCCAGACCCACTTTCAATCACCTCTGGAGGTAACCCCGGAAGCAGAAAAAGCGATCCACTTATTGCTGGAAGCAGGATGGAACATTACCAATCAGCTTGTTTACAATGTAGCAGCTTCCCGAAGAGGACATACAGCTAAACTGCGCCAGACTCTTAACTCCCTGGGGGTAATATGCTATTATACCTTTTTCCGTCAAAGGATTCAGGGAGAACTATGCGGTATTTACACCTAACAGCCGTTCTATTCAGGAACAGAATGAGGAGAAATCCGCGGGAATGATGAAAGAGGGTGAACAAAAAAGGCTGGCAGATATTCTTTACTACAGTAAGAACAAACAGAAGGATATTCAATACCTGATGCGGAAAAACCACCTTCCATTTCTGGCCACCGACCGGAATGTATTGAACCTGCCGGCTATCGGTAAAAGTATGACTTTCGAAACCATCGGAATAACGGCCGAAGGAAAACGGATACTCCGGTTTGACCATGACCACGGCGCAATCACAGTCCCATCATTGATCAGATCGGTAAAGTACATATCCTGGAGAATAAATCTGTTGCTGCTTATCTGAGACAGCTGGATAGTATGGGAGAAAAAGTAGAAGAGTATGCTTCGATCTGGAATTATACTTGTGGGGAAACAGAGCCGCGGTTCAGCCTGTATGAGTATCCGGAGTATGAGTTTAAAACAACAGAAAGAATCAGTAATTTAGAATTATCATGACAGATAATATACTACCTGAAACAGAACGGCATCCGCTGGAACCTTTTATTCCGGAAGGTGCCGTACTTTTAATGCTGGGAAGTTTTCCTCCGCAACGTAAACGCTGGAGCATGGACTTTTACTATCCGAATCTTCAGAATGATATGTGGAGAATATTCGGAGTTATCTTTTTCAATGACAAGAACCATTTTATGGAAAAGTCGGGTAAAAGCTTCTGTAAAGAACGGATCATCGCATTCCTGTGCGAAAAAGGAATTGCCATTTATGATACGGCCACTCAAATAAGACGTCTACAGGATAATGCCTCGGATAAATTTTTAGAGGTGGTAGAACCTACGAATGTAGAAAAGCTTCTGGAAAAGATGCCCTGCTGCAAAGCCATTGTAACTACCGGGCAGAAGGCAACGGATACATTGTGTGAGCAACTTCACGCTCACCAGCCAAAAGTAGGAGGGTATAGTGAGTTCACAACCGATAGAGGTATTCTGAAATTGTACCGGATGCCCTCTTCTTCCCGGGCCTATCCGCTTGCTTTAGAGAAAAAAGCTATTTACTACCGCAACATGTTTGAAGAATTAAAAATGATTTAAGAACAC
>JAJQBG010000395.1 GCA_021203405.1 Bacteroides sp.
GTATATAACAGCGTGATAGATAGGATGGTAACATTTTTATATTAATTTGTGATATTGCTTTAATATGTGCCAAATAATGGCTTATTTTGCCGTAAATTTTATTAATCAGGAATCGTAATTTAGAAAGAGTGATGAGGTTGATTCATACAGTTGAAGAATTGCGCAGCGAACTATCCGTATCTAAATCCGCCGGAAAAAAAGTCGGCTTTGTACCCACGATGGGAGCATTGCACCAGGGACATCTTGCTTTGGTAAACCGCTCTGTAGCGGAGAATGAGGTTACCGTTGTAAGTATCTTTGTAAACCCGACCCAGTTCAACGATAAGAGTGATTTGGAAAACTATCCCCGTACGCTGGAAGCAGATGTGCAGTTGCTGCAACCCCTGGGAGTAGATATTGTATTTAACCCGTTGGTGGGGGAGGTGTATCCCGAACCCGATACCCGTGTGTTTGACTTTTCACCCATTGATTCCGTGATGGAAGGATATTATCGCCCGGGACACTTTAACGGTGTCTGCCAGGTGGTGAGTAAACTCTTTGATATGGTGCAGCCGCACCGTGCCTATTTCGGTGAAAAAGATTTTCAGCAGTTAGCCGTTATCCGTGCCATGGTAAATCGCCTGAATTATCCCGTTCAGATTATAGGATGCCCCATTGTAAGGGAGCCCGACGGACTTGCTATGAGTAGTCGTAATCAGCGACTTTCTACGGAAGATCGTGAAATTGCATTAAAAATATCCCACACCTTATTTAAAAGTTGTATCTTTGCAGAGTCGAACGGAGTTGCGGAGACGGTGAACTTTGTAGAAGGATCCATTATTTCACAGCCAGGACTTACTCTGGAATATTTCTCTATTGTAGATGGAGATATGTTGCAACCGGTAAAGAGTTGGGAGGAGGCTTCCCGGATTATCGGATGCATTGCCGTATTCTGCGGAGGCGTACGTTTGATCGATAATATTAAGTACAAAGAAGCGTAAAATTTAGAATACCGGTATTATGATGGTAGAAATGTTGAAATCGAAGTTACACTGTGTGCGTGTAACAGAAGCCAATCTAAACTACATGGGTAGTATTACTATCGATGAAGATCTGTTGGATGCGGCAAATATGTTACCGGGAGAGAAAGTCTCAATTGTAAATAATAACAATGGCGAACGTTTTGAAACCTATATTATAAAGGGGGAGAGAGGTTCGGGAGCGATCTGTCTGAACGGAGCTGCTGCCCGTAAGGTACAGCCCGGGGATATTATTATTATTATGTCTTATGCGTTGATGAATTTTGAAGAGGCGAAGAAGTATACATCCATTGTTCTTTTTCCTGATCCTGCCACCAATCAATTGGTGAAATAAAGAAATAAATTTTAATTCTATAAAAGAAAGGTGTTCTGGTTCAGAGCACCTTTTTTCTTGCAATAAAGTAAAGAACTAAAAAAGTAAGAGCAGGCTGAAAGCCTGCTCTTATCTATATCGGTCATACTCTACTTATCTGTTTTGAAACTGCTCATTCATAGCCGCGGCAGCCCGCCGGCCGTCACCCATTGCCAGGATCACAGTAGCTCCCCCGCGTACGATATCTCCCCCTGCATAGATAAAAGGAATGGAAGACTCCATTGTATCATTGACGGTAATGGTACCTCTGCGGCCTACTTCCAGTCCTTCTATAGAACTGGGAACAAGTGGGTTGGGCGATACCCCTACACTCACTACAGCCAGATCAATATCGATCGTTTCAGTAGCACCCGGAATAGCAACAGGGCTGCGGCGTCCCGATTCATCCGGTTCACCCAGTTCCATCTTCTGGAGGATCACCTGTTTCACCCGTCCCTGCTCGTCAGCGATATATTCGATCGGATTATGCAGGGTCAAGAATTCTACTCCCTCTTCTTTGGCATGTTTTACCTCTTCCAGACGGGCCGGCATCTCTTCTTCGGAACGGCGGTAGATGATCATGGCTCTTTCTGCACCCAGGCGTTTGGCTGTACGTACGGAGTCCGTGGCCGTATTCCCTCCACCGATCACCGCTACGCTTTTACCCAGAAAGATCGGAGTGTCCGAATCTTCACTGGCCGCATCCATCAGGTTGACACGCGTCAGGTATTCGTTGGAGGACATAATATTGATCGAGTTCTCTCCCGGAATATTCATAAAGTTAGGAAGTCCTGCGCCGGAAGCCACAAAGAAACCTTTGTAACCCTCTTCTTTCAGCTGTTCAATAGTCACAGTCTTTCCTACAATACAATCCTTTTCGAATTTAACTCCCATTTGGGCCAGGTTGTCAATCTCTACATCTACGATCTGGTTAGGCAGACGGAACTCAGGAATACCATATTTCAATACCCCACCGATCTCATGCAACGCCTCAAATACAGTTACATCGTATCCGGCTTTAGCCATATCCCCGGCAAAGGAGAGTCCGGCAGGGCCTGAACCGATCACCGCTATTTTAATCCCGTTCTTTTCAGCAATTTCAGGAACAGAGATCTGTCCGCTCTCCCGTTCATAGTCGGCAGCAAATCTCTCCAGGTTCCCAATCGCTACGGCAGGTTTACCCATCTTAATGTGGATACATTTAGCCTCACACTGTTTTTCCTGCGGACATACACGGCCACATACGGCAGGCAGCGCACTGGTCTCTTTCAAGGTTTTAGCGGCTTCCAGAAACTCTCCGCGTTCAATATTTTTAATGAACTTAGGGATATTGATCTCTACCGGACAACCCTGCATACAGGATGGGTTGGCACAATCCAGGCATCTTTGCGCCTCCTGAACAGCCTGCTCCCGGTTCAATCCTAAGTTTACCTCTTCCTTGCGGCTGGTAGCCCGGTATGCGGCATCCAGCTCGTTCATCTCTACCCGGGGAATGGCACTCCGCTCTTTGGCTTTCATCTTTTTGCGGAGCTCTTCCCGCCAGGGAGCATTCCGATCCTCTTTTACCGGATTCGGTTCTACCTGGCACTCCTCCTGTTGAGTAGCCTTTTTTTCAAAATCTGTTCTTTCAATATCTTTGAAGGCTCCCATACGTTTGAGCATCTCATCAAAGTCTACCTGATGAGCATTAAACTCCGGACCATCCACACATACAAATTTAGTTTTACCTCCTACAGTGATACGGCAGGCACCGCACATACCGGTACCATCCACCATAATTGTATTTAAAGAGGCTTCTGTAGGGATCTCATATTTTTTAGTCAGGAGAGAGACAAACTTCATCATCACAGCCGGGCCGATAGTAAAACATTTATCTACCTTTTCCCACCGGATCACCTCTTCTACTCCTTCGGTGACCAATCCTTTTTTACCGTATGAACCATCGTCCGTCATAATGATTACCTCGTCCGAACTGTCACGCATCTCTTTTTCCAGGATGATCAGTTCTTTGGTACGTCCGGCCAGTACGGTGATCACTCTGTTCCCGGCAGCCTTCAAGGCCTGCACAATGGGTAACAGAGGAGCTACTCCTACACCTCCTCCGGCACATACTACTGTTCCGAAGTTCTCAATGTGGGTGGCTTGTCCCAGTGGACCTACCACATCGGTAATGTAATCTCCGGCTTCCAGTTTGCAAAGCTTTGCAGAAGAGAGACCGACTGCCTGAACCACAAGGGTAATAGTACCTTTGGCTGTATCAGCTCCGGCAATGGTGAGCGGTACACGCTCTCCCTTTTCTCCCACACGAACGATCACAAAGTGTCCTGCCTTCCGTGAACGTGCTATCAACGGTGCCTCTATCTCAAATTTAAAAACTTTTTCTGAGAAGTGTTCTTTCGTTACAATTTTATTCATTCCAAGGAAAATATATTATAAATAGTCCCCTTTATAGTATCAGATTGATAATGGCCGCAAAGATACATCATCTCTTTGGAATAGCAAAATGTTTGTGATAGTTAGGGATAAATTACTTTATCGAAATGAATGATTGGTTTTGGGGTTTAAAATGTCAGGTTAGTGGGGTGCTTTTACTTTTCTTTGCCTTGATGCAAAGAAAAGTAACAAAAGAAAGATCAAGGGCTAAGCGGTGCTCGCTACTCCGTTGCACAGGTCTCTGGAGTAGCTTCGCAGAGCTTGTGTCCTTGATTTTTTTGGTTCTTTTTTTATCAAGAAAAAAAGAATAGAACACCCATAAAAAATATCCTGCCAACACACAGGCCGGCAGGATATCGATCTATACTATAAATAATATATTATACCGATCTCTTCTTCAATCCCACCTTATACCCCATATAAGCATAATAAAGAATAAAAAGATACATCGGGAAACAGATCAGGTAAGCCTGTTGAATATCTCCGAAAAGATCTTTACACCATCCGAACAGGAGGGGTATAGGGGCGCCCCCTACGATCGCCATGGTCAATAACGAACCACCGGCTTTGGTGAAATTACCCAGGTGCTGCATAGCCAGTGCCCAGATAGGACCCCACAGCAGGGAGTTACCCAAACCTAACAGGGCAATGAAATAGATACCGTAGGAGGAGGGTACCAATACCGCTATCAGGGAACATATTGTACCGATCCAGGTACATATTTTAACGCTGTGTTCTGGGAGATCACTTTGGGCATTAAGATCGCTCCCAGGATATAGCCCGCCCACATCGCCAGTACGGTAAAGGTAGTATAGTTAGCCGGATTGGCAAACCAGGCAAATCCAAAATCCATCAGTTTTCCTTCGCTTTGCAGGGTCGTGGCATAATCCACCAGTGTAGCCAGTGCAATGGTCTCTACCCCTACATAGAGAAAAAGGGCAAATGCTCCCAGCAGCAGGTGAGGGAATTGGAACGGGGAGCCTTCTCCTTTGGTATCTGCCGTTTCATCTTCCCCTTCGGCCCGTACTTCTGGTAGTGGGGAGAAGAAAGAGAAGATACCCAGTAAGATAAATACCCCTACAATAATATAGAAAGGTAAAGTAATATCATTCAGGTCTACATTGACCTGCAGGTCTGAAATGAAAAGGGCCAGGAAGATAGGGGCTACTGCCCAGCCCCCCCTTATTGAGGATACCCATGATAGACATACGCTGTGCGGCTTTTTCAATCGGTCCGCAAATCGTAACGTAGGGATTTACGGAAGCCTGTAAAAGTGTATTACCCGTACCACTGATAAAAGAACCTAAAAGAAAAAGGGGAAAACTGGCTGCCTGGGCTGCCGGAACAAACAGATAGAGGCCGATGGCAAAGAAGACAAACGAAAGAGCCATCGTTTTTTTATAACCGATCCTTTTGATCAGCATTCCGGCAGGAAAGCCAAAGATCACGAAAGGCAGGAAGGTGGCTGTAAGTAACAGGTAAGATTCTGCCGAACTAATATGAAGCGGCTTTTCCAGGTAGGGTACTAAGAGCCCGTTGATTCCCAGAGCAAATCCTATGGCAAAGAAGAGTACGCCGACAATGGAGATCGGAATAAGGTAACTTTGTTGTTTCGGTGTGTTCATACGTTAACAAATTGTTTTTAGTAATTAAGAGATTCGATTTCGAAGGTAAAGATAGTGAAAAATGTAGGAAGCAAAGGGGTGTTTTTGTCCGAAGATAGGGGTAAGAAGTGTACGGATTGTCCGAAAAGGACGTTAAAAATGAAAAAAGCAGCCGATCCTTCCCTGGCTTGGGAGTTGAACGGCTGCTTTTGAAGTATGTTAGGAATTCTTCTTCTTTTAGTCAATCCTGTCGAATCCGCAGTAGGGAACCAGTACTTCAGGGATCCGGATCCCCTCCGGAGTCTGGTTGTTTTCCAGCAGAGCAGCCAGAATACGGGGCAGTGCCAGCGCTGATCCGTTCAACGTATGGCAAAGCTGTGTTTTTTTATCACTGTCGCGGTACCGGCATTTCAGACGATTCGCCTGGAACGTTTCAAAATTGGAAACGGAACTCACCTCCAGCCAACGCTCCTGGGCAGCAGAATATACCTCAAAATCAAACGTGAGAGCAGAAGTAAAACTCATATCGCCTCCGCAAAGACGAAGGATCCGGTAAGGAAGTCCCAGTTTATTGATCAGGGATTCTACATACGATACCATCTCTTCGAGAGATTGATAAGAGTGTTCCGGCGTATCGATCCGTACGATCTCTACTTTATCAAACTGATGCAGGCGGTTCAGACCCCGTACATCTTTACCGTAAGAACCGGCTTCTCTGCGGAAACAGGCAGAATAGGCGCAGTTTTTGATAGGCAGGCTCTGTTCATCCAGAATCACATCCCGGTAAATATTGGTAACCGGTACTTCGGCCGTAGGGATCAGGTAAAGATCATCTTCTGTTGCATGATACATCTGTCCCTCTTTATCCGGTAGATTCCCGGTTCCATATCCGGAAGCTGCGTTCACTACATAAGGAGGTTGTATCTCCAGGTAACCGGCATCACGGGCTTCATCCAGGAAAAAATTGATCAGGGAACGTTGCACGCGGGCACCTTTCCCTTTATATACCGGGAAACCTGCACCGGCTATTTTTACACCCAGTTCAAAATCGATCAGGTCATACTTTTTAGCCAGCTCCCAGTGAGGAAGGGCGCCTTCCGGCAGTTCCGGGAGAGTACCTCCGTTCTTTTCGATCACATTATCTTCTGCCACCTTACCTTCAGGAACTGACTCGTGGGGTAGGTTGGGAATGGTGTAAAGCAGCGTATTCAGCTCTTCCGTAGCCTCGTTCATGGCTGTTTCCAGGGCTTTATTGCTCTCTTTCATCGCTGTTACCTGAGCCCGTGCAGAGTTAGCTTCCTCTTTTTTGCCCTCTTTCATTAACTGTCCGATGCTTTTGGACAGTGCATTCACTTCTGACAGGTTAGCATCCAGTTTGTTCTGGGTCGTTCTGCGCTTGTCATTGGCTTCAATCACTTTCGCGATCAATTCCTCCGGGTTCTTCACATGTTTTTTCTCCAGTCCCCGGATCACCTCCCGGGTATTTTCGGTTATTTGTTTAATGGTAAGCATGGCTAATTAATTTTGGGATGTTTCCGGTGCAAAGATAGTTAAATTTTACAGGTACACCTGCGGTGCATCTAAAAAAGAAAGGAGATGACAGCAGTGCTGCATCTCCTTCATTTTTTATCTGAATCAATCGTTATGCATCTGCCTTTGCAGGTTCTACAGATACGTATGATTTGTTTTCTCTTCCTTTTTTGAACTGTACAGTTCCTTCTACCAAAGCATAAAGAGTGTGGTCTTTACCCATACCGATGTTCTTACCCGGATGGTGTTGAGTACCTCTCTGACGCACGATGATATTACCGGCTTTACAAGCCTGACCACCGTAGATCTTTACGCCTAATCGTTTGCTTTCTGATTCGCGGCCGTTCTTAGAACTACCGACACCTTTCTTATGTGCCATTTCTTCTTAAATTTTAATTGATTAAGCTATAACTTCTTTAATATTTAACTCTGTGAACTGCTGACGGTGTCCGTTCAGCTTTCTGTATCCTTTTCTTCTTTTCTTGTGGAAAATAAGGACTTTGTCACCTTTTACAAGGCTGGTCTTTACTTCGCAAACCACTTTTGCTCCCTCTACAACGGGGGCACCGATCGTGATAGCTCCGTCTTTGTCTACCAGTAATACTTTGTCAAACTCTACTGTAGCACCATCTTCCGCATTCTGTATGTGGTGAACAAAAACTCTTTTTCCGGCCTCAGCTTTGAACTGCTGACCGTTGATCTCTACAATTGCGTACATCTGTTATAATAATGTTATACAGGTTAGCTCCATCGGGTGGTCTTTCTTCCTGAAATACACTTGGTTTACCCGGAGTGGAATAATTGGACACAAAATTACTGTTTTTATTTTTACTGGGCAAATATTTTTTCTAAATTCTCAGCCTATCGGTACACTCTTCCGAAGATCAGTTTATTTTTCCTCCCGAGAGCCAATGTTTGCGGTAATAGGCTTCGTTCAGGTTGCTTACGATCACCCCTTTGCTGGTACTGGCGTGGATGAAATTATTCTTTTTCAGGTAGATCCCCACATGCGCTACCTGTTTCCCCGAACGGGTAGAAGAGAAGAATACCAGATCTCCCTCTTTCAGTTTGTGCCGGGATATCTTTTGCGCCTTTTTCCGCTGTTCGGTGGTGCTACGGGGTAACTCTTTGCGATATACACTGCGGTAAAGCTGTTGGGTAAGTCCGGAGCAATCTACTCCCTTTTTAGTAGTCCCTCCCGACCGGTAAGGAGTTCCTATCCATTGGGAGGCTTCTATATAGAGGACGTGGTTATCTCTTCTGTCAATATCCATCCCCAGCCTTACAGAGGCCCTGGCCAGTGCCTGATAATGGGTCCCTCTATTTTTTTTAGTGGCACAGGAAGTAATAAGAAGGGGAAGGGTCCACAAAAACAGCCGGATCAGCAGATCTTTTTTCATACTTAATTCCTAATTAGAGCCCCCGAAGTTACTAAAAAGAGCCGGAAAACTGTTCGGTGGTATAGAATAATTTTCCGGCTCTTCCTGAAATCCGAATTTTTGGTATGGGCAGGCATAGAATGGAATTGTACTTCGAAGAATGAAAGGCAGGTTGTATTAATGGAGGGAATCAACGATTCATTCTATGGTCTGAGTTTCAACGGTACTTATCCGATACGGAAGTGCAGTCGTATGAGAAGATTCTTCGGGTTGTGAAGCAGCGGCAGCTCCCGGCCTGTACTTCCGTAGAGTCATGCTGAGAAGATTTTCTATTATAAGATAGGCTCTGGTAGCGCCAGGGTGGGGGGTGTATGGGATTATCAAAGAATACGCGCTGTAGATGTGATATATAAAATATAGCGTTTATTATTGAATATAGCCTTTGTTTTTTTCAATTTTTTAGGAGTGTAGTAAGAAATCCCGAAGGGATTAAATTATGAATAACCCCCAGTGAAGAGAGCGAAGCGAACGACTGGGGGTAAAGCAGCGACTTATCCTATTCAACGCCGAAGGTGTTGAATCTGTTTTTTATCATTCAACCCACTATTCGGGGTTGTGTCGGAGAAAACGCCTTCCACCCCCAGTCGCTAACGCTTCACTGGGGGTTATTCATATTTAATCCCTCCGGGATATTTAAAGCATTGTACAAAGATCGCAGAACCTGACAGTTCTATGTCATCGCCGGGAACTAAGATCTATATGCCCTGTTCGGGGCAGTTAAAATAGCATGCGTTGCTTATAAAGATCTTCCGGCAACGATTGAATTTTACTCCTCTTTATTCTCTTCGGATATCATAATAACCTCTACCCGGTTATCCTGCGAAAGGAGGAGACGGGCAAACTCCCTGATATCTTCTGAAGTGATGCTTTCTACCCGTTCCTGATACTTATCATCCACATCCAGACCGGTGGTATAATACTCATTGAGTGCTCCCAGCCAGTAACCGTTCTCTTTCAGCTGCTCCGTATATTTACGCAACATAAACTCTTTGACCTTGTTTAGGTCGGTTTCAGTGGGGCCGTTGGTAGCTATATGGGTAAGCTCTTTATAGACAATATCGATCAGTTTGTCCATTTTACCCGGATCTGTTTCGAAGAATATCTGTAAAGTAAAGTCCTCCTTCGGAAATTTATCTACCGATCCGCTGACACTGACTCCATATGTACCTCCCTCTTTTTCCCTCACCTCTTCGGTGTAGATCAGGGTAAGGATCTGGGAAAGGATACTCATTTTGGTGCGTGTCAGGTTGGTATATTCCACATCACCGGTATAAACAGATACGATCGTTGCTTTCGGGTTCTCCTGCCGGCGGTAAAATCTCTTCTCCACTTCTCCTTTGGGAGGATACATCTGATTATCCCGGAAAGTCTCTTCCCGGTTCAGGGCCGGCAGGGAAGCGATGTATTGTTCGATCAGCGGTCTGATACTCTCCATATCGATATTACCTACCAAAAGGAAGGTAAAGTCGCTCGCATCTTCATACCGTTCGCGGCCCAGTTCAAGTCCTTTTGCATAATCGATCTGATCGATCAGGTCCACCTGCATGCGTAGGGCACGGGGGTGGTGATCCATCAGGGTCATATAAAGAGTATCCACAAATGCACTCATCGGATTGGCTGCCTGATTTTCCAGGGAAGCACGCAGCCGGCTCTTGTAAGAGTTATAGGCATCTTCATCGTAACGCAGATCTGTAAAGCTCAGGTAAAGCAGCTGCAACATGGTCTCTATATCCTGGGGAGAGCAACTGCCGTTCACTGTCTCCTGGGCATTGCTTACATTCAGGCTTATACCCGCCTTTTTTCCTGCCAGTAACTTTTCCAGATCCGTCCGGCTGAAATTGGCTACACCACCCAGCTGTAAAAGGCTGTTCAGGTTGATGATGGTTACTATATCTTCCGTAGGCATCAGGGAAGTACCCCCGAAGCTGATCCCCTTCATAATGATCTCATCCTGTTTAAAATCCGTTGGTTTCAGCACCACGGTAGCTCCGTTGGATAGTTTCAGTACGGTGGTTCCGTATATACCCTTCTGTTCACTCACTATTTTTCCCGGCCGGGGCAGTTCACTTATCAGGGGTTCGTCCGAAACGTTGCCCACATAGGCCTCAATATTCTCCTGTTCTATCCGGGCAACTATTTCCAGAAGTTCCTTTTCTGTGGGGCAGGCAGCTGCTTCTTTATCAGGCCCCATTACGGTAATGATGAGATTCTCCTGTGTGATCAGATCCCCCAGTATTCCGTTAATTACGCTCAAAGGAACCTGGGGAGCGATCTCATTCATCAGGTTGTAGTACTCTTCTTCACTGGGGATCGGTTCGTTCCACAGGAAGTTGTTTACATATTCCCGGATGTACTCTCCGTTCTTCCGGTTGTTCCGTTCGTTGTATTGCGATTCCACTTCGCGCAAAAAGTCTGCACGGGCCCGTACGTATTCCGATTCCGTAAAACCATGCCGGTCTACCCGGTACACTTCCCGCAAATAGGCAGCCAACGCCTCCCGTATCTCTCCCTCTTTAGAGCCGATCAGTCCGGTAAAAGCATCTTTGGTCTTAGACATAAAGAACTCTCCGTCATACGAGTAGGCACTCACAAAAGGAGCGTTTCCTGTTTGAATGATCTCCCGGAAACGGGCATTCAGCATCGAGCTCATCATGTAACGGGCATAATCATACACCAAGTATTGTATACTGCTTCTCTCACCCGGGGGAACTGCCTCATGCTTATTAAAGATATAGATCTGGGTACGGGTAGCCTCCGGATCGGTTGTCATCGCTACAATGGGCTCTTTATTATCTGTCACCGGGTAGTAAATGCGCTCAGCTTCGTTCTCAGGATTGGCAAAATGAGAAAAGAGAGTGATCACTTTCTGTTCTATCTCATCCACATCAATATCTCCCACTACGATGATCCCCTGCAGATCGGGACGATACCATTTGTGGTAGTAATCCCGAAGTACCTGGTGGGGAAAGTTAAGGACCACATCCATCAGGCCGATAGGCATGCGGTGCGCATAGCGGTCTCCCTGGTAGATGACCGGTAATATTTTATCGTACATACGCAGGGTGGCATTGTCTCGGTTGCGCCACTCTTCGTGGATCACTCCCCGTTCCTTATCAATCTCCTCTCCCTCTAAGGAGAGGGCTCCTGCCCAGTCGTGCAGGATCAGCAGGCAGGAATCAACGGCACCTTCCCGGTTTACGGGAACATTGGTAATATTATATACGGTCTCATCAAAAGAGGTATAGGCATTCAGGTTCTCTCCGAATTTTACCCCGATCGTCTCCAGGTACTGTTTAACACCGTCTCCCGGAAAATTCTCTGTTCCGTTAAAGGCCATGTGCTCCAGGAAGTGGACAAGTCCCCGCTGCTCTTCCTCTTCCTGCATGGATCCCACTTTCTGGGCAATATAAAAGTCTGCCCGCTCTTCCGGCAGGCTGTTCCTACGTATATAATAGGTAAGGCCATTGTCCAGTTTTCCGATGCGTACGTTGGGATCTACCGGAATAGAGGGTGCCTCCTGCGCGTACATACAAGAGATATGTGTGCATATTGCCAGGAGTAAAGCCGTAAATTTATAGTATAGCTTTTTCATGTGGTATGTATTTAATTAGATAATTTTTCTGTTATAATGAGAGAAAGCCTCTTGAATATCACAAAATTAAAAAAATAATTTAATACCCTTCTACTATTCGA
>JAJQBG010000088.1 GCA_021203405.1 Bacteroides sp.
ATGCGGGAAATGGCTGTTTATATCCAATTTATGTGCCTTCGGTGGGTGCTGTTTCACCAGGAAACAAATTTGTACCTTATAAAGCAGAAATTCCGCTTCTCTTTTCGGCTGAATCTCTTCCTTTGCATCTGTGAGTTTCTATTTATTATGTAGAACACATCTACTTTTAGTTAATCAATAATTAGTGAAAGAATGTCTGACAAATTGAAAAACATGCGTGCCCTTTGCCTGCTCTTTTTTGCAGCCTTGTCAATGGGAATTTCCGCGCAAACCGTTAGCCTTAGAGGTAACGTTACAGATTCTTCAGGGGAGCCTATCATAGGGGTTTCAGTTTTGGAAAAGGGGACAACGAATGGAGTAATTACTGATTTGGATGGTAATTTTGAGTTGAATGTCTCCGGAGATCTGCCTCTTGTTATTTCATACGTAGGAATGAAAACACAGGAGATCACTGTCAAAGGAAAAACAAGTATCCAGGTTATTTTAGAGGACGATGCCCAGGCATTGGATGAGGTAGTGGTTGTAGGATACGGGGTATCCCGTAAGAAAGATCTCACCGGTTCGGTATCTACTGTGGGAGGGAACGAACTGGCAAAGATCCCTGTGACTTCGGCCGCTGCTGCCCTGACCGGTAAAGTTGCCGGGGTTACCGTATCGTCTGCGGAAGGTTCTCCGGATGTAGAGGTAAAGATCCGTGTGCGTGGTGGAGGTTCCATTACCCAGGATAACTCTCCGCTTTATATTGTGGATGGCTTTCCTGTTAATAACTTCAGCGATGTTTCCCTGGCGGATATCGAGACCATGACGATCCTCAAGGATGCTTCTTCTACTGCTATTTATGGTGCCCGGGGTGCCAACGGGGTAGTGATGATCACTACCAAACAGGGTAAAGAGGGGAAAACCAGTGTCTCTTTTAACTCTTACTGGGGAGTCAGGAAACTGGCTAAAACCCTGGATGTACTGGATCCGTATGAATATGTACTGTGGCAGTATGAACTGGGTGGTGAATCCGGAACAACAGCTGATAACGTAAAACACTTCTATGGCGATTATGGTGATTATGAACTCTATCAGAACCAGAAAGGTACTAACTGGCAGGAAGAGGTCTTCGGACGGAATGCATTTACACAAAATTATAATGTAAATATTAACGGAGGGAACGAGCGTACCCGTTTTAGTCTGGGTCTGACCCGTGCGGACGAAGAGGGAATTATGATCCACTCCGGTATGGAGCGTAATAATATGAATTTCAATTTAAATACGAAACTGAATGACCACTGGAGTTTTGATTTCAATACCCGTTTTACCAATTATGTGGTGGATGGTAGCGGAACCTCTTCTTCGAACTCTACCAATGCGTTCCTGAGACATGCTATTCAGTATCCTACTACTTCGGGACTGGCAGATGTACTGGGAACAGATATTCCGGGAGCAGATATTGAAACGTATAACTCTTTGGTGAATCCATTGGCGGTAATTAATGATACGTATCGTCAGTTGAAGCGTAATACACTGGCCTTGAATGGGGGAATTACTTTTAAATTCCTGAAGGATTTTACGATCCGCAGTGAATGGGGTACTGAAATATAGAACCAGAAGGAGCGTAAATATTATGGTACTGACTCTCCTCAGACTTCCAATTACGGTTCATTCCCGATGGTGATCGTAACGGATTATGAAGCAAATAGTTACCGTATTGCCAATACATTGACCTATCTCAAGGACATTACACCCAACCAGAGTTTGAATGTGATGATCGGCCAGGAGGTAACTTCGGCTAAAGCGAAAACGATCCAGAATGAAGTGCGGTATTTCCCGATGGGTACTACCATTGATAATGCATTTGCTATGATGTCTCAGGGAACTGCGCAACCGCTTTATACGTATGAAGCACCGGATAATAATATGGTCTCTTTCTTCGGACGTATCAACTATTCACTCATGGATCGGTATCTGCTTACCGGAACTTTCCGTTCGGACGGTTCCAGTAAGTTTGCCAAAGGGAATCAGTGGGGATATTTCCCTTCGATTGCCGGAGCCTGGAGAGTAAGCGAAGAGGCTTTTATGGAGCCTGTAGAGTGGATCTCTAACCTGAAAGCCCGTTTAAGCTTTGGTATGGCCGGTAATAACCGTATTGCAGATAACCTGTGGAAAATGACTTACCAGAGTGATGCGGATGGGAAAAATTATACGTATAATAATGTAATACAGAACCAGCTCCGTCCGGGTGGTACACTCTCTAATCCGGATCTGAAATGGGAAACCACAGTAACCCGTAACTTTGGGTTGGATATGGGATTCCTGAATAACCGGTTGAATGCTGTGGTGGATCTTTACTGGAATACAACCAAGGACTTGCTGATCCAGGCAGCTATTCCTGCCAGCACGGGATATACGGCCCAGATACAGAACATTGGTCAGACCTCCAATAAAGGATTGGAGATCTCTCTGGATGCCTTGCTGGTTAATAAAAAGGATTTCTCGCTCTCTGCCTCTTTCAATATTGCATTTAATAAGAACAAGATCGAGAAGCTGGGGGCTGATAAGACATTATTGTATGAATCCGGTTGGTATGGAACACAGGGTCCTACCGGTGAATACCTGATACAGGAGGGTAAATCAACCGGTTTGATGTATGGATATGTAACGGATGGTATGTACTCTTTTGATGATTTCAACTACGATTATAGTACAGGTGCTTATACCATCAAAGAGAAGGTTGCTTCTAATAGTGCACAGATCGGAGGTGGACGTTATTTTGGACCGGGAGCGTTGAAGTTTAAAGACCTCGATGGAGATGGATATATTGACTCGGAAAATGATCGTACCGTGATCGGAAATGCGAATCCGAAACATACCGGTGGTTTTACGCTCAATGCTACTTATAAGAACTTTGACCTGACCGCACAGTTCAACTGGTCGTATGGGAACGATGTATACAATGCCAACAAGCTGAATTTTACCTCTTATCCGGGAACCAGGACCTTCCAGAATATCTACTCGATCATGAGTTCGGATAAACGTTTTATTACGTTTGATAAAACAGGTGAATATACGGGTGTAGCCGGTAGTTTTGTAAGTGATCCGGATATCCTGGCTAAGATGAATGAGAATGCTACGATCTGGAGCCCGATGATGAGTAGTCTGGTTATGCACTCCTGGGCAGTGGAAGATGGTTCGTTCCTGCGTCTGAATAACCTTACTATCGGATATACCCTTCCGAAATCGGTTATGAATAAACTCAGGATCAATAATATTCGTGTATATGCTTCCGGATACAATTTATGGACCTGGACCAAATATACCGGATACGATCCGGAAGTAGACGTTTTCAGCTCCAATCCTTTAACTCCGAATGTAGACTATTCTGCCTATCCGAGAAGCCGGACATTTGTAGGGGGGATAAATATCAACTTCTAATAACATGCAAATAAAGAGAATTATGAAAAACAAAATATTGAAATGGTTCCCGGTTATTGTAGCTGCACTTATATGCAGCAGCTGTGATGACTTTTTGGATACGGAATCCAAATCTACTTATACACCTGATGTAGTATTTAGTTCTAAGGTATATACCAACGATGCGGTAATAGGGATCTATTCGGCCTTTATTGCAACGGAAGTATGGAATAACTTCTATTATCCCTTCAATACGGATATCGAGATACAGGAGTTCAGTACCGGTTCTTACGATGATAATGAACGCCGTAGTATTGCTAACTATGTGGCAGAGTCGGGTAATATCGGTCTTGCTTCCTCCTACAATGCTTATTACAAAGCCGTAGAGAGAGCCAATCTTGTGATTCAGGGTATCCGTGAGAGTGCCTTGTACACCAATGAGAACCACGAGGATCATAAAGTGATGGCGC
Source organism: Bacteroides sp. (assembly GCA_021203405.1). Lineage (GTDB taxonomy): Bacteria > Bacteroidota > Bacteroidia > Bacteroidales > Bacteroidaceae > Bacteroides. The sequence continues at coordinate 3,870 of JAJQBG010000088.1, forward strand.
AATATCTGGGAGAAGCCCTTACACTTCGGGCTTATCTCTATATGGAATTGGTTCGTAACTGGGGAGATGTACCTTTCAAGCAAGAGCCTACCAGCTCGGACGGGAGCAATTTCTATACCGGTAAAACCGATAGGGATGTGATCTATGATGCACTGATCGTAGACCTGCAGGAGGCTATTGAACTATTGCCCTGGTATGGAGCGAACTCCAATGCCAGCCACATTGAACGGGTGACCAAAGGGTTTGCCAAGGGGCTTCTGGCTCAGATCTGTCTGAACCGGGGTGGATACTCGTTCCGTAAAAGCCTGAAAATGGAGCGTGGAAGCGATTGGGAGAAGTATTATGAGATCGCCCGTTCGGAGTGCCAGGATATTATTGCCAACGGTACACACCAGCTTACTCCTTCGTATGTGGAAATATGGAAAAAATTGTGTGGATTACAATATAATGACTATAATGAGAATCTGATCGAATTTGGTTTCGAAATAGGGGGAGCCGGTGAACAGGGATATATTGCAGGATGGAAGTTCAATACCAGCGATAAATATGGGTATGGTAACCAGGCTGGTATCCGTACTACACCAGGATTCCTGTACTCGTTTGATCCGCAGGATAGTCGCCGGCTGGTATCGGTAGCTGTTGCCCAGTATGATAATAACGGCGTACAACAGATCATTACCGATGCGGCTGCTCTGAATATCGGTAAATGGAACCGTAAATGGATGACCAGTGAATACATTGTTCGCATGCAGAGTGCAACGGGTAAGGTGGTGACCGGTATTAACTGGGTACCTCTGCGTATGTCGAATATTTACCTGATGTTAGCTGAAGTTGAAAATGCTTTGCCGGGTGGTGATATTGGTGTGGCCAGAGAAGCCTTGCGGGTAGTAAGGAACCGCGCTTTCAGTGAAGCTGATCAGTCAACACGGACCCGTCTGGTCGATAATTATGTGAACGCTCTGTCAAAAGGGGATGATTTCCACGAAGCTATTATGCAGGAGAGAGCCTGGGAGTTTGCCGGTGAGAGTATCCGTAAGTGGGATCTGATCCGTTGGAATAAATTGACTGAAAAGATCCAGGAGGCCAGAAAGGTGAACGAACAGATCATCAAAAAAGAAGGAGAGTATGATTACATACCTGATTATCTGTTTGTAAAATGGAGCACCTCAGATGCGGAGGAGATTGATTACGAGGCACTGAACCTGGATGAAGATCTGGGAACTACGGATATCTCCGGTTATACCCGTGTAAGCTGGTATCCGGCAACCTATTCGGACGAGGAAGATGCGGCAGAGTATGTTCAATACCTGAATGCCTGGGGATGTGGCCTGGATGGAGGAAATGGCTTTAAGAGTATCTCTGTACAGGATCGTCATCTGCTTCCGCTTCCGCAGACTGCTATTAACTCTTCTGCCGGTACTTTGGTAAATGACTATGGGTTCTGATAAATTGATAATATACAATGAATAGACATATGAAAAATTATATACTAGATCCGATAAAGCTTTTATTGCTGATAGCAGGCTTCTCGTTTGTGTTTGCCGCCTGTTCTGATGATGACGATGGTAATGTGGTTCCCAATCGCCTGTTCCGGCCTCTTTTTGTTACTGATAGTATTTATGCTCACAATAACTCCCTGCATATTGTATGGTATGATATTAAAGATGCCCGTGGTTACCTGGCTGAGATCAGTCTGGATGATTTTACAACGGTTCTGGAAAGTGTGGAGACTACCGGTACGGTGGCCGACTTCAGGGGGCTTGAGTGGGAAACTGCGTATGGTATCCGTGTAAAGGCTCTCCATGAAGACCCGGCAGAAGATTCTCATTATGCGGTTTTTGAGGGTGGATTGTCCACAGAAATGAAACCTGTTATTAATATGGGCAGGCCATTGGTTGATCTTTCACCCACTTCGACTGTTATTGCCTGGGACGATTATCAAATGGGAGATAAACTCTATGTGGTAAGTAAATTATTAGTTTACGAGGATGGAACATTGATCAGTACTATTACTACCGGTCTGGGGAATAAAAGATATGAGTTAACGGGATTGACTCCGGATACTGAATATACCGTTGTTCTGGGAGTAGAGGATGAGATGATGGGACAGATCGGCTCTATTACCTTCACTACCTATCGTGCTGATATTATTATAGTGGGCGAGGGAGAAGATCTGTATACGCTGATAAAGAGTGCTCCCCAAGGTTCTACTTTCCTTCTTCCGGCCGGCCTTACCCATGCCATGACAACCACCGGTAATGTACCGATGGAGTATAGCTTTACCCTGATCGGTGGTGAAACCGGGGATGATAGCAAAGTAGGTTTCTATGTAGATGGTGAGTTTGAACCGGTAGCCGGAGGTAATGTAGACCACATGCGTTTTAGAAATCTGGAGATCAATGGATTTGGGGATACGGACGGCGACTATCAAACCGGTATGTTTATTGCGGACGGAGGAAATGACTTTACCCTGGGTACCCTTGAGTTTACAGATTGTGATATTAAACACGCACAGTGGGCATTTGTTTACCTGAAAGGTACGAATCAGGTAATTAATGAGGTCATTATTGAGAACTGTACGCTGACCGATCTGGGTTCACAGTGGGGACAGGAAGCTCCGATCTGCGGCGCAGAAGCTGCTAACAGTGGCTATAATAGTGTTACTATGCGTAATTCTACTCTCACTGATTGTCCGGCAGGGGTAGTAACCAGTAACCGGGATGCTACCGGAAGTATTACTATTGAGAATTGTACGTTCTATAATACTATGCGTGCTCCTTTTATGCTGATCAATTACAAAACTTACACGGTAGCTGGTACCATTACTATTCAGAATAATCTCTTTGGAGAAAATTATATAACCCGGGGACCTGAATATAGTACCCGTGGAGCAGTCGTTAATGATGCTGCACTGGCACAGTCACCGTTTATTTCCGATAACTATGCAACTACTGACTTTACGATGGAAGAGTATCCTATACCGGGTATGGGTAGTGCAGGAGGTGATTCGGAAGCGGTATTCCAGGATGCTCCGAACGGCGACCTGACTATTATTGGTAATACCATGAAACGGTTAAGGGCAGGAGACCCTCGTTGGTATTAAAAAATTATAGTTAATTCATCCGTAAACCGGAACAGATCTCTCTGTTCCGGTTTATCTGCTTACTTTGAGTTGTGGATGGTAAAGCCACAAAAAACAGCCCGGCTATGTGAATAACCGGGCTGTTTGTATACTATCGGAGTCTGTATTTTACATTCTTTCAGGAACCTCTATTCCCAATAGTCCCATACCGGTACGAATTACTTTTCCTACATTCTGCGAAAGCATCAGGCGGAATAGTTTCCGTTCAGTGTTCTCTTCACGAAGAATGGAGTAGTCGTGGTAGAACTGGTTGTACTCTTTTACCAGATCGTAGGTATAGTTGGCAATGCCTGAGGGGCTATAATCTTCACCGGCCTGCTTGACTACTTCCGGGAATTCGGAAAGCATTTGGATCAGGCTGTTCTCTTTCGGATTCAGTTCCAGGCTGCCGGTAAGCTGCTGTGGTACGGTAATTCCCTCTGCTGCCGCTTTACGAAGTACAGATTGGATACGAGCATAGGTATATTGTATAAAGGGACCGGTATTCCCGTTAAAGTCAATAGATTCTTTCGGGTTAAAGGTCATATTCTTGCGGGCATCTACTTTCAGGATAAAGTATTTCAATGCTCCCAATCCTACGATACGGGCTGTTTCGGCCAGCTCTTCCTGTGAAGCATTTTCTTGTTTACCCAGTTCGACAGAGGTTTCCAGGGCGGTCCGGATCATCTCTTCTACCAGATCGTCCGCATCTACTACGGTTCCCTCGCGTGATTTCATCTTTCCTTCCGGAAGTTCTACCATACCGTAAGAGAAGTGTACCAGCCCTTTTCCCCATTCAAAACCGAGTTTATCCAACAGGATGGAGAGCACCTGGAAATGGTAGTTCTGCTCGTTCCCTACTACATAGATCATTTTATTGATCGGATAGTCGTCAAAACGCAGTTTGGCAGTACCGATATCCTGTGTCATATAGACGGAAGTACCGTCTGCACGGAGCAGAAGTTTGTGATCGAGTCCTTCGGCGGTAAGGTCGGCCCATACCGAACCATCCTCTTTCCGGTAGAAGATCCCTTTTTCAAGTCCTTCCAGGGCTTTATCCTTTCCAACCAGATAGGTCTCTGATTCGTAGTATATTTTATCGAAGCTTACACCCAGTTTGCGGTATGTTTCATCAAATCCTTCGTATACCCATCCGTTCATGGTAGCCCAGAGCTCCCGTACCTGCGGGTCGCCGGCTTCCCATTTTACCAGCATCTCACGGGCTTCGTTCATCAGGGTCGAAGCAGCTTCTGCTTCCTCTTTGGTCATTCCTTTTTCCATCAGAGAAGCCAGTTCTGCTTTGTAGTGTTGATCGAAAGCGACATAGTAATCTCCTACCAGGTGGTCTCCTTTTTTCCCGGAAGAGGCAGGCGTCTCTCCGTTCCCATATTTCTGCCAGGCCAGCATGGATTTACAGATATGGATACCCCGGTCGTTTACAATATTGGTCTTTACCACTTTGTTACCATTGGCTGCTATAATATTAGCCAGTGCATTTCCGAGCAGGTTGTTCCGGATGTGCCCCAGGTGGAGGGGTTTATTGGTGTTGGGAGAGGAGTATTCGATCATCACCAACGGAGAGTTCTCCCCGGCATTTTTAATACCAAATTCCTGATCCTGATGGATGGAATTAAGCATCTCCAGCCAGGACGCCTCGGCTATGGTCAGGTTCAGGAACCCTTTGATCACATTGAAAGCATCGATAGAGGGTTCGTTTTGCTGTAGATAAGTTCCTATTTCCTGTGCGGTTTGCTCGGGGCTTTTCCGGGATATTTTCAGGAAAGGAAATACCACTACGGTGTAATGTCCTTCAAACTCCTTTTTGGTCTTCTGAATCTGTATAGCGGATTCTGGTACTTCTTGCCCGCAGAGTCTCTTCAGTGCTTGTCCGACAACACTCTGTATTTTTATTTCGATGATACTCATAATCTTGAAAATCTTTTATTTGGCTTGCAAAGATACACATTCGTCTCTATTTATAAAAAAAGTGGGCATAAAGTCATTCCTGCCTTTCCGCATTTGTTTACCCTTTTTCCAGCTAAACAAATGCATACTCAATGTGTTAAAAGGTAGTAAAGAAGTTACCGGAAGGTGGAGATTTCTTAAAAACAGAGCACGCTCCACCAAAAAAATATAATCAGTCTGGCTTTTTAAACCGGCTAACGAAATTATTTTCGTAATTTTGCCGGACGATTGTCTTCTTTAAATAAGGACAAAAACAGATTCATTATGATGGGAATACCTACAGTTACCAAAAACCTGCTGATAATAAATGTTCTTTTCTTTTTCGGTTCCGTGGTGGCGCTTAAGCATGGAATTGATTTGAACCATTGGCTGGGGTTACATTTTTTTATGGGGAAGGATTTTTACCTTTTCCAGTTTTTCTCCTATATGTTCCTGCATGCTAATCTTACTCATCTTTTCTTCAATATGTTTGCTGTCTGGATGTTCGGGCGGGTATTGGAGTATGTCTGGGGAGGAAAACGTTTCCTTTTTTATTATATCGTGTGTGGAGTGGGTGCAGGTATTGTACAGGAAATAGTCCAATATATACATTATGCCATAGAACTTTCCCAATATACCAGTGTGAATACGGGCATGGGAGTTATTCCCATGAGTGAATATCTTAATATGCTTATTACCGTAGGGGCATCGGGAGCTGTCTTTGGTATTTTGCTGGCATTTGGCATGTTGTTCCCGAACCAGTCTCTTTTTATATTTCCCCTGCCGATCCCTATCCGTGCCAAATATTTTGTGATCGGATATGCAGCGATTGAGTTATTCCTGGGAGTAAGCAATAATTCCGGAGATAATGTGGCTCACTTTGCCCACCTGGGAGGGATGATCTTCGGACTCATTCTGATTTTATACTGGAAAAAAAAGAATAGAAACAATGGCACCTATTTTCAATGATCTTAAAATACAATTTAAGCAGGGAAATATTGTAAAAAGGCTTCTTTTTATTAACATTGCGGTTTTTCTTCTCTGTGTGATAGTAGGAGTAGTGATGCAGCTGTTTAATTACAGCAGTGCCTCTTTTCTGAGTTTTTTTGAATTACCTGCTTCTTTTGTAAAGTGGCTCCGGCAGCCCTGGTCGCTCTTTACCTACATGTTCATGCATGCCGATATCCTGCATATTCTTTTCAATATGTTGTGGCTCTATTGGTTCGGGCAACTTTTTCTGCTGGTTTTCTCGCAAAAGCATCTTCGCGGATTGTATATTTTGGGTGGAATATGCGGAGGATTGCTTTATATGATCTCCTATAATCTCTTTCCTTATTTCCGCCCGGTAGTAGAGGGGTCTTATCTGCTGGGAGCTTCTGCCTCGGTGCTGGCCATTGTGGTTGCTGCTGCTTACCGTGAACCCGACCATGTGATCCGGTTGCTCTTTTTCGGAAATGTACGGTTGAAATACCTGGCCTTGGTTGTGGTAGTTACCGATCTCCTTTTTCTTACTTCTGCCAATGCGGGCGGACATATCTCTCACCTGGGGGGGGCTTTAGGAGGCCTCTGGTTTGCTTCTGCGCTGGCAAAGGGACGGGATATGACGAGTTGGATCAACCGGGTACTGGATGCTTTGAGCGGAAAAGGGTTTGGTAAGAAGCGAAAGCCTAAAATGAAAGTGCATTATAACCGTAATCCGAAAGATTTTGAATACAATGCCCGGAAGAAGGCAGATACTGAGGAGGTGGACCGTATCCTGGATAAGATCCGGAAATCAGGTTACCAGAATCTTACTGCGGATGAGAAACAAAAGCTTTTTGATGCAAGTAAACGGTAAGGATGAAGTTCTTCGGTAGTCTGCTCTATCTGATCCTGGGCCTGGTGAATCTGCTGGTAGCAGGTTTACTGATCTTCTCGGCTTATAGTCCGTGGATAGATCCGGTAGACTATCCGGTCCTTTCTACGGTAGGACTCGCTTTTCCTGCTTTTTTGGCGGTAAATATTCTTTTTATTCTTTTCTGGTTTGTTTTTCGGAGAGGTTTTTCTCTTTTTTCATTCGTTGCGGTTCTTATCTGCTGGAGTGCAGTACGGACTTACCTGCCGGTAAATATGTCCTCCCGTGTACCGGAGGATGCCATCAAAGTACTATCCTACAATGTAATGGCTTTTAACAGCCAGGCGCCCCATACGCCGGGATCGCCTAACCCTATTCTGGAATATATCCGTAACAGTGAGGCAGATATTATTTGTCTTCAGGAGTTTGTATACTCTTCCGACAAGAAAAAACTGACGCTGGGGGATATTAATAAAGCCTTGTCGGACTATCCTTACCGGAAAGAGGTGAAGCTGGGTGTGAAAAGGAAAAGTGGAGATGCGGTGGCCTGTTATGCTAAATTCCCTATTCTTTCGGCTCGTTTGATAGCGTATGAGAGCGGATATAACGGGTCGACCCTTTTTACCTTACTGGTGAATGGGGATACGGTTTCAGTGATCAATAATCACCTCGAATCCAATAAGCTGACCTTAGAAGATAAGACTATTTACAAGAACATGCTCAAAGACCCACAGGGAAGTGATCTGCAGGGAGGCGCGAAACACTTGGTAAGAAAACTTGCGGATGCCTCTTTGTTGCGGGCTCACCAGGCCGATAGGATCAGGCAGGTGATCGACTCTATAGGGAATAAACCTCTTATTGTATGTGGTGATTTCAATGATAGTCCTATCTCTTATAGCCACCGGGTGATCAGTAAAGGACTTACGGATGCTTTCCGGCAGTCGGGGAACGGACTGGGTACCTCTTATAATCAGAACTATTTCTTTTTCCGGATCGATCATATCCTGGTCAGTAAAAACTATCGTTCTTTTAAGTGCACCGTAGATCGTTCTATCCGGGATTCCGACCACTATCCGGTCTGGTGTTATCTGGCCGACAAAAAGTAATATTTTATGTCGGATATTCTTACCGGTTCCGGAACGGCCGGATCTTCGCTGTTCCCTCTTTTTTTAGTTGTTGTTCCTGCACCTATTCCTGCTCTTTAATACCGGAAAGATCAACTCTTTTCACCTTTTTATAGAATCTCTCTCCGCTCTTTCGTAACCGTACCC
>JAJQBG010000214.1 GCA_021203405.1 Bacteroides sp.
GGTTTGCTTATTCAGGTTCCAAGATCAGAACTGCCTGATCCAGACAGAGATTTATTCACTTAAATAATATTATCATGGATATAGAACACGTAAGAAGCCGGTTTAAAAAGCATTTTGACGGAGCCGAAGGGTACGTATATGCTTCACCCGGCCGTATCAACTTAATCGGAGAACACACAGACTACAACGGCGGATTTGTATTTCCCGGAACCATTGACAAGGGAATGATCGCCGAGATCAGACCCAATGGAACAGATAAAGTACGGGCTTACTCCATTGACCTGAAAGATAAGGTAGAGTTTGGCCTGAATGAGGAAGATGCTCCCCGGGCCAGCTGGGCCAGATATATTTTCGGTGTATGCCGTGAAATGATCAAACGCGGTGTAGAGGTAAAAGGCTTCGACACAGCTTTTGCGGGGGATGTTCCCCTGGGTGCCGGTATGTCTTCATCGGCTGCGCTGGAGAGTACATACGCATTTGCCCTGAATGAACTCTTCGGAGAAGGTAAGATCGATAAGTTTGAACTGGCTAAGGTAGGACAGGCCACCGAGCATAATTATTGCGGTGTAAAATGTGGTATTATGGACCAGTTCGCTTCCGTGTTCGGAAAAGCGGGCAGCCTGATCCGTCTAGACTGCCGCTCCCTGGAATATCAGTACTACCCTTTCAAACCGGAAGGATACCGCCTGGTACTTTTGGATTCAGTGGTAAAACATGAACTGGCCTCTTCGGCTTATAATAAACGCCGGGAGTCGTGCGAAAATGCAGCGGCTGCTATCCGGAAGAACCATCCGGAAGTAGAATTCCTGCGTGATGCGACCATGGATATGCTGAATGAAGTAAAAGCTGAGATCAGCGAAGAGGATTATATGCGCGCCGAGTACGTAATTGCTGAGATACAGCGTGTACTGGATGTTTGTGATGCCCTGGAAAAAGGGGATTACGAAACCGTAGGAGAAAAGATGTACGAAACCCACCACGGAATGAGCAAACTTTACGAAGTGAGCTGCGAAGAGCTTGACTTCCTGAACGATTGTGCTAAGAAGAACGGTGTGACCGGTTCACGCGTAATGGGTGGAGGTTTTGGCGGTTGTACGATCAACTTAGTAAAAGAGGAGTTGTATGATGCTTTCATAGCAGATGCCAAAGAATCTTTCAAGGCTAAATTCGGAAGAAGCCCGAAGGTATACGATGTAGTGATCAGTGACGGCTCCAGAAGACTGGCTTAACGTAAGAACTCCATAAGTTCCGGAAACAGGATATCTTTGACAGGATATCCTGTTTTTTTATACCTTTTTCGCAAGGATCCGGCTCTTTTAGCCGGCAATTTACGCATGTTCCACCTTCCGGAACGGAATAAAAAGTGTAAAACAGACACTTTTTATCTGTTTCATGCTGAACAACATATAAAATGATTGTAACACTTATGGCTATAAGTGTTACTTTTACACCAATTAATTTCAGAATTTACTTATTATAATCATGAAAAACATGAAAAAGTTACTTTTATCACTGGGTATTGTTGCTGCTATGGTAACAGCCTGCAATGAAAAACCACAGGAAGAACTGACCCTGTCCGGCCTTGATCCGAAAAACTTTCAGACGGAAGTGGATGGAAAAGCCACCAATCTGTATACTCTTACCAACAAGGGGGGTATGGAGGTATGTATTACCAATTTCGGTGGACGTATCGTATCCATCATGGTGCCTGATAAGAACGGAGACCTGAAAGATGTGGTACTTGGATTTGATAATATCAACGATTACATCAACGTACCGAGCGACTTCGGAGCTTCTATCGGACGCTATGCCAACCGTATTGACCAGGGAAAAATCACCCTGAACGGCGAAACGATCCAGCTTCCCCAGAATAACTTCGGACATTGCCTGCACGGAGGACCGAATGGATGGCAGTATAAAGTATACGATGCCAATCAGGTAGATGGACAGACTCTTCGCCTGACTCTTCTTTCTCCGGATGGAGACGAGAACTTCCCCGGCAATGTAACTGCGGTGGTTACCTACAAACTGACGGAAGATAACACCATTGATATCAACTACGAAGCTACAACTGATCAGACTACGGTTATCAATATGACCAACCACTCCTACTTCAATCTTTCAGGAGACCCTACCAAACCCATTACGGATCATATCCTATATGTGAATGCCGACACGTTCACTCCGGTGGATGATACCTTTATGACAACAGGTGAGATCGTATCTGTAGAAGGTACTCCCATGGACTTTACTACCCCCAGAGCCGTAGGTTCCGAAATAGATAACTACGATTATGACCAGCTTAAGAACGGTGACGGATATGACCACAACTGGGTGCTGAATAATACCCAGGATATAGCTGCCCGCCTGGTATCTCCGGAAATCGGAATTTCTCTGGAAGTATATACCAACGAACCGGGTATCCAGGTGTACAGCGGTAACTTCTTAGACGGAACGGCTAAAGGTAAAAAAGATATTGTATATAACAAACGTACAGCGATCTGCCTGGAAACACAACACTTCCCCGATAGTCCCAACAAACCGGAATGGCCTTCTGTAGTACTGGAGCCGGGAGAAACTTATCACAGTCACTGTGCATTTAAATTCGGAGTTGAAAAATAATTCATAAACTTAAAACTTAATATTGTGCAAACATTAGATTGGATTATGATCGGGCTATTTGCCTGTGCCCTTATCGGGATCATCGTATGGGTGGTCAAACAGAAGAATAACGACTCAGCAGACTACTTCCTGGGTGGACGGGATGCCACCTGGATCGCTATTGGTGCCTCTATTTTCGCATCGAACATTGGTTCGGAACATCTTATTGGTCTTGCCGGAGCAGGTGCTTCGAGTGGTATGGCCATGGCCCACTGGGAAATTCAGGGATGGATGATCCTGATCCTGGGTTGGGTATTCGTACCTTTCTATTCACGGAGCATGGTACTGACCATGCCTGAGTTCCTGGAAAGACGGTATAACAAAGAGTCGTGTACGATCCTTTCGCTGATCTCCCTGGTAAGTTATGTACTGACCAAAGTAGCGGTGACCGTATACGCCGGTGGATTGGTATTCCAGCAGGTATTTGGTATCGAAGAGCTCTGGGGAATCGACTTCTTCTGGATCGCTGCGATCGGGCTGGTATTGATCACGGCTCTTTACACCATTTTTGGTGGTATGAAGTCTGTACTCTATACTTCGGTATTACAAACTCCTATCCTTCTCTTGGGTTCGGTTATTATCCTGGTACTGGGGCTCCGGGCGGTAGGCGGATGGGATCAGGTACTGGCTTACTGTTCCGGTACTGTGGTCAATGAGTATGGTGATACGATGGTAAACCTGATCCGTAGTAACAACGACCCGGATTTCCCCTGGCTGGGAGCACTGATCGGTTCTTCTATCATTGGGTTCTGGTACTGGTGTACCGACCAATACATTGTACAGCGTGTACTTTCCGGAAAGAATGAAACCGAAGCCCGCCGGGGTACTATCTTCGGAGCTTACCTGAAGCTGCTGCCGGTATTCCTCTTCCTGATCCCCGGAATGATCGCTTTTGCCCTGCATCAGCATACATTAGCCACTACCGGCGAAGGGTTCCTGCCGATGCTTGCCAGCGGTGCGCACAATGCGGATGCAGCCTTCCCTACCCTGGTAGCCAAATTATTACCGGCTGGTGTGAAAGGACTTGTTGTGTGCGGTATTCTTGCAGCCCTGATGAGTTCACTGGCTTCTCTGTTCAACTCGTCAGCGATGTTGTTCACCATTGACTTTTATAAAAAATTCAAACCCGAGACTCCTGAAAAGAAACTGGTTACCATCGGTCAGATGGCTACTGTAGTTATTGTAGTACTGGGTATTCTCTGGATCCCTATTATGAGAAGTGTGGGGGATGTATTATATAACTATCTACAGGATGTACAGTCTGTACTGGCTCCGGGTATTGCCGCTGCCTTTTTACTGGGTATATGCTGGAAACGTACTTCCGCTAAAGGGGGTATGTGGGGATTACTATCCGGATTTATTATTGGTATTACCCGCCTGGGCGCCAAAGTATATTATAATACCGCAGGGGCAGGGGCAGGCGACTCCGTATTTAAATATCTCTTCTTTGATCTGAACTGGTTATTCTTCTGCGGATGGATGTTCCTTTTCTGTATCATTGTAGTGATCCTGGTGAGTCTGGCAACCGAAGCACCCAGCGCAGAGAAGATACAGGGGCTGGTATTCGGTACTTCCACTCCGGAACAGATAGCGGCAACGCGTAACAGCTGGAATAAATGGGATGTTATTCACTCTTGCATTATTCTTTGTATTACCGCAGCCTTCTACTGGTATTTCTGGTAATGAACATCAAAATATTTTAACCTGTAATTAAACAGAATGAGCAATTATTATAGTCAACACCCTAAATTTTATATTGCGGTAGACTGTATCATATTCGGTTTCAACCAGGGGGAGCTCAGTCTCCTCCTGCTGAAACGAAATTTTGAGCCGGCTATGGGTCAGTGGTCACTGATGGGAGGTTTCGTTCAGGAAAGCGAAAGTGCGGACGACGCAGCCAAACGGGTGTTGCATGAGCTGACCGGGCTTGACAGCGTCTACATGGAGCAGGTCGGGGCCTTTGGCGAAATAGCGCGCGATCCGGGTGAACGGGTTATATCAATTACTTATTACGCACTGATCAATGTCGACAATTACGACCGGAAACTGGTAGAGCAGCACAATGCCTACTGGACGAATATCAACAATACTCCGGAACTGATCTTCGATCATCAGCAAATGGTAGAACAGGCGCGGGAAAGGATGAAACAGAAAGCCAGCCGCGAACCGATCGGTTTTAACCTGTTACCGAAACAGTTTACCCTGACACAGCTTCAGACTTTGTACGAAGCGATCTATGGAGAGCCGATAGACAAGCGTAACTTCCGGAAACGGGTGGCCGAAATGGACTATATTGAGAAGACCGGGGAGATCAATAAAACGGGATCACGCCGGGGCGCATCGCTCTATAAGTTCAACGATAAGGTCTATCGCAAAGATCTTAAATTTAAACTATAAACGATATGTTGGAAGCATTAAAAAAAGAGGTATTCCAGGCTAACCTGGACCTGGTAAAACATGGACTTGTTATCTTCACCTGGGGCAATGTATCTGCTATTGACCGGGAAACGGGTCTGGTAGTGATCAAACCCAGCGGAGTATCCTACGACGACATGAAAGCTGAGGATATGGTAGTGGTCGATCTGGAAGGGAACATTGTGGAGGGAAACCTCAAACCCTCTTCGGACACCCCGACCCATCTGGTACTTTATAAAGCCTTTCCGGAAATCGGGGGGGTGGTACACACTCACTCTACCTATGCTACTGCCTGGGCACAGGCAGGACTGGGTATTCCCAACATCGGTACTACTCATGCGGACTACTTTCACGATGCTATTCCCTGCACGGCAGATATGACCCGGCAGGAAGTAGAAGGAGCCTACGAGCTGGAAACGGGCAATGTCATTGTAAAAAGGTTTGCAGGGCTTAACCCGATACATACTCCGGGGGTACTTGTCAAGAATCACGGTCCCTTCTCCTGGGGAAAAGATGCACACGATGCGGTACATAATGCGGTAGTGATGGAGCAGGTAGCCAAAATGGCAAGTATCGCTTACGCGGCAAATCCTTCCTTAAGTATGAATCCGCACCTGATCGAAAAACATTTCAGCCGTAAACACGGACCTGACGCCTATTACGGTCAGTAACAGATAAAATTAAAGTATAAACCGGCCGGGCTGTATACCGGCATAAAAAATGAAAATAGTATGGCATTCGAAAATTTAGAAGTCTGGTTTGTAACCGGAGCACAGCTCCTTTACGGAGGCGACGCAGTAGTAGCAGTAGATGCACATTCCAATGAAATAGTAAAAGGCCTGAATGACTCAGGGAACCTTCCCGTTAAAGTAATATATAAAGGAACAGTGAACTCGTCTGCCGAGGTAACTGCTACCCTGAAAGCAGCCAATAATGAAGAGAAGTGTATCGGGGTGATCACCTGGATGCATACTTTCTCGCCTGCTAAAATGTGGATCCATGGTCTTCAGGAACTCAGAAAACCGTTGTTGCACTTCCACACACAGTACAACAAGGAAATTCCCTGGGATAGTATCGACATGGACTTTATGAACCTGAACCAGAGTGCTCACGGTGACCGCGAATTCGGACATATCATAGCCCGGATGCGTAAAAACCGTAAGATCGTGGTAGGACACTGGCAGGATGCGGAAGCGCAGAAAAAGATCGCTACCTGGATGCGGGTATCTGCAGCGTGGGCCGATGCACAGGATATGCTGATCATCCGTTTCGGCGACCAGATGAACAATGTAGCCGTTACAGATGGGGATAAAGTAGATGCGGAAATGCGTCTGGGATACCATGTGGACTACTATCCGATCGCTGACCTGGTAGCTGTACAGAACGAGATGACCGACCAGGACATTGCCGACCTGGTAGCCGTCTATGAAAAGGAGTACGACCTGGCTGAGAACTGCAAAGAAGGGGGTAAAGATCGCTCGCAGGTGATCGAAGCTGCCCGTGCGGAGATCGCTCTCCGTCGTTTCCTGCAGAAAAAAGGTGCCAAAGCTTTTACTACCAACTTCGACGATCTGGAGGGGATCGATCAGCTTCCCGGTCTTGCTTCACAGCGCCTGATGGCAGAGGGATATGGGTTTGGTGCTGAGGGAGACTGGAAAACAGCTGCCCTGTACCGCACCATGTGGTATATGGGACAGGGACTTCCCAAAGGATGCTCTTTCCTGGAAGATTATACGTTACATTTCGATGGTGAAAAGAGTGCGATCCTGCAGGCTCACATGCTTGAAGTATGTCCGCTTATTGCAGAGCACAAACCGAAACTCGAAGTGCATCCGCTCGGTATCGGTGGTAAGAACGATCCGGCCCGTCTGGTATTTACCTCCAAAGAGGGCGGAGGGGTAGCCGCTACGATCATAGATATGGGTAACCGTTTCCGTATGATCGTCAATAAGGTAGATTGTATCAAGTCCAAAGAACTGCCGAAATTGCCGGTAGCTTCTGCCCTGTGGATCCCGCAACCGAATTTTGAAGTGGGTGCCGCAGCCTGGATCATGGCTGGTGGAACACACCACAGCAGCTTCTCGTATGATCTTACCCTGGAGTACCTGGAAGATTATGCGGAGATCGCAGGTATTGAAATGGTGGTGATCGACAACCATACGACTCTCTCTGAGTTCAAAAAGGAGCTCCGTATGAACGAAGTATATTACATGCTTAATAAAGCACTCTGTTAATTTAACAGCATCCAAAAGAACATGGAAAAATACGTTATAGGATTAGATTACGGGAGCGACTCGGCACGTGCCATTGTAGTAAATGCACTGACAGGTGAGACACTGGCTACGGCAGTTCAATATTATCCCCGGTGGAAAGCGGGAAAATATTGCAACCCTGCCATCAACCAGTACCGTCAGCATCCTCTTGACTATATTGAAGTATTGGAAGGAACCGTAACGGAGGCACTTGCAAAGTGCCCCGCCGGTACCGCTGAAAAAGTGGTAGGTATTGCATTCGACACCACCGGAAGTACGCCGGCTTTTACTGATGCTACCGGAACCCCGCTGGCTCTTCTGCCGGAATTTGCGGAAAACCCGAATGCGATGTTCGTACTCTGGAAAGATCACACTGCCATTCAGGAAGCAGCAGAGATCAACAAGCTGGCTAAAGAGTGGGATGTGGATTATACAGCCTACGAAGGGGGGATCTATTCATCCGAATGGTTCTGGGCCAAGGCGTTGCACGTGCTTCGTGAAGATGAGGCAGTACGCCGGAAAGCCTATTCCATTGTAGAATACTGCGAATGGTTACCGGCCCTGATTACCGGAGTGACAAAGAGCGATGATATTGTACGTAGCCGTTGTGCCTGCGGTCACAAAGCGATGTGGCACGAAAAATGGGGTGGACTGCCCAGTGAAGAGTTCCTGACAAAACTGGATCCGTTACTGGCCGGATTCCGGGAACGTCTTTTTGAAAAGACAGAAACAGCCGATAAACCGGTAGGTACCCTGAGTCAGGAGTGGGCGGAACGTTTGGGACTCTCTACGGATGTAGTAATAGCCGGAGGAGCCTTCGACTGCCACATGGGAGCCATCGGAGCCGGTATTACTCCTTATACTTTTGTACGTGTGATCGGAACTTCTACCTGTGATGTAATGGTAGCCTCTTACGAAGATATAGGTCATAGCCTGATCCGGGGTATCTGCGGACAGGTGGACGGATCTGTTATCCCGGGAATGATCGGATTGGAGGCCGGACAATCGGGATTCGGGGATATCTATGCCTGGTTCAAGCATGTACTGGAGTTCCCGATCCGGAACATATTGGGTAAGACAACTGTTATAGATAAAGAGACACGGGAACGACTTATTGAAGAAACGATCTGTAACATCATTCCTGAACTGACCCGTGAGGCAGAAAAGATCCCGGTTTCGGAAAGCACCATCATTGCTACCGACTGGATGAACGGTCGCCGTACTCCGGATGCCAACCAGTTGCTCAAAGGAACCATTACCGGGCTTACCCTGGGAAGCTCCGCACCCCGTATTTTCCGGGCGTTGGTAGAAGCAACCGCATTCGGGTCAAAAGCGATCGCGGAGCGTTTCCGCAGCGAAGGTATCCGTATTGATAATGTAATTGGTATCGGAGGTATTGCTCTTAAATCGCCGTTTGTGATGCAGACGCTGAGTGATGTACTGGATATGCCGATCAAGGTATGCAGGACCGATCAGGCGTGTGCCCTGGGAGCTGCGATGTTCGCTGCTACGGCCGCAGGGGTCTACACCAAAGTAGAAGATGCTCAGAAGGCAATGACTTCCGGTTTTGCCCGTGAATATTTCCCGAACCCGGAGAATGCAAAACTCTATCAGGAGATATACGAAAAATACCTAAAACTGGGAGAGTTCACCGAAAAAGAATTATTCTGTTGACCGAAAAAATAATTTTAATTTATCTTTGCAAAGAACTAATATTTTAATCCCTATGAACGATAACAAGCTAATGAACCGTGCAGCCGATAACATCCGTATTCTGGCTGCATCCATGGTGGAGAAAGCAAATTCCGGACATCCGGGAGGAGCCATGGGAGGAGCAGATTTTATCAATGTACTCTACTCCGAATACCTGGAATATGATCCTGAAAATCCGACCTGGGAAGGACGCGACCGCTTCTTCCTGGATCCGGGCCATATGTCTCCGATGCTCTACTCCGTACTGGCATTAACCGGCAAATATACACTGGACGAACTGGCTCAGTTTCGTCAATGGGGAAGCCCTACACCGGGACATCCCGAAGTAGATGTAAAACGGGGTGTGGAAAATACTTCCGGCCCGCTGGGTCAGGGACATACTTTTGCCGTAGGTGCAGCCATTGCAGCGAAGTTCCTGCATGCCCGGTTCGGCGAAGTTATGGGTCAGATGATCTATTCTTATATCTCCGACGGAGGTATTCAGGAAGAGATCTCACAGGGAGCCGGACGTATTGCCGGACATCTGGGATTGAGTAACCTGATCATGTTCTATGATTCTAATGATATTCAGCTCTCTACAGAGACCGGTTCAGTGACCAGTGAAGATGTAGAGATGAAATACAAGGCCTGGAACTGGCGTGTGATCACCATCAACGGGAACAATCCGGATGAGATCCGTAATGCACTGACAGAGGCCAAAGCCGAACAGGGACGTCCGGCCCTTATTATTGGTAAAACAGTAATGGGTAAAGGAGCACTTAAAGCTGATGGTTCAAGTTACGAACGCAATACAGCGACCCACGGAGCACCCCTGGGAGGAGATGCCTATAAAAACTCCATTAAACACCTGGGAGGTGATCCGGAAGATCCGTTCCGGATCTTCCCGGAAGTGGCAGAGCTCTATGCCAAACGCAAAGAAGAACTGAAAAAGATCGTAGCTACCAAACAGGAGGCTAAAGCTAAATGGGCACAGGCTAATCCTGAGCTGGCTGCCAAACTTGAGAAATTCTTCTCGGGTGCAGCACCGGAAGTAGATTGGACCGCTATCCAGCAGAAAGCCAATGATGCTACCCGCAATGCTTCGGCCACCGTACTGGGTGCACTGGCTACACAGGTAGAGAATATGATCTGTGCCTCTGCCGACCTGTCGAACTCGGATAAAACGGATGGATTCCTGAAAAAGACTCATGCGTTTGAACCGGGAGACTTCAGCGGAGCTTTCTTCCAGGCGGGTGTATCTGAATTATCGATGGCTTGTATCTGTATCGGTATGGCTCTTCACGGAGGGGTGATCCCTGCCTGCGGGACCTTCTTTGTATTCTCGGATTATATGAAACCTGCCGTACGTATGGCTGCCCTGATGGAACTTCCGGTGAAATTCATCTGGACACACGATGCGTTTCGTGTAGGGGAAGATGGCCCAACCCATGAACCGGTAGAGCAGGAAGCCCAGATCCGTCTGATGGAAAAACTGAAAAACCACAAGGGGCACAACTCGATGCTGGTGCTTCGCCCGGCTGATGCCAAGGAGACTACCGTAGCCTGGCAGATGGCAATGGAGAATACCCATACTCCTACCGGACTCATCTTCTCCCGTCAGAATATCAAAGACCTGCCGGAAGGAACGGATTATTGTCAGGCCAATAAAGGAGCCTATATCGTAGCAGGCTCGGATGAAAACCCGGATGTAGTACTGGTTGCTTCCGGTTCTGAAGTGGCTACCCTGGTAGCAGGTGCTGAGCTTCTTCGCAAAGAGGGGATCAAACTTCGTATTGTTTCTGCTCCTTCGGAAGGGTTGTTCCGCAGCCAGTCTAAAGAGTATCAGGAATCGGTTATTCCTTCGGCAGCTAAAGTATTCGGACTCACTGCCGGACTTCCTGTGAACCTGCAGGGGCTGGTGGGATGCCATGGTAAAGTATTTGGCCTGGAATCATTCGGATTCTCTGCCCCTTATACTGTACTGGATGAGAAACTTGGCTTCACTGCAGAAAATGTTTATAATCAGGTAAAAGCTATGCTTTAAACCGGTCAAAACTGAAATATTGGAAGAAGATGCCCTAAGAGGGGCATCTTCTTTGTTTTTGTCACTCATTTATAACAGGTATGAAAATTATCAGAATAACCGGAACAGAAGATATCCGTTATCCGGAATTTGCCGCTTTATATGAAACAAGTTTTCCTGTTTTTGAGCAACACACAGAGGAGCACCAGCAGATGGCCTTCAGACAGGATAATTATCACCTGGATCTCTATTACGAGGAAGAGACATTTATCGGCTTCCTGGGTTACTGGGAGTTTGATACGTATATTTATATTGAGCATTTTGCCATTGATACCACTCTCTGTGGGAAGGGGCAGGGAAGCCGGATCCTGGAAAGTTTTATTACCGGACAGGAAAAGATCATCCTGTTGGAGATCGATCCGCTAGTGGATGAAGTATCGGAAGCCCGTTTCCGGTTCTATCAGAAGTGTGGTTTTTACCGGAACGATCATACTCATACTCATCCACCGTACCGGGATGGGTATCAGGCACACTCTCTTCTTGTACTTACTACTCAAAGGAAAATTACCGGGAAGGAATATAAAGAGTTCGGGAAGGACCTGGAGCAGGTGATCATGAAAAAATAGGTGTGGAAAGAGGAGGGATTCCGGTTTTTAGTTAAGAATTGTCCTTATTTCACAAAAAAAGAGATTGCGCACAAAAAAATCACTTTTTATAGCACAAACTTCGGTTAAAAGTTGTTTCTTTGTACCGATAAGCAACAAGTTTACAACTGTTTCTGACTCTTTCATGTATTTTACCGG
>JAJQBG010000060.1 GCA_021203405.1 Bacteroides sp.
TTTGTATATGTATATAAAGCTGGTAAAGTATCTTATAACAAGGTAGAACTTGGACGTCGTATGGGAGAAGAGTACGAACTTATTTCCGGAGTAGAGAACGGTGCACAGGTAGTCATTGCCGGACAATCCCGTCTTTTTGATGGAGCAGAAGTATTTGTGGAATAAAACACAAGCTCTGATTTATGGAAAATTCCTGAGGGGCTTTTCCGTAATTGATTAACAAATTAAGAAAATATAATTATGAGTATATACGAAGGTTCAGTTAGACGACCTATCATGACCTCGCTGGTCTTTATTGCAGTGGTGGTTTTCGGGCTCTTTTCACTTCAGAAACTACCTGTTGACCTCTATCCGGATATCGAGACAAACACTTTGTTGATTATGACCTCGTATGACGGTGCAAGTGCCTCCGATGTGGAAAACAACATTTCCCGTCCGATGGAGAACGTATTAAATACAGTTAGTAATCTAAAACATATCACTTCACAGTCCAGAGAAAATATCTCTGTTATTACTATGGAGTTCGAATATGGAGAAGATATTGACGATTTAACAAACGATGTACGCGATAAACTGGAGACGGTAAAATCCTCTTTGCCGGATGAGGCAGAGAGTCCTATTATCTTTAAGTTCAGTGCCGATATGATCCCTATTGTGCTCCTCTCCGTACAGGCAGAACAAAGCCTTCCCGCTTTGTACAAGATCCTGGATGATGGATTGGCTAACCCGCTGGCACGTATTGGTGGAGTTGGTACCATATCCATTTCCGGTGCTCCGCAGCGTGAAGTGCAGATCTATGTAGACCCTATCCGTATGGAGGCCTACAATTTAAGTATTGAAACAATTTCCCAGATCGTTGCCGCTGAAAACAGGAACGTACCGGGGGGTACTTTTGATATTGGTACAGAAACCTTTGCTGTTCGTGTAGAAGGAGAGTTCAAGGATGCCAAAGAGATGGAAAAGATCGTTGTAGGATCTTATAACAACAAAACCGTTTATCTCAAAGATGTAGCCCGTGTAGTCGATTCTGTAGAAGAGCGTAGCCAGGAGGCCTATAACGATGGTATCCGGGGGGCTATGATTGTTATTCAGAAACAGTCCGGCGCTAACTCGGTGCAGATATCCAATAAGGTAATGGCGGCTTTGCCCGGGTTGCAGGAAAATCTGCCTCCCGATGTAAAGATCGGTATTATTGTAGATACCTCGGATAATATCCGTAATACCATTCAGTCACTGGTGGAAACAGTACGCGATGCTCTTATCTTTGTAGGATTAGTTGTATTTGTTTTCTTAGGCCGTTGGAGATCCACAGTGATCATTCTGATCGCCATTCCATTCTCGCTGGTTGCATCTTTTATCTATCTGGCTATTGCCGGAAGTACCCTCAATATCATCTCCCTCACTTCGCTGACCATTGCCATGGGTCTGGTGGTAGATGATGCCATTGTGGTATTGGAGAATGTCACGACCCATATTGAGCGTGGTAGCGATCCCAAACAGGCTGCTATTCACGGAACCAATGAGGTGGCAATTTCCGTAATTGCTTCTACTTTGACTCTGTTGGCCGTATTCTTCCCGCTGACTATGGTACCGGGTATGATGGGTATTATGTTTAAAGAGCTGGGGTGGATGGTTACAGTAATTATGATCGTTTCTACTTCCTCTGCACTTTCGCTCACTCCGATGATGTGTTCGCAGATGCTCAGACTTAATCCTAAGCACAGCCGTCTGCTTGATATCGTTTTTACACCGATCCATAAGGTGCTGGATGGAATTGATAGTGGATATGCCAAAATTTTGGATTGGGCTGTGAGAAATCGTGGTAAAGTGGTCTTTGGAGCTTTCATCATTTTTGTGGTTAGTATGCTCACTATGACCCGGGTAGGAACAGAGTTCTTCCCTACCAGTGATGATGCCCGTATCGGGGTAAAACTGGAGATGCCTATCAGTAGCCGTACTGAGGTATCACGGGATGTTGCATTGCGGGTGCTGGAAACCTGGAAAGAAAAATATCCGGAGATCGAAGTGATAAACTTCACGGTAGGACAGGCAAGTTCCGACAATATATACGCCTCTATGAGTGATAACGGATCATACATTGTCTCTTTCAACATCCGTTTAAGTGAACCTACCAAACGTAAAAGAGGCATTGTAGAGATCTGTGAGGAGATGCGTAAAGACCTTGCGGTAATTCCTGAAATTAAAGATTATCAGGTAAACGTAGGGGGTAACCGTGGAGGTAGTGTGGGAGGACAATCCACCCTTGACCTCGAAATTTACGGATACGATTTCGATGCTACCGACCGGGTGGCTACTGAACTTCGAGAACGTATTATCAATAATGTGCCGGGTACAGCCGACGTAACTATCAGCCGTGGTGATTATCAACCCGAGTATCAGATCGACTTTGACCGGGAGAAACTGGCGCTCAATGGTCTTAACCTTTCTACCGCTGCCTCTTATGTGCGTAACTGTATCAACGGTTCGATCAGTTCCAAATATCGTGAAGACGGTGAGGAGTATGATATCCGTGTAGTATATGCACCTGAATATCGTCAGAGCATTGAAGCCATTGAGAACATCCTGGTCTATAATGCACAGGGCGAAGGAATACGTCTGCGTGAACTCGGTACAGTCGTAGAACGTGCCGCTCCTCCTACCATTGAACGTAAAGACCGTGAACGTGTTAATACCGTACAGACGGTTATTTCCGGTGCGTCCATGGACAAGGTTGTAGCCGGAGCGCAGCAACAGATCGCTGAGATGGAACTTCCCCAGGGGGTAACCATTAAGCTGGCCGGTTCTTATGAAGACCAGCAGGAAGCATTTGCAGATCTTATGACACTGATGATATTGATCATCCTGTTGGTATTCATTGTAATGGCTGCCCAGTTTGAGTCACTTACCTATCCGTTCATCATTATGTTCTCATTGCCTTTCTCCTTTGCCGGAGTATTCCTGGCACTCTTCCTTACCGGAACGACAATGAATGTGGTCTCTATGATCGGTATGATCATGCTGGTAGGTATCGTAGTAAAGAATGGTATCGTACTGGTGGACTATATCAGTTTGAACCGCGAAAGAGGAATGTCGGTTATCAGTGCTGTAGTGAACGGAGGTAAGAGCCGTCTTCGTCCCGTACTTATGACTACCCTGACCACTATTCTGGGGATGGTGCCGATGGCTATCGGGATCGGTCAGGGAGCTGAAACATGGCACCCGATGGGTGTTTCCGTGATCGGAGGGCTTACACTCTCTACCTTGCTGACCCTTATCTTGGTGCCTGTACTTTATTGTGTGTTTGCAGGTACCGGTATTAAGCGGCAACGTCGTAAACTGCGTGAAGTACAGCGGTTAAGTGAAATTAATAATTGAAATAATACATAGAATATGAAATCAGTAATGATAGTATTTGATCAGGCTTATTACGAGCGGATCATCACCATACTCGACCACCAGAACTGCCGCGGATTTTCCTATATTCAGCAGGTGCAGGGAAGGGGGTCCAATACTGGCGAGCCTCATTACGGAAGCCATGCCTGGCCTTCCATGTGCTCAGCCATTATTACTATAGTGGATGACGAGAAAGTAGATCCGCTTCTGGATATCTTACATAAACTCGATAAAGCTACCGAACGTCTCGGGCTCCGGGCTTTTGTCTGGAACATAGAGAAGACGATCTGAAGATAATAGATAGATTATCAGGAGGAGCTGTCCTAACCGGCAGCTCCTTTTTTTATACCCTTCCGTTGAACGGAAGTTGGTGCAAACATTGTATCTTTGCGGTGCAAACGAAATTCTGAATGAAGAACTATCTGTTCCACACATTTCTGCTTACTATACTGGTCATGCTTATGCTGTCAGGACTTCGTGCCTTACCACCCTTACAGTTATCCGGCCGTTCCCTCAGATCAGTAGATCTGTTAAGTGATGTACGGATGAAGGTTCCTGTATCAGACACACTATCTATCCTTGACCCGGATACCGTACTACCGGTGCCGGTTATTAAACCGGCTTTTATAGATACCTGCCGGACCGGACTTACCTGTATTGAAGATTATAGTGATAGCACCCGGCGGGGAATGACTCCCTATTACCAGGCACTCAACCCCGAGAACCGGGAAAGACGTCCTGTTCGTATCGCCGTATTCGGCGACTCCTTTATTGAAGGAGATATTTTTACTTCTGATCTCCGGGAAATGCTTCAAAGGTACTATGGAGGATGCGGGGTCGGATTCGTACCGGTTACCTCCACTATCAGCAGTTATCGTCCCACTGTCCGTCACCGTTTCGAAGGATGGCGCAGTCATTCTGCTACCGATAACCTTTCCTTCCATAAAAAATACCAGGGCATTTCCGGAGACTATTTTGTACCCTATAAAGATGCCTGGCTGGAGTTAAGCGGGGTTTCCTATCTTTCCTGTCTGGACTCTTGCCAATCGGCCACTCTCTATTTTATGACGGATACTATTTGTGAAATTAAGGCCCGTATCAACCGGGGAAGCGAGATAGTTGAAAGCTATTATCCAAGTTCCTCTTTACAGCAGATGAATCTGGAAGGAACCATTCGCACTGTACGCTGGGAAGTCCCGCGTAACGATTCACTCCGCTTTTTCGGAGCAGCTATGGATGGTAAAAATGGAGTAGTACTGGATAATTTCTCTGTTCGGGGAGGATCAGGGGGTAGCCTTCGGGCAATTTCCGCAGAGATGTTGAAAGAGTTCAACCGGGTACGTCCCTATGATCTTATTATCCTGCAATACGGATTGAATGTGGCCACCGAGCGGGGGTATGATTATACCTATTACAAAAACACCATGAAGCATACCATCCGCCACCTTAAAGAGTGCTTCCCGCAGGCCGGTTTCCTGCTACTTTCCGTCGGCGACCGGAACTACCGGAACGAAGAGGGAGAGCTGGCAACCATGCCGGGTGTGAAGAACCTCATCCGCTACCAGCAGGCCATTGCTGCCGAGAATGGAATCGCTTTCTGGAATATGTTCGAAGCAATGGGAGGAGAAGGAAGTATAGCCGGGATGGTACATGCCACCCCTTCACTGGCTAATTACGACTATACCCATATCAATTTTAAAGGCGGAAAACATCTGGCAAAAATGCTGTATGAAACATTGGTCTATGGTAAAGAACAGTATGATAAAAGGAGGGAGTATGAAACGGATTAAGCTCCTGGTTGTACTCCTTATCAGCCTGATTTCCGGTCTTTCTGCCCAGGATGTTTTACCGCCGCTGGCAGAAGTAAATACTCCTGTCCGTACCTCTATGCGGCTGAGGGAGAAGAATGATACCATTCCCCTTACCTGTTCCATACCGGACGATTTTAAAGGAACCCGCATCAATATGATCCGGGACGAAAGTTCCGGGCTCCATTCCCTCTACGAAAGATTACGTCAGGTCAAACAGGAGGGAGCTTCCGATTCCGTTCGTATTGTACATGTAGGAGATAGTCATACCCGCGGACGTATTTTTCCCCGTACTGCGGGTGAAGTATTACAGAAGAGTTTCGGGGCCGTAAAATATACGGAAATAGGCATTAACGGTGCTACCTGCGTCACTTTTACCCGCCCTGATCCTATCCGGCAGATGGCCGCTTTGCAGCCCGAACTTCTTATCATCTCCCTGGGAACCAATGAGAGCCATGGCCGTAACTATAAACCCGATATTCATTACAACCAGCTTAACGAACTGCTGGGGCTTGTCCGTATCTATATGCCCGATGTTCCCATCCTTCTTACCACACCCCCCGGTTCTTATGAGCGGATCCGGGTAGAGCGGAAGCGAAATTACATTATCAATCCCCGTACCATACACGCTGTGAATACTATCTGCCGCTATGCAGAAGGGCACTCATTAGGAGTATGGGATATGTATACTATTCTGGGAGGAAGCTCGCACGCCTGCCTGAACTGGAAAAACAAAGGAATGATGCGGCCCGATCATGTACACTATATGCCCGAGGCCTATGCACTTCAGGGACGGTTACTGGCAGAAGCCATTATAAAAGGATACAACCGGTATGTTTCATTTTAATTTCGATATAGAAAAACTGGTGCAGGTATTGTCTTACGATCCCTGCTCACCCATGATCTTCAGCAGTGGAGTCTTCCTATGGCTTTTCCTGGTCTTTATAACCATCTATACACTTTTGCATCGTAAAGATACAATGCGCATTCTTTTTGTAACTGCCTTCTCGTACTATTTTTACTATAAGAGCAGCGGAACCTACTTCTTTTTGTTGGCATTGGTTACGGTGAATGACTTTTTTACAGCCGGCTTGATGGCCGGTACCCAGGGAAAAATAAAGCGTAAGATGCTTCTTTGCTGGAGTCTGCTGGTTAACCTGGGGCTGCTAAGCTATTTCAAATATACGGGTTTCCTTTCCGGTATTGTAGCCTCCCTGATGGGACGGGAACCCTGGGTCTACCAGATCTTTCTGCCGGTAGGCATCTCTTTCTTTACCTTCCAGTCCATGGGTTATACTATTGATGTATACCGGGGACAGATCGTACCGCTTAAACGCCTGCTGGATTATGCGTTTTATGTCTCTTTCTTTCCCCAGCTGGTAGCAGGCCCTATCGTCCGGGCACGCGACTTTATACCGCAGATCCGTAAACCTCTTTTTGTCAGCCGGGAGATGTTCGGTCGGGGAGTTTTTCTGATCCTTTGCGGACTATTTAAGAAAGTGATCATCAGTGACTATATCAGTATAAACTTTGTAGAGCGTATCTTTGTCAATCCTACCCTTTACTCCGGAGTGGAGAATCTGATGGGAGTATACGGATATGCGTTGCAGATCTATTGTGACTTTTCCGGGTACAGCGATATGGCTATCGGGCTTGCCCTTTTACTGGGATTCCATTTCAATATCAACTTTGATTCTCCCTATCAGTCCGCCTCTATTACTGAATTCTGGCGCAGGTGGCACATCTCCCTCTCCTCCTGGTTGAAAGATTATCTCTATATTTCCCTCGGAGGCAACCGGAAGGGACGCTTCCGGCAATATATCAATCTTTTTATTACCATGCTGTTGGGGGGATTGTGGCACGGAGCTTCCTGGAATTTTGTCGTATGGGGAGCCTTGCACGGTACCGCTCTTGCCTGCCACAAAATGTGGATGGAGGTAACAGGCCGGGAAAAAGGTGAAAAGAGCAGCGGTATCCGCAGAGTAGGAGGGACTATCCTTACCTTCCACTTTGTCTGTTTCTGCTGGATCTTTTTCCGGAACACAGAGTTTTCCGGTTCCATGGATATGATCCGTCAGATCTTTACCAATTTCCATCCGGAACTCTTCCCGCAGCTGGTTACCGGATACTGGAAAGTGATGCTCTCTATGGTGCTTGGTTTTCTGTTGCATCTGGCCCCCTCCTTGTGGGAACAAAAGGCCGGTAAAGCTGTTATATCCTTACCACTGGCCGGCAAAGCCCTGTTGTTGGTTGCCCTGATCTATGTTATGATCCAGATCAAAAGTAGTGAGATCCAACCTTTCATCTAATTCCAGTTTTAAGAATACGTTAATTTAAAAATAGAGAATATGAAAATTAAAAGTCTCATTCTGATCATTTCCGCAGTCCTGTTGGCTTCCTGCGGCGGAAAAGGTAACTCCAAACAAGGAGAAGTTATCTACGATACGATACCGTATACTGAGATAACGATCGCTCCGGAATACTATTTTGCCGGCGAATATATGTATATGGCCGATGCTGCCGTTCTTCTGGAAGAGGCTACCGGTACCAGACTTCCTGTTGCGATGCGAGAACACTCCATTACTGCCGAAACCAACTACCGTGAGCTTCAGCCCGAAGCCGGAGAGTATGTATTTGCCCGTTTTCATGGTTATATGGCAGATAAACAGCCGGACGAAGAGGGGCCTTTACAACAGCTGGCTATCACCCATGTGATAGAGATGGAGAAGAACAAAAAGGCAGACAGTAGCCGGAACCTGGTAGCTGTTTATAAGGGAGAGGGAGAGACCCTGACCCTGCTTTCCGACCATACATTCGAATGGGACCAGTCCGGTAACCAGATAAATGGAAAGTGGTATCTGGCTTCCGAAGACCAGCTGGTGCTGATGTCAGGTATGGGAAACCATTTGCTGGATATAGATCCTAAGGCGGGTACGCTGACCACTGTATCAGGATCGCCTGTTACTCTTAAACGCTGAAATAAATGATAAAACAGCAGGGCCGGCCTATCTGCTTATCAGATCAGCCGGCCCTGCTTATATATATAGGATCAGGGTTTTGCAATTACATCGTATGGTTTCCTCCGGTCACTCCGTATACTTCAGCTGTTACATAGCTTGATTCATTCGAAGCCAGGTATACATATACTCCTGCCAGTTCTACCGGTTGTCCGGCACGTTTAAGCGGCGTATCCTGTCCGAATTCCGGTAGTTTTTCCTGGGGCTGACCACCCGAAACCTGCAAAGCTGTCCAGATAGGGCCCGGAGCTACCGAGTTTGCCCGGATACCTTTTTCTGCAACCTGTTTGGCCAGGGCACGGGTAAAGTCCATAATGGCTCCTTTAGTAGCAGCATAGTCCACTAAGGTAGGACTCGGCTGATAAGCCTGAATAGAGGTCGTCGTTACAATCGTACTTCCGGCAGGCATATGAGGCAACGCTGCCTGTGCGATCCAGAAGAGAGAGAATACATTGGTTGCAAATGTATTTACTAATTGCTCGGTAGTAATATCCTGAATGCTCTTTTGGGCTACCTGTTTGCCGGCAACCAATGCCATAATATCCAGCCCTCCCATTTTGTCGACGGCTGTCTTTACCAATTCCCGGCTAAACTTCTCTTCACTCAGGTCACCCGGAACCAGGTATACCTTATGGCCCTCTTTTTCCAGTAACTCAGCCAGTGAGTCGGCATCCTTCTGTTCCGAAGGCAGGTAATTCACTACAATATCCGCACCTTCACGGGCAAAAGCGATCGCTACGGCCCGGCCAATTCCCGAATCACCTCCGGTGATCAATGCTTTACGGCCTTTCAACCGGTTATTACCCACATACGTCTCTTCTCCACAATCCGGTACAGGAGTCGTCTCTTCCTGCACTCCCGGAGCTTTTTGTACCTGTTTCGGATATCCTCCGGTATAATACTCACTCAGTGGATTAATTAGTCCTTCGTGAATTTTCTTTTTCATCTTTAATCTATTTTAAAAAGGGGTTAATTTATCTCGTTCAAAACCAAAGATCTCTTCCCGGTCATCTTTATATCCCTGTAGCTTGTAACGGATGATCTGAGCAGCGATCATACTGAAGGTAATACCATTCCCTCCATAGCCCAATGCATAAAACATATCAGGCAGGCTCGGCCAGTTACCAATAAAAGGTAAACCATCTGAAGTGGAACTAAAAGTACCGCACCACGCCATATCAGTCTTAAAAGGGATCTTCGGAAATAACTTCGCAAACTTTTTCTCCAGTATCCTTACCTTTTTTCTCAGGAGTGTATCCCGGGCTACAGGACTTTTAAACTCTATATCTTCTCCACCTACCAGAATGCGGTTCCCGGCTGTACGGATGTACAGATATGGATCCGCTGTTTCCCAGATAAGAGCTTTTCCGGGCCAGAACATCTCTTCCGGCACAGGTTGTGAAAGAATAGCGTAGGTAGAGGTCAGCTGCATTACTTTTTTAGGCAGGAATTTACCCGACTCAAAACCGGCGGCTACGATCAGGTACCGGCAGGTTATCTTTTTTCCTGTTCCTGTAGTAAGGGCATAGCCCCGGACCAATCTTTTGAATTTTATAATCTCGGTCTGGGTGAAAACAGAGAGTGACCCTCTTTCCAGGTGATAATGTAGTAAATGAGTCGATGCTGCATACGGATCCATTTGTGCCGATGCATTATTTACCAGTGCACACGGTGCACTGAATCCATAACCCGTTTCCAATTCCTGATCCGAAAGATAAGTTACCGGCAGCCGGTATTTTCGACGTAGTTCATACTCCTGCCGGATACTCTTTATTCCTTGGTGATCACTGGCGTAATAGATACTGGGTACTCGGGTAAAATCAGGATTAAAATGTACTACCTGTTGAAATACCTTCTCCAGGTCGGTAATAGATTGCAGGCAACTCAGGTAAGCTTTATAGGCAAACTCCTCTCCATACTGCTGTGCCAGTATATGCATCGGGGTATCAATTTCGTATTGAAGGAGAGCCGTACTGGCTACCGAACTTCCGGTAGAGAGGCTTCGTTTATCGATAAGAGTACACGAAATGCCGTTATAACAAAGCTCGTGTGCAATAAGAGCTCCCGTTATTCCTCCTCCTACAATGACAATTTCTGTTTCCAGATCTTCTGCCAAGGGCCTGAAATAATTATATAGCTTATTTTTTGCTATCCAGTAAGGAAGTCCTGAGTATAGATCCATGGCTATAGCTATAAAAAGGTTAGGTATAGAGACAGCAAATCCACCTGTTGTTTTATTTCACGCAGGTGGATATGCTTTCTTATTTGACATTCCGGAAATTAGTTAAATACAATAGTTACTCCATTGTATATCCTTTGTCGGATTGGCATTCTCTACCTCTTTCCTGCGTATTTTACCCAGGTCTTTATTCACTTTTTCTACCATTTCCGGGGTACGGTCCGTTCCGGTCGGTTCTACATCGGTCAAACCGTTGGTCCGGGTTACATACTCCTGCGGATCTTCAATGTATTGCCATTCTTCTCCCAGGCGGCTGCTGGATCCTTTGTTCCAGGGGCCTCTCGCATCTTCGCCCTGAGACATATTAAAGTATGTATTACTGTGTGCAGGATCTCCCTGCAATACTCCCGGTGGGAAGTTGGGCTCAATAGTATCCAGGGCCGCTTCAAACTGTTGGAAGTGAGTGATCTCCCGGGTCATCAGGAAACGTAACGTATCCTTTACAGAAGGGTCGTCAGTGAAAGGGATCAGGTATTCATACACGATCTTTGCCCGCGATTCAGCAGCAATGTTAGAGCGTAGATCTACCGTCAGGTCCCCATTGGCGTTCACATAAGCCCCCGTCCAGGGTACACCGTTACTATCTGTTACGGTAGGAAATCCACCGGTCAATGTCAGGAACTGCGGATAATACATCGCATCGTGGATAAAGTTCTCTTTAGCCGTCTTTCCTTGTAGCATTTGCATGATCTCTTCACTCTCCGAAGCATCTTTTAATTCACCGTTCACTCCCGTAAGCAACATACTGATAGTCGCTCCCACAATTTCGAGATGACTCATCTCTTCGGCAGCGATATCCATCAACATATCATACTATCCGGATAGGGTTTTTACAGGCAAACGCCTAGGTAAAGTACTGCATACAGGCTTTTAATTCACCGTTGCCTCCTCCAAACTGTTCTAATAATAAACGTGCAAAACGTGGATCGGGCTTAGATACCCGTGCATTATACTGAAGTTCTTTTGCGTGGTAAAACATAGGTCAGGATTTTTTTGAAAAATGACAGAACTCCTGTTACGGAATTCCATCATTTTTACGTTTTAAACATAGAGATTTAAATATAAAATTAAATGCCTGGTTTAGCTGTTTGTATTGGCCTTGTCCAGATAATCTTCTGCACGGTCGCCCATGTATTCAGCTTTGTTCTTACCCATGTCAATGGTGTCTTTTACCTTTTCTTTTCCTTTTTCCCACAGGTCACTGGCTTTATCACACCACTTATCATAATCTTCCTGTTTCATTTTCTTTGTACATACGTACATGGCTGCCGCACCTGCGATCATACCTAAAATCAGACCTTTCATAAAACTTTATTTTTAGGGTTAGTAATAATTAAT
>JAJQBG010000093.1 GCA_021203405.1 Bacteroides sp.
ATATTAATGTTCATTTATATAGATAAAATGGCGAAAAGTGCCGGTACAGAGCCATATAGCACAAAATATGTATAATATTCCATTGCTAAAACAGAGAGTTAAAGTACTATTCAAATGGGATAAAAAGAATCCTCAGTCCGGATAAGATCTCAGAGACAGGAGAAAAAGCAGAAAGGAAAGTAAGTATTTTTATTTTTCCGGTTTAAGGATCAACCGTATTACAAACCAGCAATGATAGAAAAGAGTAGAGATAAGTCCGTAGTAATGTACCATAATACGAAAGCGCTCTTTCAGGGAAGCTTTATGGTTCCGGGTCGTCATCCCTTCATTCAGGTAATTGATCAGGATAAGATGCGTATTACAGATCCGGTTTGTCTTCTTCATCATCCGGATGCACCAGTCAAAGTCAGCA
Organism: Bacteroides sp.; assembly: GCA_021203405.1. Taxonomy (GTDB): domain Bacteria; phylum Bacteroidota; class Bacteroidia; order Bacteroidales; family Bacteroidaceae; genus Bacteroides. The sequence continues at coordinate 413 of JAJQBG010000093.1, forward strand.
GAAAGCCGGTATCTCAGGTCATAGGGTTCTGCCAGGCTTCTCTTTACCAAAAAGGCCTGGTGACATACCCGCATGCCGCTTTTAAAACTTTTCCAGGTAAGATGTTCCGGGGCGGAAAGCCTGCGCATATACAGGAACGCACCTTCCTTATCTACAATAGCCGTCTCCCCGTATATAATATCGGGTAAATCCCCGGTAGCTGGAAGCGTATCCACTATTTCCTGCAAAGTAAGAGGAGTATAAAAAGTATCTCCGGCATTCAGGAAACAGAGATAATCCCCGGTAGCCTGCCGGATCCCTTTATTCATCGCATCATAGATCCCCTGGTCCGGTTCGCTGATCAACTTATTGATAGAAGATTGATACTTCTCAGTTAGATTAAGCGTATTATCCCGGGACTCTCCGTCAATCACTATATACTCTATAGATCCGTATCTCTGGGACGCTACACTTTGCAACGTTCTTTCCAGTGTATCCTGGGCATTCCAGGTAACTGTAATGATAGAAAACAGAGGCTTCCTTTTATTCATGTTTTCCGGTTATCCGGTTATAAATAGCCAGGTACCGCTTGGCAACCGCATTTTCCGAGTAGCAGGAAATAACTTTCCGGTGGGCAGCTTCCCGCAGCGGAGCCTGGTCCTCTTCCAGAAGCCAGTGAATACCGTTGGCAAAATCCTCAGCAGATCTATATTGCGCCACATATCCGTTATGAAGATGATCGATCATTTCAGGGATACCCCCGGTCTGGAATCCGACACAAGGTACCCCGCAGGCCATAGCCTCCATGATCATATTGGGAAGGTTCTCTTCCAGCGAAGGGATCACGAACAGATCCACCGCATTATAGATATCCACAATTTTTCTTTCATCCCGGATGAATTCATGGGAATAGACAGGGAGGGGGAGGACTGACTCCAGGTAAGAACTCTTTTGGCCAAATACAACCAGGCCTATCTCCTCTTTCAGGTGAGGATGTTTCTCAATTAATAATTTACATGTCTCTACCAGGTAAGTCATCCCTTTACGCTCGTCGGTAATTTTAACCGAACCGAAAAGGATCAGTTTTTTATCCGGGGGTAATCCCAGCTTTTCCCGGGCACTCTTTATATCTCTCGGTTTAAACAGATTAGTATTGATCGGATTAGGAATATTAGTTACGGTATGCCCGGTAATAAGCGCACTTTTCCCGGCCTGTTTGCCCAGCCATTCACTACAGGCAATAAAAGTAATATTAGCCTGCTCATACAAACTCTTTTTCTTCCGGAATGTCCGGTAGGAAAGATCTTTCTTACCACCGTTCTTCCAGAGATAGGAACAATCTTTACATTCCGTTTCGTAATGGTCACAGGTACGTGCATAATGACAGATCCCGGTACAGGGCCACATATCATGCATGGTCCATACCATAGGTTTGCCCGATGCAAGGATCTGTCTCAGGTTTTTCAGCGATAACATTCCCTGGTTGATCCAGTGAAGGTGAATAACATCCGCCTGCCTGAACTCCGGAAGAGAGGTAATATCATTTCCCGTATTGGCAATATCCACCGAAAAAAGATTCTTTTTATGGAAGCGGTTCCCGGCCCAGATCACGATCCGTTCCCAGACAAATTTCCCTACCTGCCACCAGTTCTGTTCCAGGCCTACTACACTCAGATTATCGGTTTGCTTATCCCTTACCAGTAATTTCGCTTTGATGCCGTTATTCTTTAGAGCCTCCATGAGCCGGCTGGCTGCAATAGCAGCTCCCCCGATCCTCTCGGATGTATTGATCAGTAGCACCCTCATTTTTGTAATGTTTCTGCAAAGGTACAAGTTATTCTGAAATTTTCAGGAAAAAAGTGATGCGAATTGGTAGGGATCTTTTCTGGTAAGAATAGTTCTCCGTTTTTTAATACGATGGTTTTATTTTAAGGATATGCAATGGAATATTTCCCGCCAGGGCCGCCATTTCTGAAAAAGAACTTTTGGAAGTTCCCTATATCTCTTTTGTACGGGAAAGTAGAAAGAATTCCGTAACTGCGTGTTGCATCCCTGAATAATTCGTACGGTCTGCCTTCTCTTCGAGCGTGTAGATCTTATTCCCATATCGTTCCATGAAAGTTACTTTTTCCTCTTCTGAGTCGGTAGCCAGGTAGAAACATGTATTAGGAGAGATCCGCAACCTTTTATCTATTCTTTCGAAAAAAAGCTCAGTCGGACTCTCCTGGATGGAGATAATATGGTCGGTACGCCTGATATGGATCCCTATCGTTTCGTGTTGCTGGAAATTTGCAGTAAAAGAGTCGATTCTTTTCCGGATACTTTCTATGGGTCTGAACATTTTTAATAAGGTAGCCGAAGAGAATGGATAAAAAGCAGTATAAGAGGCTATATAGAGAGAACCACCTGCACACAACCGGTTAAAATCATATCCCCGATCTGTTAATTCCTGCATCTCCTTTGGATAGAACCTTTTTTGGAATGCTACAGTCTGATAAATACCTGGAATATAAAAATTCTTTTGACGGGGACGATCTATGAATAGTTTATCCACCAATGTCCCTTCTTTCAGAAAAATATCCGGTAAGTTTATAGGTTCGAACAGTCCCCTGAAGCTACTGTTAAGCCCCTTATCCTTAAACCAGACGATCTTTATTCTATAATTGTGCTTCCGGGCCAGTTCTATACCGGAACATATCGTACGTAACCTGTTAGCAAGTCCTCCTACGGGGATCAATGTAATCATACTGTGAACTTAATATAGCTATTATTTACTAAAATCTCCTTTCAGGGTACGTTTGATCCTTCGTATCACTTTAGCCCGAAAAGAGTAGTTCTTTTTATAATAATCCCTGAATATTTTCCGGGCTTCCCTATTCTCCGCTATCGGGGAGATCAGAGCCACCGGCAGTTCTTCTTCCCACAAGGGAGTATGGTAAGTATCCACTGTTCCACAATGTGTCCCCGAGTTATCAAACCCATTGTTCTGTACCAGGGTCTTTCCCACATTTAGGGACAATATATTGTTTATAAAAAGAGAAGCATTCCAGCGGATGGCCCAGGAATTGTTCTTTCCCGCTATCTGCTCCCGTAACATCCGGGTATAATGATAGCTTCCGCCAAAGTCGAAAGTATAGGTCAGCTTATTCTCCTCCAGTCTCTTTAATAACTCTTTCCCATCGGCGTTAAAGAATTTCCAGGCCCTTTTCCAGGTTGCCCATCCCCAGCTACCGGTCCATTTGATCAGGAAAGTATCCGGCAGAGCCGGGTTCCCTGTAAAGTCACATGCCTGAATATGTCCTACCTCCGGTATATCTTTATACATTTCCAGCGCATCGTTCATAAACCGCAGAAACCCGGGAGCTACTATCAGGTCATCTTCCAGTACAATAACTCTTCCATACCGGGAAAGTTGGGTGGTTACTCCATCCATAATACTCGCTGCCAGTCCGTAATTCCTCTCTCTTTCAATAATAGTTACACTTTTGAAACCGGTAAGGGTGTGAATATATTCGCGTACCTCTTTAACAGCCTCCTGCTGCGCTGTTGTGCGAGGATGATCCGAATAGATGATCAGATCACTTTCCTCCGCCAGCTTATTAGTCCGTAACGAAGCGATCAACTCCCGGGTGTGCCGGGGACGGTTATATACAAAGATCAATACAGGAGATAGTGTCATGAGTTCTCTATTTCTTCGATTATTTGTTTCATAACATGGGGCCAGCTCGTGCGGTTCAGGAACCCTGGGTAGTCTGTTATCCGCCGGGGTGTTCCCGTATGTCTTTTCACTATATCAGGAATATCGGTAAAATCCCGGAAGGTATAGACCTCAATCTCCTGTGAACCCGCATAATCCCTGAAAGATCCCACATCCGGCCCGATCACCCGGGCCCCGAATGAGAGAGAATCCATCAAGGTTCCCGAACTAAGCAGTGACTCCGAAGCATACGGGATCAGTACAAAACGGCTTCCGGCAATCTCTTTCGCCAGTTCCTCAAAAGGAATACTGGTTCCGTTAAAATCAATATATTCATTCTGATACGGAATAATAGCTTCCTGTAACTCCGGATAAATACACTTTCCAATTACCTTCACCTTCAGTTTCAACTGATGTTTGTGATGGAACTCCAGAAACTCCTGAACTCTTTTATGAGGAGCAATCGTACCCCAGATCAACAGATCGCAGGTATAGGCATCAGCTTCGCATACCTTTTCCGGTAGCCTGTTCTTAGAAGGATAATCCAGAAAACGGGTCTTCCGGGAACTCCCTTTTTTCAAGGTCTCTATATAAGCCAACCCTTCGGAAGAGTGAGAGATCACTATACTGGCATATCGTGCCATGAATCTCATCAGGAGTCCGTTCACAAAAGTTCTATACCCCGTATGGGTGCTTTTATTGTGGAGGAACCAGATCACTTTTTTCTTTTTTATACGCAGATACCCTACATATAAACAGGCAAAGAGTGCCTGTAAATACCCATATTTATAATCCGGTACATTCTCCACCCAATGAAAAAAGTAGTATTTGCTCTCCTGGGGAAGATTCCACAGACCGATCAACGGATTTTTATGAGGTTTATTCTCAACCTCAATACCACAACTCTCAAGAGCCGATATAAAATCGTCTATATAAGTATTGGAAAAAGCATCCTTACGCAAAAGATTGGGATATACTACTGCTTTCATGACACAAGAAAATAATAGAGCGGTGAATCGTTACCGGAGCCCGATCTTATGACGTACTAACCTTTCCGCTTCTTCGTACACATCCGACCGGAACAGTTTCATTAATAGAACATAGATCACTACTCCTATAATACACTGCACCAGCAAAAGTAACAATAAATCAGAGATTACAAAACGGATCGGGTAGAGGATCGCTGCCATGATCAGGCAAGAGACCAGAAATATCTTTATATCTCCCATAAAACCCGGCAATCCATAAGAGGCTCTCTTACCCGTAAAAAGAAGCAGCGTCAGCAAGGAAACAACCGATGAGGCGATCCAGCTGAATGCGATCCCCTTTATTCCATAGAAAGAACCCACTATTAAGAACAGCACCAGTGCTAGTTTGCGGATGATCTCTCCCTTCAGATACATCCCCGATGCCCCCTTAGCCAGTAACAGATTATTAAAGACAGGAATGAACGGGGTCATGATGCCTCCCAGGCAGAGGATCTGAAATATCTCAATACACGGATACCAATGGGGAGGTAATATCAGAGTGATCAATAATTTCCCCGTTAAAAAAAGCCCCGTCATTACCGGGAAAATAAAAAGAGCGATCGTTCGCACCGTTTTTCCCACTACTCTCTTCAATCGTTCCTGCTCCTCCTGAACCGATACAAAGGTCGGAAAGCTTACACTGCTAAAAGTATTGGAAATAAGCAGCGAAGGTATCCCCTGTAGTTTATTAGCCTGTGTATAGATACCCACTTCCGCCATCGGGAATCCCAGGATACGGATAAAAGGTGCGTAAATATTATTAAAGAACGCATTTAACATTCCTCCTGTAAGCAATCGGGAACTATAGGGAAAGAACTCTTTAACAGGACCCAGTCTAAACCGGAGAGTAGGGATCCAGCGGTTATAAAAGAGGAACAGAAGAGCCTTTGATAAGGAGAGCATAACTGTCTGGGTTACCAGCGCCCACACTCCATATCCGTTTACAGCCACCCAAACCGCACTTGTAGAAGAGATCAGCAGAGAGAAAAAATTTACTTTAGTGGTCGATTTAAAATCCAGCTTTTTAACCAACTGGGTGTTTTGTACCATCGACAAAGAGTTGGTAATGATGGTAAGCAGGGTAATACGGGAGAGAAGCACTATTCGGGGTTCATTGTATAACCGTGCTAACCAACCGGCACTACAAAACAAGATCAGATAAATAAAAAAGCCTATAAAAAAATTAAAGTAAAATACGGAACAATAGTCCTGCTCGGTCGCATTCTTTTTATGAATAAGAGCCGAACCGAATCCACTCTCTGCCAGTATCGAAGAAACAGCAATAAAGACCCCTAATATAGCCAACAGTCCATAATCTTCCGGAACCAGCAGATTGGCAAGTAATATATAAGTAGTCATATATATTACTTGTTCTCCTGATTTATCCACAGCACTCCATAGGATATTACCGATGGTCTTGTTCTTCAGGTTATCGGACATAAAAGGCGCTTATTTGACCTCGCTTCCCGGCTTTACCTCCTTCTGGGGCGTGATCACCGAGAGCGTACCGTCGCTGTTCTCTGCCGAAAGGATCATTCCCTCCGAAACGATCCCCCGTAGCTTGCGGGGTGCCAGGTTGGCAATAAAGCACACCTGTTTTCCTACCAGCTCTTCCGGCCGGTAATAGGCAGCAATTCCCGAAACAATGGTACGTGTTTCCAATCCGTCGTCTATTTTAAACTGAAGCAGTTTATCCGCTTTCGGCACCTTTTGGCACTCCAGTACCGTACCCACCCGGATATCCAGTTTCAGGAAGTCGTCAAACTCAATATTCTCCCGGACCGGGTTCGCTTTGTAGTTATTCTCCTCGTTCTCTTTTTTGGTAGCCAGCAGCTTCTGTATCTGCTCTTCGATCACATGATCTTCTATCTTTTCAAAAAGCAACTCAGGCTTACCCAGCTGATGACCCGCCTGCAAAAGATCCGTACGTCCCAGGCTGCTCCACTCAAACGTATCCATATTCAGCATATCCCTGAGTTTCTGTGAACTGAAAGGCAGGAACGGTTCAAAAGCAATAGCCAGGTTAGCCACCAGCTGAAGGCTGATATTCAGGATGGTCCCTACACGCTCCATATCCGTTTTAGCCAGCTTCCATGGCTCCGTATCAGCCAGGTACTTATTCCCAATACGTGCCAGGTTCATCGCCTCCTTCTGGGCATCCCTGAATTTAAAGTTGTTCAACAGTTGCTCCAGTTCACTTTTGATCTGAGCAAACTCAGCCAATACCTCCTTATCATACTCAGTCAGTTCACCCGCCTGCGGAACCTTCGAATCAAAATATTTAGCCGTCAGTACCAGCGAGCGGTTTACAAAATTACCATAAATAGCTACCAGCTCACTGTTATTGCGTGCCTGGAAATCCTTCCAGGTAAAATCATTATCCTTCGTCTCCGGTGCATTCGCCGTCAATACATACCGCAATACATCCTGCTTACCCGGGAACTCTTCCAGATACTCATGCAGCCATACCGCCCAGTTGCGCGAAGTCGATATCTTATCCCCTTCCAGGTTCAGGAACTCATTCGAAGGCACATTATCCGGTAATATATAGCTCCCTTCCGCCTTCAGCATAGCCGGGAAAACAATGCAGTGGAATACAATATTATCCTTTCCGATAAAGTGGATCAACCGGCTTTCCGGATCCTTCCACCACGTTTCCCACGTATCCGGCAACAACTCTTTTGTATTCGATACATACCCCAGCGGAGCATCAAACCACACATACAATACCTTGCCTTCCGCACCCTCTACCGGCACAGGAATACCCCAATCCAGGTCACGGCTTACCGCCCGGGGTTGCAAGCCCATATCCAGCCACGATTTGCACTGCCCGTATACATTGGGACGCCACTCCTTGTGATCCCCCAGGATCCACTTCCGCAGCCACTCCTCGTGTTGGTCCAATGGCAGGTACCAGTGTTTGGTCTCTTTCATCACCGGCACACTTCCGCTGATCGCACTTTTCGGGTTGATCAGGTCGGTAGGACTCAGGGAAGTACCACACTTCTCACACTGGTCTCCGTAGGCACCTTCCGAATGACAGTGAGGGCATTCGCCGGTAATATAACGATCCGCCAGGAACTGTCCCGCCTCATCGTCGTAATATTGTTCCGAACTCTTTTCAATAAAAGCGCCTTTATCATACAACGTACGGAAAAAGTCCGAAGCCAGCTTATGATGCGTCTCCGAAGTCGTACGGGAGTAGATATCAAACGATATTCCAAACTTTTCAAACGAATCTTTGATCAGCGTATGGTAACGGTCCACAATATCCTGCGGGGTAACCCCCTCCTTTTTAGCACGGATCGTGATCGGTACACCGTGCTCGTCAGAGCCTCCGATAAAGAGTACCTCTTCGTTCTTCAGTCTTAGGTAGCGTACATAAATATCTGCCGGAACATATACCCCGGCCAGGTGTCCGATATGAACAGGGCCATTCGCATAGGGCAATGCAGAAGTAACCGTTGCCCGTTTAAATTTCTTTTCCATACTTATATAATAGTGCTTATTTTACTTGAGTGAAGGTGCAAAGATAGAGGATATTAATTTTAGAAGCAAACGATTGAGTAAGGGAATAGAAACCACCAACCAGCCTAACTTAATTTTTAAGTTAGGGCAAACCCATTACTTTTTTTCAGCAACCATCCAAAAGTATACACCTTTGCTCCCGACAAAACATAGTTAAATAAAAATTTTTAAATTATGGCACAAAATTCATTCAAACAAAATGTTGAAACAGCAACAGAAGTTATTAAAGAAGTAAAAGAAGCAATTGCCGGGAAAGGAGTAGAGATTCCCGAAGGGACACATGCTACGGCATATCCCGGGTATATTGCACAAATGAGTTCAAAAACCGACCTCCAAGAACTTGAAGAGAGAGTTGTATTAAAAGGAATCAACGAATCCGAAGTAAGGGTATCAGCACCTGCTATTGAGTTAAGTACCTCTACCGGGGGCGACATTTCTCTCGAAACATCCCAGGGAAATATTAACCTCAATCCTACCACCGGAAAGGCTCATTATAAAAATGCCGAGGTAGCTACCGTGGCAGATTTGCAGAATGTGGTACAGTTCGATCCGGATAATAACATTATCCTTCGTAACGGCACCAAGATTGTCGGTACGCCTCCTTCCGGGTTTTCAGGTCATGAACTTTTAGGTACCCATGAATATGATATCGATGGGCAGACACTTATTCAGGTCGAAGTAGCCAGCCAGGGAGCGCATACCAATCTCAACACCATGAACGATGTGGTATGTGGTGCCGGTACCCACCTAACCGTCGATGTATATGACACTGACGGTTCAAATATGGGTAAAGAGACCGTTGCATATTTAAGCGATATGCCGGATGTATCTACAAAAGTAGATAACCGTAGTGGCGTTAGCGGAATGATTACTTTTGCCACCGATGCCGAAGCCGAAGCCTATTCGAGGGCCAATCCAAATGTTTTAGTAATCTCTTTGGAACAATAAGTTGTGGCAATATACCAAAATGGAAACAAACTGACAACCCTGTATAATTCGGGGTTGTCAGTAAATAAAGGCTACATTAATGGTGATGTAGTCTTTGATAAAGGTGGTGAAGTTGACAACAGTTATATTGAGTTTGAAATAGATGCTACATCAGGAACTTATATTATACCATGTAGTGGATATGCTGCGAACGGATCAGCATACAGCTTCAAAGTGTACATGGATGGTGTTTATTCTGGTGATATAGCAGGTGTTGTTAATAGTAATACTGGAACAGGAAATACTATTATATTTGGAGTTACAGATACAAAAATTATTCGGCTTGAACCAACTAATGGAGTTACGCCTGGATGGGGGATACCTTTTGGGTATTACTCCGGTACATCTGGATGTAATGCCTCTTCTAACAAAGCAAAGATACGTAGAATACTAAATGATCCTGATTACGCACACTTAAGTAGTGAAACATCTACAGGTACTTATTTTAGGCATTATCAATATATTAATTGTGATCTTACCAATACTGTTAATGAGTCGTTGCCCAATAGTGTAACAACAATAGGTAATGAATTTAGGAGCCATCAATATGATGGTTGCAATAAGCTCAAAAGTGCACCTGCAGAGGTTTTGCCCGATAGTGTAACAACAGTAGGTTCTAATTTTAGAGCTTATCAATATTACAGGTGTGCTACTCTCAAAAGTGCACCTACAGAGGTTTTCCCAGATAGTATAACAAGGATAAGCTCAAATTTTAGAGCTTATCAATACCGAGATTGTGCAAACCTTACCAGTGCACCTAATGAAGTTTTTCCAGATAGCATAACAAGTGTGGGTACTAATTTTAGGGCTTATCAATATTATAGGTGTTATAGGATTCTAATTGGTGATTTTATACACCACCATAATATTATAAATATTTTAAATGCACATTCATCTCACTATTCAAATATGTTTTACATTAACGTAGAAACAAACCTTGATCCTGACACGGTGCCCAGATATTACACTGATGCAAGTCATACAACAACCGCACCAATTACAGACTTAACCCCATCAGTGAGGAAATACTATCTCCAAAACAGAACCGGGATAGATGGATATGAAGAATAAATGATAGATGGAAATAATGAACCGCCCCGGGGAAACTCGGGGCTTTTTCTTACCTACTATGATAAAAGAAAACTGCACTAATTTAGAGATCATTCTCCCTAAAATAAACCGGTGTTTCTGAATCTTTAGAATTTAGATGGTTGAAGTATGGATAGTTAGAGGGGAGTTGTACTCAGTCGCGGTGGGAAGATTATATCAATTTGGATATCAATATGTTGCCACTGGCTGTGAAGTGGCTGTTGCGCAACTATAGTTTAGTTATTGTATTTGTTTAATATTCATTATCTTAGACACATAAACAAATCCTATCACTATGCAAGGCGAAAAACTCTACCATGAAAAAGAAGTTGTTAGTTTCCGTCTTTCTGAGCATGTCCCCCCCTAATAACTTTTACCGTCGTCTCAAATCCACTTTAGATATCTCTTTTATAAGAGATAAAACCCGTAGTCTTTATGGCACTGAAGGGCAGAAGAGTATTGATCCCGTTGTTTTCTTTAAACTCATGCTTATCGGTTATATTGAGAATCTAAATTCAGATCGCCGTATTATAGAGATGGCCTCTATGCAAGTCGATATGCTTTATTTCCTGGATTACAATATCGATGAAAAACTTCCCAGGCACAGTACCCTGAGCCGCACCCGTAAACTCTATCCGGAAGATTTGTTTGTTGATGTTTTTAGTTGGGTAGTTCATCTGTGTGTTTGCAAAGGAATGTGTAAGGGTACTCGTCAGGCAGTCGATAGTGCTTCTCGTCGGGCTAATGCTTCTATGGATAGTTTAATTCGAGCTGAATCGCTGGATTACCTGCGGGAGCTTGGAGCAGTACAGAGATAAGAAGAACCTGTTTGGAAACCAGATAGCGAAGAATCGAAAAAACTAAATGATAAAGTGCGAAGTTCTGCTGATCCTGACTCGCGGATTTATCAGAAACCCGGGAAAGTGCTTTCCCTTTACTATCTGGCCCAGATAAGCGTAGATACCTCTTTTCATGTCATTTGCGGTGCCATGGCCTCTTTGACTGATGGCAGGGACTCCTTGAATCTTCCCGACTTAATCAAGCAGACCACTACTACTCTGGGGGG
>JAJQBG010000132.1 GCA_021203405.1 Bacteroides sp.
ATCATAAAGGAATTCACGCAAAAGGATATGACGATCAATCCATCGGAATATGTTACGAAGGAGGACTGGACGAAGAGGGGAAACCTTGCGATACCCGCACCTGCTGGCAAAAACATTCACTGAAAGTACTGATAAAAGCTCTGCTGATGGATTATCCGGATTGCAGGATAGTGGGACACCGGGATATAATGGAAGATGTGGCGGAACTTCAGGATGAATATTGCCTGAGAGAGTGCCCCTGTTTTGAAGTCTCCGAAGAATTTTAAGGAACATATTATAAATTTACTTACCTGATCTTTTCAGGCCAATCCAGGAAGAGAGAGTACCCATGATCCAATAGGGTACTTTTTTTATAATACGCTTTGTATTTCCATTGATTATGGCATCCGGTATGGCCAGTGCATAAAAAGGATGATAATAAAGAGAAGTAACCACCATTTAAGAGAGAACCATCCGTCAAAAAAAGTAAAAAAGATCGTACCTATTAGAATACCGATCATAAAGAAGGGGCGTGAAGGGGAGATCTCCTGGAGTATCTTATCCAGATAATTCCATTTTCGATGGAAAATTGCATAGGGGATCTCCGATAAATTACGAAAGAGCAGATGAGGAGCAGTGCTCAATGTTATCCAGGGATTTTGATAGCCGGTACCTCTTTTCATACCGGATATTTTCAGATCTTCCAGAAATTCAATGTATATATCCTGTTTGGTAAGAAGCTTTTCCAGGGCTTTAAAACTATTTTTAAGCGGTAAATATTCTATATTGTTTTTCAGCTAGTTATAGTCAAGCATAATTCCGGAAGCCGTAATTCCGGATGAGAGTCCCGCTTTAACATGTCCGTTACACAGAACTGCAAAATTTATCTCCTGGATAATAGCTTTAAGCAGGGTTTTATCGTCTTCCGGTTCGTCCGGAGTGCGATGGATCTGCAGAGCTTTTATCCCCGAATTATAGAGTTGATTGATCCGGATGAGAAAATCAGGAGGCAGGATATTCTCCTCTTCCAGTATGAGAACAATATCATAATCATCCTTTTTCGTGATCTGAAGAAACTCCTGTAGATTATATTTTACAGGAACAGGACCCGGATCTATGTAAGTAACCGCCAGATTTTTCCAGGATTTTTTCTTTTTCAATTCCTCTCTGGCTACCAGACAGATATCATAGCTGAGGGCTTGTCCCGATAAATAGTCTTCAGGCAGTAGTTTATTTTCATTCTCGCCCAGCAGGATCAGGAGAATGCGGTTCTCAGGCCCGGAAAAAGAGAAAGTTCTATGCCTGTTCCTGATAGATATCCAGGCAAAAATAAAAGAATAGAGTAAGGGAATAGCCAGCAATATATACACTATTATATCCAGATAACCTATCAGTACATTCCATTTCATATATTTTCATTCGTTAGGGGTGAAAGGAAAAATATCCTGTGGTTATCCGGAACAGTTTACTCTTTGGTGATCTCTCCGGCCAGGGAGGAGTTTATTTTATAGCGTATTTCCTGATTGGTAAGTCCATGTCCCAGCAGGAACATCAGTTTGGTAATAGCACACTCCGGCGTACTGTCATAACCACTGATCACTCCGGCCTGCAAGAGTTGCATCCCAGTCTCATAACGTTCCATTTGTACGGTTCCGGAAGAGCATTGTGTAATGTTAACAATGACGATACCCCGGTAAATAGCCTCTTTTATTTCACGGATAAACCACTCTTTTTGTAACGCATTTCCCGATCCATATGTTTTCAAAACGACTGCTTTTAGTCCGGGTACATTTAAAAGAGCGTGTACTATCTCCTCGTGTATACCGGGGAAAAGAGTAAGGATCACTACATTGGAGTTGAACAGATAATGAGGTTTCATAGGCCGGGAATAGTCGGGACGGCGGATGAAATGAGGTTCATATTTAATATGGATACCGGCACAGGCAAGCGAAGGATAGTTATAGGAGCGGAACGCATTGAAATTCTCTGCGTTGATCTTGGTGGTGCGGTTTCCCCGCATTAAATGGCTTTCGAAGAAAATACACACCTCGGGTACTAAAGGTTTGCCATCCGGATGTTTGGCAGCTGCTATCTCAATAGCGGTAATCAGATTTTCTTTTCCATCTGTCCGTAGCATTCCAATAGGAAGCTGTGAACCTGTAAGAATAACGGGCTTGGTAAGATTCTCGAGCATAAAGCTTAAGGCGGATGCCGTAAAAGACATCGTATCGGTTCCATGAAGAATAACGAATCCGTCATAATTATCGTAATTATAGGTAATGATCTTCACTATTTTAGCCCATAGAGCAGGTTTCATATCCGAAGAGTCGATAGGAGGGTCGAATGGATAGGTATTGATCCGGTAATTGAATCTTTTCAATTCGGGAACGTATCTGAGTAAATGATCAAAATTGAAGTTCTCCAGGGCACCGGTCTCCGGATTCTCGATCATGCCGATTGTTCCACCTGTATAGATCAACAGGACAGAAGGACATTTTGTATGCATACGATTTACAAGATGTGGATTATTTTATCTTTGCAAAGATAGGACTTTTATTGAATAAATATTCCATACAAAAAGGGTTCTTCGCTGAAAGCCGGAAAAGAAGAAAAGAGGAACCGTCAGGTAAAGAGTAATTCACTCTTTACCTGACAGTCGATAATATATCAGCGGATCAGCGATAAAAGCTGCTGAATAGCTGCGGCAGGATCCCGGGTTTCCCGTAAAAGGGTAACAAATTTACTTCCGATAATAGCTCCTGAAGCATTGGCACAGGCAGCATCGAAAGTAGCTTTATTGGAGATCCCGAAACCTACCAGGCGGGGATTCCGCAGATCCATCCCATTGATCTTTCTGAAATAGGCCTGTTTCTGTTCATCGAAATCTTTCTGGGCACCGGTAGTAGCGGCAGAGGATACCATATAGATAAATCCATCTGTATTGTCATCGATCTGACGGACCCGCTCTTCGCTGGTCTCGGGAGTGATCAGCATAATGATCCGTACATCGTATTTTTCAGCTATCTCTCTGTAATATTGCTGATAATCTTTAAAAGGCAGATCCGGAATTATAACCCCGTCTATTCCACAGGTATTACAATCTTTACAGAAATTCTCAAATCCATATTGCATGATCGGGTTCAGATATCCCATAAAGGCCAATGGAATATGGACACGCTTCCGGATATCCTTTAACTGGCTGAAGAGGAGTTTAAGGGACATTCCGTTCTTAAGAGCCTGAGTGGCGGCGTTCTGGATAACCACACCGTCTGCCATAGGATCACTGAAAGGAATACCGATCTCAATGAGATCAACTCCGTTCTTTTCCAAGGTTTCAATGATATTTACTGTACCCTCTAAGGTAGGGGTACCGGCGCAGAAATAGATAGAAAGTATATTTTCCTTCTTTTCCTGAAATAATTTATTAATTCTATTCATATTTTATCTTTTTATTATTTTACAGAAGTGAGAAACCGGGCTATAAGCGATGGATCTTTTAGTGCAGGACTTATTTCGAAACGACTGTTCAGATCGTAGCCGGCTAGTAGAGGATGTTCAAAGGCTTTTACTTCTTCGCCACTCTTCGGATGAATTCCTCCGCTCAGCAGGAAAGGAGTATTTCCCTGGTAGGAGTTAAGGATATTCCAGTCAAACTGCTGCCCCGAACCTCCGTAACCTGGTGTTTTGGTATCAAAGACATAATAATCACAGATTCCTTCATAAGCCGATATACCAGAGAGATCGTCCGGAGTTTCGATAGAGAAAGCTTTTAAGAGTTTGATGTCTTTCTCCTTCAGCAGCAAACAATATTCCGGAGACTCCTTGCCATGTAACTGTACATAATCAAGCTGGTATTCCGCTACACGTTCCAATACGGTTTCCTCTGTTTCGTTAACAAACACTCCGACCCGCTTCACCTGCTGAGGTAAATAATCAGGTATCTCCGTATTATAGCGGGGAGATTCAGGATAGAAGATAAACCCCATCATATCTATTCCTAATGCTTCCACTTCGCGGATATTACCGGCCTGACGCATACCACATACTTTAATAACCATTTTCAGATCGTTTAAGAGTTATTTTTATGCTTCACTAAGGCTCTTCTTCAGAGATTGGATATACATTTCCAACTCTTTGCCCGGATTTTCACTCTTCATAAAAGATTCCCCGATCAGAAAGCCTTTAAATCCCTCTTTCCGGAGACGGATGATAGTCTGATAATCGGATATCCCACTTTCGGATACCAGTACGGAGTCGGAGGGAAGCTGCATCGCTAACCGGAAAGAGTTTTCCACATCGGTATGGAAGGTATCCAGGTTACGGTTATTTATCCCGATCATATCAATATCTTTTGTGATATATTCCAACTCTTTTTCCGAATGGATCTCCAGCAAAACTTCCAGGTCCAGTTCATGAGCCTTTGCCAGTAAATTTTTATACTCTTCCAGGGGCAAAGCTGCTGCAATCAGAAGAACTGCGTTGGCACCGACCACTTTTGCCTGGTAAAGCTGGTATTCGTCGATAATAAAATCTTTCCGGATAATAGGAATATGAACCAACGGACGGGCTGTTCGCAAATCTTTCAGGGTACCTGCAAAATAGACCTCATCGGTCAGTATGGAAAGAGCAGCAGCACCGGCTTTTTCGTAAGAGGGTACGATCTCTTCTGCAACGGCATTCTCCTTAATAAATCCTTTTGAGGGAGATTTACGTTTAAACTCGGCAATAATACCTGTATCTGATTTCAGAAGAGCCTCTTTCATAGATAGCTTCGGATTATCCACTCCGGAAACCGTATCCATAAGTTGTTCCGGGGAGAGTATCTTCTTCTGGTAATCCACCTCAAAACGTTTGTTGGCAATTATTTCATCTAATATATCTTTGGCTTTCATAGCTTCTTTAACTATTTATTTCAAGAAATTTTTTGAAAGTGGCCAGTGCTTTACCGCTCTCTATGGATTCACGGGCTATACCAATACACTCTTCCATCTTTTTCTCCGGACTCATGATCTGAATACCGAATGCAGCATTCGCGACCACACTGTTGATCTGTGCGGAAGAAGCCGTACCTTCCAGTACTCTGTCAAAGATCTTAGCGGCCTCTTCCGGGGTTTCTCCTCCGTACAGATCGCTTTCCTTACAACGGAACATCCCTAAATCTTCCGGCGTATAGAGTTTTTCACTATCTGAAGTAGCTACTTTAAATTCAGAGGTCAGAGAAATTTCATCGTATCCGTCCAGACTATGCACCACAGCAAACTGCGTATTATTTTCCTGGAATGTATAGCTATACAGGCGCAACAATGGGAGATTATATACACCTAACAGCTGGTATTTCGGTATAACCGGATTAACCAGCGGTCCTAACATGTTGAAGAAGGTGCGTACGGCAAGAGCTTTGCGGATAGGGGCTACTGCTTTTAAAGCCGGATTAAAAAGAGGGGCATGCAGGTAAGCGATGTTGCAGGCATCCATACTGCGGCGAAGGTGATCGTTGTCGGCAGTGAATTTCACACCGTGCATCTCCATTACATTACTGGCTCCACTCACTGAAGTGGCTCCGTAGTTCCCGTGCTTTACAACCGAATATCCCGCCCCTGCTACTGTAAAGCAGGCAGCAGTAGAGATGTTGAAAGTATTCTTGCCGTCTCCTCCGGTTCCTACAATATCAATAGGTCCATATTCGGAGAGATTGACGGGAACCCGCATTTCCAGCAGGGCATCCCTGAATCCGGTCAGTTCTTCTACTGAGATGTTACGCATTAAAAAGACCGTGATCAGGGAAGCGATCTGAGCATCATTATATTTGCCCAACGTTATATTCTGTAAAATATCTCTGGCCTCTTCGCGCCCCAGGTACTTGTGCTCAAAAAGATTGTACAATATCTGTTTCATAAGGATAACTTTTTATAAATAGAAAGGGATCACCCGTTCAACCAGTTGCTTACTATTCTCTTTCCGTCGGGAGTCAGTACAGACTCCGGGTGGAACTGAATGCCTCTTACATCAAATTCTTTATGGCGAATAGCCATGATCTGTCCTTCTTCACTTTCGGCAATTATTTCCAGCGAAGATGGAAGATTCTCAGGATCTACTACCCAGGAGTGGTATCGGCCTACCTGAATCTTGTTCTTCAATCCCTGAAAGAGTTTATCTTCTTTCCGGATATGCACAGGAGTTTGCACGCCGTGATATACCTCTGACAGATTGATAAGGTTTGCACCAAACACCTGGCTGATGGCCTGATGTCCTAAGCAGACACCGAGAATCGGCCTGGTAGGAGCATAGCGTTCAATAACGGGTAAAAGGAGTCCTGCCTCTTCGGGAATACCCGGTCCCGGAGAAAGAATTATTTTATCGAAACGCTCTATTTCATCCAGGGCAATTTTATCATTCCGGTGAACTTCTATTTCCGACGTGCCCAGCTCTCTGACCAGATGATAGAGGTTATATGTAAATGAGTCGTAATTATCAAGTATAAGTATCATAATCCTATAGGGTTGATTTTAATTAGTTTTTGAGGGTTACGGCCAGATCAATGGCTTTTTTAAGGGCTCCCAGCTTGTTGTTAACCTCCTGTAGTTCATTCTCTTCAACACTTCCGGCAACGATCCCGCCACCTGCCTGGAACCACAATTCGTTATTGCGGCTGACAAAAGTACGGATAGTGATGGCCTGGTTTAGCTCACCATTGAATCCGATAAATCCGATACATCCTCCGTAGGCTCCACGGTTGTGGGGTTCTATTTCGGAAATAAGCTGCATAGCCCGTACTTTAGGAGCGCCACTCAGGGTACCTGCCGGGAAGGTATCGATAAATGCTTTGATCGGGTTAGCTCCTTCGTTCAATTGTCCGCTTACACGGGACACCAGGTGGATCACATGGCTGTAATATTGAGGTTCTTTGTAAAATTCAACCTTTACATCGTGGCAGTTACGGCTCAGGTCATTACGGGCCAGGTCTACCAGCATTACATGTTCGGCGTTCTCTTTAGGATCAGCCAGCAAAGCTTCTGTAAGTTCTCTGTCTTTGAATGTATCTCCGGTACGGCGGGTGGTGCCGGCAATGGGATCAATATAAGCACGTCCGTTCTCTATTTTACAATGCGTTTCCGGAGAAGAACCAAAGATACGGAATCCGCCAAAGTCGAAATAGAAAAGGTAAGGAGAGGGGTTTACCGAACGAAGGGCCCTGTAGACTTTGAAATCATCTCCTGCAAAAGGCTGAATAAAGCGACGGGAAAGTACGATCTGGAAAACATCGCCCCGCAGACAGTGGGAAATACCCCGGCGCACATTGGCTTTATGCTCTTCATCAGTAAGCGGACTGGTTACCGGACCGGTAACAGAGAAGTTGTAAGAAGCAAAGTTCCTGTTCTCGATCAGGGATTCCAGTTGATTGAGTGAATTCTCTTCTCCCTCTTTCAGTAGCTCCACCAGGGTCAATTCATTTTTAAAATGATTGAAAACGATGACATATTTATAGAGGATATAAAGCATATCCGCTGCATCGTTCCTTTCATCATGACTCTCAATAACCGGAATATTTTCAAAATACTTCACGGCATTGAAAGTAGTATATCCATAAAGCCCGCACACACCGGCATCCTCACCGGTTACAGAGTAGGCTGAAAGGAAACGGGTAATAGCATCTCCTACAGTAAAATTTTCATTGATATCTTCTATCGTTATTGTACCATCAGGGAACTTAGAGGTACATTTACCACTATTTATCCCTACACTCGCCAGGGGACAGAGTGCAATAAAAGAGAGTGAATTCTCTCCCGCATGGTAGTCAGAACTTTCCAGCAATGCTGATTGCGGATATACATCCCGTACTTTCAGATAGACACTGACCGGAGTATGCAGGTCTCCCAGTACTTTTCGACCGGCAGTGTGGTAAGTAAACTGTTTCATATCTGTTTGTTTTATTTTTATGATCGCATTGATTCAATATAGGTATCCATATCTTTATCTCCCCTTCCTGATACGGTAAGTACCACTACATCGTCAGGGTTGAAACTTACCTTTTTCAGGGCACCCAAAGCGTGGGCAGATTCCAGAGCAGGAATAATTCCTTCTATTTGGGTCAATTCAAAAGCAGCTTCCAGCGTTTCATCATCGTTTACGGCAAGAATGGTTGCCCGGTCCTGAACAGCAAGATTGGCATGGATAGGCCCGATACCCGGGTAATCAAGTCCTGCGGAGATGGAGTAGGGCTCTTCAATCTGGCCGTCCTCGCTCTGCATAACCAATGTTTTGGAACCATGGATAATACCCGTTTTTCCTAACTGGATAGTGGCTGCACTTAAACCGGAATCTACACCTTTTCCACCTGCTTCTGCCAGTACTATTTTTACTCTTTCATCGTTAATATAGTGATAGATGGTACCGGCAGCATTACTTCCGCCCCCTACACAGGCGATCAAATAGTCGGGATGATCACGGCCTTCCTGTTCCAGCAGCTGTTTCTTTATCTCTTCACTAATAACAGATTGCAGGCGGGAGACCATATCCGGATAGGGGTGAGGTCCTACGGTAGAGCCTATAATATAGTAGGTATTGGAGGGATTACAACACCAGTCACGGATGGCTTCGTTCGTAGCATCTTTCAGGGTCATATTTCCGGAGGTTACCGGGCAAACAGTCGCACCCAGCATCTTCATACGCTGTACATTAATGTGTTGACGCTCCACATCTGTTTTTCCCATGTATACTACACACTCCATATTCATCAGGGCACATACTGTAGCAGTGGCTACTCCATGCTGGCCTGCACCGGTTTCGGCAATGATACGGGTTTTACCCAGTTTACGTGCCAACAGGATCTGACCGATCGTATTGTTGATCTTATGGGCACCTGTGTGGTTAAGATCCTCCCGTTTCAGATAGATCTTACAACCATATCGTTCGGAAAGTCTTTTTGCATGATAGAGTGGAGTAGGCCTGCCTACATAGTCTCTCAAAAGTTGCTCAAACTCCTCTTTAAACTCTTTTGTTTCCATAATTTTCAGGTAAGAATCCTGGAGTTCCTCTACACATTTATGAAGAATTTCAGGAATATAAGCCCCTCCGAACTCTCCGTAATAACCGTCATTATCTACTAAATAATTTTTCATATACTTTTTTATCTTGTTAATTCCTAACCCTTTTAAACCGAAAGAGCCCTGCCGCAAGTGCGACGGGGCTCTGATAATATCCTAAAAGTAAATATACACGAGTACTGGCTTCCTTACGACTGTTGGAGTTGTAGGAGGCGCCACCAATATGCATTTACTAATGTTCTCATTCTGTTCATTTATTTTTTATTTCAGCGGCAAATATATAAAGTTTGTACGGATCCGCAAAGAAATTGAGATATTTTTTATAAAAAAACAATTAATTCTTTTCCTGTATAAAGAAGAAGGGAGCAGTTTTGTTCATTTTCACAGCTCTTTATAGCAGGGAACATCCGGTAAGAAATGATAGGTATTACGGGCATAATCTATTTGGCAGCAAAAATGGTCAATGCCGTTACTTACAACCAGATAGTCCACTTTCAATACAAAGTTGTATCGCATGATCTGGTCAAAAACTGCCTGTGAGACAGTACATTCCGGAGATTTATATTCTATGATCATACGTGGAGTAAAGTCAGAACTATATACCACAGTATCACATCTTTTGGTAGTACCGTTTAGTTTGATCATTACCTCATTAGCCGTAAAGGAGGAGGGATAGCCTTTATGATCAATAAGGAAATGAATAAAATGCTGTCTGACCCACTCTTCGAGAGTTAAAGCGACATACCGACGGCGAAGCACATCAAAAATCTTCTTTTTGCCTTCACGGTTAATAATTTTAATACCGCAGGGTGGCAGGTTTAACGATAACATTTACTAATTTTGTACTTCATATATTCTATATCCACTATTGGATTCACAAATTTAGGAGATATTTTATGAAAACAAAAAAAGAAATAGTTGAGAATTGGTTACCCCGTTATACAAAACGTGAATTGAAAGACTTTGGAAAATATATTCTCCTGACCAATTTCAATAAATATGTAGATATATTCGCAGATAAATTTGGTGTACCTGTTTTAGGAAGAGATGCCAATATGACATCAGCCTCTGCGGAAGGGATCACTATTATCAATTTTGGAATGGGAAGCCCCAATGCTGCTATTATTATGGATCTGTTGAGTGCTATTAAGCCCACAGCCTGTCTTTTTCTGGGAAAATGTGGAGGCATCAGTAAGAAAAACCAGTTGGGAGATCTGATTCTGCCTATTGCCGCCATCCGGGGAGAGGGAACTTCCTGTGATTATTTTCCTCCCGAAGTTCCGGCACTTCCTGCATTTATGTTGCAACGTGCCGTATCTTCTGCCATTCGTGACAAAGGACTGGATTACTGGACCGGAACAGTTTATACAACCAACCGGAGGATCTGGGAACACGATGAAGACTTCAAAGCCTACCTGCGCAAAACCCGCGCTATGGCTGTAGATATGGAGACAGCCACTCTATTCAGCACCGGTTTTGCCAATCACATTCCTACAGGAGCTTTACTACTGGTTTCCGATCAACCTATGATCCCGGAAGGAGTAAAAACAGATAAAAGCGATACGATGGTTACTCAGAACTATGTGAACCAACATGTAGAAGTAGGTATCGCGTCGCTGAAAATGATCATTGACGAACAAAAAACAGTAAAACACCTAAAATTCGACTGGTAAAACGTACCGGTAATATTCCATGGCAAAGAAAGAGATTACTTATGAGGAGATCATGCGGAGCCTTCTCTCCGGGGAGTATAAACCCATATACTATCTGATGGGAGAAGAATCCTACTATATTGATCTGATCTCGGAACATCTGGCAAATAACATACTCAGCGAGATAGAGAAAGAGTTTAATCTTTCGGTTCTTTATGGAGCAGATATTACGGTTCCGCAAATTATAAATCTAGCAAAGCAATATCCTATGATGTCAGCCTATAAAGTGGTGGTCATAAAAGAAGCCCAGAACCTTCGGAACTTAGACGAGCTCTCTTTTTACCTTCAAAAACCTCTTTCATCCAGTATACTGGTATTTTGCCATAAACATGGAGTATTGGATCGCCGTAAAAAGATATATGCAGAAATTGAAAAGTGTGGTCTGGTATTTGAATCAAAGAAACTTAAAGAGACACAACTACCAGGTTTTATTGTCTCTTACCTAAAACAAAAGCAGATAGATATTGATACGACCTGCGCCTCTTTACTTGCCGATTCCGTAGGTACGGATTTAAGCCGACTTACCGGAGAACTGGAGAAACTCATTATCACTCTTCCTTCCGGCAACCGTCGTATTACTGCCGATCACATAGAGAAAAATGTAGGGATTAGCAAAGAATACAATAATTTTGAATTAAGAAATGCTTTGATAGAAAAAGATATACTCAAGGCTAACCGGATAATAAAATATTTTGAAGATAACCCTAAAAGCAATCCCATACAGATGACATTGTCGTTGCTTTTCAGCTTTTTCTCCAATCTTATGCTTACTTATTATGCACCGGATAAATCTGATCAGGGAATAGCACAAATGCTGGGGTTACGTTCTCCCTGGCAATCCCGGGATTATATGGTCGCTATGAAAAAATATAGTGGTATGAAAGTCATGCAGATTGTCGGGGACATTCGTTATTGTGATGCCCGGTCCAAAGGAGTAGATAACTCTTCTGCCGGAAACGGGGAACCCTTAAAAGAACTTGTTTATAAAATACTTCATTAAAAGAGACTCCGGAAGATTAACGCAAAAAATATTCCATACAATATC
>JAJQBG010000298.1 GCA_021203405.1 Bacteroides sp.
TATAGAAGTTATCCCCTAACATTCTTTAGTGTTTTTGACCTATGTTAAAGCAAGCCGTAAAAGCTATATTGTAACTATATATAGCGTATGGTATGCCTGCGAATTTAAATGAATGGTAGCCTTATGAAAACCTCACCTCTATACAGCACCGGGAAAGCTGTTATTGTCAGCGATCTTTTTCGTGTTGCTGCCTGTTTTATTTTTTCTACTTGTTCTTCCGCTTCAGGCCGGTAATATTCTCTTTGACCATATTGACATGCGTTCTGGACTTTCGAACCCTACTGTCAACGCTATCTATCAGGACGAGCACGATGTAATATGGATCGGTACACGCGATGGACTCAACCGCTACACACAGGGACGTATCGAGGTCTTCCGTCCTGAATTTACCGACCCGGAGGGTTTGTTCGGTAACCATATACAGTCGGTTTGTGGCGACGGGCAGGGTAAGCTCTATATGCAATGTCTCTGGGGATTAGTGGAATATGATCAACGCACCCAACGCTTCCGGTGTATTGCAACACAAGACATTGTATCTGTTGCCTACGGTACCGACCGTCTGTGGGTGTGCTCCGCACACACCCTCTATACTTACGATCCGGAGCAGAAAAGATTGGATAAATATCATGAATTTGGCCTGGGGGAGAGACTAACCTGTATACAAGAATCAGGAGAGAGGCTCTATGTAGGTACACGCGACGAACTTTTCCGTATGTCGGGCCGACAGGTAACAGATCGTATCCTGGCCGGTACGGAGGTCATTTGCCTCTATGCAGACTCCCGCGGAGATGTCTGGGTAGGAACAGTAGCAGATGGTCTTTACCGGATCGAAAGTTCGGGGCGTATCATCCATTATGAACAGGATCTTGATGATCCGGCTTCCCTGGGTAATAATTATATCCGGGCGATCTGCGAAGATAACCAGGGGGATTTCTGGATTGGTACGGCCGAAGGGCTTAACCAGCTCCATCCTGGTACAGGGGGCTTTTCCCGGTATACCCATTCCGAAACAGATCCCAACAGTCTGAGTAATTCGTCGGTCTGGAGCCTGATGAAAGACCGGCAGGGGACCCTTTGGATCGGTACTTTTTATGGAGGCATCGATCTGTTCAATCCCGGGTATGCATTTGCTTCTTACTACCGGGCAGCAGAGGTGGAATTAAGTTTTCCGGTAGTGAGCCAGGTAATTGAACAGGGAGAGCGTCTCTGGATCGCTACGGACGGCGGAGGACTCAATTGCTTTGATCGGGATACACAAACATTCACCTGTTACCGGAAGGGAAATGCTCCTTATACCCTTTCGTCGGATATTATCAAAGCGATGTGGCTTGACGAGAGAGGCCGCTATCTCTGGCTGGGTACTCATCTGGGAGGGCTCTGCCGGTTGGAGGTTGCTACCGGCCAGGTACAACGCTATATGCTTCCGGAAGAGTTGGGACCGGGAAGTAATGATATCCGAAGCGTGGAGTTTTACAACGGTATCTTCTATCTGGGTACTAAAAATTCCGTTCTGGTGTTTAATCCCGATACCGGAGAGGCGAGCCCCCTGATTGACGGATTCCTTTCGGAGAGCAAGCAGATCTGGAATATGTTGATTGATTCTCACCAGCGCCTCTGGTTCTCTACCTCTTTTGCTGTCTTCCGGTATGACCTGCAGAGGGATGAGCTGCGCCGGTATAACTACGACCGGGGACTCTGGGGAGAGATCGGGGATAACTACCAGAACTGTTTCCTGGAAGACAGCCGGGGAGAGATCTGGCTGGGGTCGGCAGGGAGCGGATTGTTCCGTTACCTGCCTGAGCGGGACTCCTTCGAAGTGATCCATACACGGAACAGTGGTATTATAGGTGACTATATCGTAGACCTGGCAGAGTCACCGGAGGGTTATCTGTTGGTGGCTACCAACCGTGGGTTTTCACGCTTTGATACGCGGGAAAGGGTATTTCGCAATTATCCGGTGCAGGATATCTCACCCCTGTCGGCAATCAATGAGCGCGGGTTAAGTACCACCTCCCACGGAGAGATCGTAATTGGCGGGTTCAATGGTATGGCCATTCTCCGGGAGAAAGAACTGGAGTTTGACCGTCCCGGGCTCCGTATCCACTTTACCGGACTGTGGGTCAACAACCACCCGGTGTGCCCGGGTGACGACACGGGTATTCTCCGTGAATCCCTGCTTTATACTCCGGAGATCCGGCTCGGACACCGCCACTCCACTGTATCTGTGGAATACTCGGTAAGTAACTATGTGCGCCTGCTGCGTGAACCGGTGGAGTACCGGCTGGATGGATTCGATCCGGACTGGATCGCTGCCCCGGAGGGAAACCGTATCACCTATACCAATCTGCGTCCGGGTAGTTATACGCTGCGTATCCGTAGTGCTGACGGGCAGGCAGAACAAGCCCTGGGTATGATCGTGCATCCACCGTTCTATGCTACCTGGCTGGCATGGGTACTCTATCTGGTGGTATTTTTCTCTTTAGCTTTTTATGTGGCACGTAACTATATCCTGAAGATAAAACTGAAAACATCTCTGCAATATGCTCATAAAGAGAAAGAACGTATTGAAGAGTTGAACCAGAACAAACTCCGCTTTTTACCAATGTATCTCACGAGTTGCGTACTCCGGTTACGCTGATCCTGAGCCAGGTGGAGTTGATGAATGATAGTAAGGAGTTGCCGCGTACCCTGCGTAACCGGCTTACGGCAGTGATCCGGAACGTGCGCAAGATGCAGCAGCTTCTCAATGAAATTCTGGATTTCCGCAAGCAGGAACAGGGCTTCCTTGTCCCTAAGGTACAACACCTGGATATGCATGTTTTCCTGCGGGAGATCTGCCGGTCGTTCAGTGAGTATGCTGAGGCCCGGCACACTGAACTCCGCCTTGAATCGGGAGAAGAGCCCATAGAACTATGGTTTGATCCTGCGCTGATAGAGAAGGTGGTTTACAATCTGCTCTCCAATGCATTTAAATTTACTCCGGAGGGTGGAAGGGTGACAGTAGCCCTACATAAACGGGCTACTACCGTAGAACTGATAGTAACCGATACGGGGATCGGTATCCCGGCAGATAAGCAACCCTACATCTTTGACCGGTTTTATCAGGTAGATCACAACCGCCACCACCGGGGTACTGGTATCGGGCTCTCTCTGGCTAAAGGGATTGTAGAGGCCCATGGCGGAGTGATCACTCTGCGTAGCCGGGAGGGTGAGGGAAGTGAATTCCGGGTTTCCCTGTTACAGGGAGCAGCCCATTTCGATATGGTAAGTTATACCACCGGTACGGAGAGTTATCAGTTCTCTTATGAGGATAAGCAGGAGCCGGTTGGAGAAGAAGACCTCCCTGAAGAACTGGCTCCGGCAATTGCAGGTAGTATTTCCGGAGAACATCCAGGCATCCTGATCGTGGAGGATAATGCCGAGTTACTTCACACACTGGAAGCCCTTTTCAGGCCGATCTATAAGGTCTCTCTGGCATCCACAGGTGAGGAGGGAATCGTACTGGCAGAGAAGGAACAGCCGGATATTATCCTGAGTGATGTGATGATGCCCGGTATATCCGGTGTAGAGCTTTGCCGCCGCATCAAGAACAACCTGAGTACGGCACATATCCCTGTGGTCCTGCTTACGGCACGGGTAGCCATCGAACATGCACTTGAAGGCTTTAAAACGGGAGCAGACGACTATATTATCAAACCCTTTCATAACAAGCTACTCATAGCCCGGTGTAACAACCTGGTCAATAACCGGAAGGCCCTGCAGGCGATGTTCAGCCGTAACACGGATATGAAGACGGATATGCTGGCAGTGAATGTGTTGGATCAGGAATTGCTCGACCGGGCTGTCCGGCTCGTGGAGGAGAACCTCACTAACCCACAGTTTGATGTGGTGCGTTTCGCAGAGCTGATAAATATGGGTCGCACCACTCTTTTTGCTAAACTAAAAGGGATAGCGGGACAAACTCCGAACGAATTTATTATGAGTATCCGACTCAAAAAAGGGGTCAACCTGCTTCGCAATCATCCGGAACTCAATGTGACCGATATTGCTTTCAGGATCGGATTCAACGATGCTGCTTATTTTGTAAAGTGTTTCAGGAGCACCTATGGACAAACACCGTTGCAGTATCGGAAAGAGCAGAAAAAGTCAGGGCAGGATCAGTAGATCACTGAAAAATATGGTGATTTATTTAAGTGCCGGAAGCGTTACCTGCCTACTCTCTTATTGTTTTTGTGTGTTTTATGTTGTAGAAACGCATATTTGCGTTTCTACAACATACTGTTTTTTATATCTTAAAAACCAATACGCCGGCTGTGGGGATGGTTGTATCGCCAATCAATACTTTGGCACCGGCCGGAAGGTTGAATGTATACGGTTGGTCCGAATAGTTCATCACAATACCAAAACCGTTGCGGTATTCAAGCGTAATGCCATAGGGTAGATCCATCACCGGTATATTCAATTTATTATAAAGTTTAATTAATAGATCTCTTTCCAGCGAACCATCCTGAGAATCGACTCCTACATACGTGATAGTACCTTTACCCAGTCTGCGGGTGGTAATGGCCGGCTTTCCTTCGTAGAACTCCTCTGTATAGGTAGCCCATACCTCGGACTCTTTTCCCGGGATCAGGATCTCTCCCCAGGTATTCCAGGGATACCGTTTCCCGTCCATGAGTACTACTCCGGGATCGTTAGGTAACAACAGATCGAAGAAATCCAGCCGGTTCCCGGTCAGTTCGTTGATCAGGGATCCGAAAGGAGCTTCAAACAAACGCCCGTAACGATCTTTTTGTCCGGTGCGACAGGTCAGGACCAGATTGCCTCCCTGTTGCACATAGCTGATCCAGCGATCTGTCAACTCTTTGTCGGCCAGTTGATAGGCGGGAGCGATCATAACCGGATATTCGTTGAAATCTTTATCTTCATAAATAAAATCTACCGGTGCTCCAAAGGATTTCAGGGTGCGATAATACTTTTCAATATGTCTCTGCGTATTCCAGGTTGAATTCTGTTTTTGCCGTTGGATACTCCAGGCATTCTCGTGATTAAAGAGGATAGCCGTACGACGGGCGAGATAATCGGCCGGTTTTGTTTCGCGGGGAGCATACTCTTTACACAGGAGGGCGATCTCTTTCATAAATTGCTCAAACTCTCTTCCACCCGGTGTTACGGTCACTCCATCCGTACCTACGATCCCATAATGATACTGTTCGGTTCCATAAAGAGGCTGGCGATAGCGATAGGTACAGGTAAAATCACTGCCGCCGGCAAAGACACTCCATAACCACAAACGTACTGCTCCCGGCAGGGGTTGTGGGTTGATACCTCCCCAGTTCACCTGTCCGGGTTGTAGTTCCATTACTCCGTATGTTCCCTGGAAAGGGTGGAAAAAATCGTTTGCCCAGGCGATACGTAAAGGATTCCCGACCCGGTAACCCCGGCGACCGATCCCTTCGTTGTCCCCGTAAACCATATAACGGGTGTAGCACTGAAAATCCAGCTCTTTTGTTTGTCCGATATGTCCATGTTCATAATCGGGAATAAAGTTGGTAATGATCCACTGGTCTTTGGCATGTTTCCGGATCACCCGGTACTGCTCATCCAGAAAAGAAGTCGTTTGCAAGGCTGCAAAACAGCGGTAATCCAGTATCTGGTGATGGTTCATAAACATCTGACGGAGTTTTGGGAGAGTGATCTCATCAAATGTATGGTAGAGTTCACTCCAGAATGCGGTTCCCCAGGCATCATTCAAGGCATGGATATCGTTATGATACTTTTCCCGGAGGAACGCCCGGAAACCGGCTTCGGCGGCCGGATTGTAGTCGAATTGTACATCGGGTTCATTATCCAGCTGCCACCCGATAACGCGGGAGTCATTGCCATAATGTTCTGCCAGCTTCTCAATCATTTTGTACGAGAGTTCCCGGTAGAGGGGAGAGGCAAAAGAGGCATGCTGCCGGGCGCCGTGATCCAATACGGTACCATCCTCCAGCCGGATCAGTATTTCCGGATATTTCCGGCTTAACCAGACGGGAGGAGTAGCGGTAGAGGTACACATGACTACTTTTAATCCGTATTTATCTGCCAGGGCTACTGCGTGGTCCAGCCAGTCAAAATCATAAACACCCTCTTCCGGTTCCAGCTGAGCCCAGGCAAATTCTGCAAAATGTGTAAACTCAAATCCCAGTTCGCTCATCTGTTTGAAATCCCGTTCCCATTGGCTCTCGTCCCAATGTTCCGGATAGTAATAGGCCCCTGTAAGGGTAAGGTCTTTATCATTGAACCACCGGGTAGCCTGCTCAGCGCTCCCGGTTACAGGAAACAGGCAGCAAAGCAGCAGTAAAAGTGGGGTTGTTCTTCTTATCTTCATGGTAATACAGGGAAGAGTTATTGGCTGTTCTTCAGTAAATTATCCAGTATCTCTTTCTTGACGGTAAAGGCTGTTCCGTGGCGGGTACCCGAAGGAAAAGATACCTGATCGGATACATCTTCCCAGTTCACCCGGTCTTTGGTACGGACTGCCCCGTATTTCTTTTCCCGGTATTTGTCGAAATATACATAGATATAGTCACCTACGATCAGCGGAGCGGGCCCTTCTGCCCAGTAATTTCCTGTGATAGGAGCCGATACTTCTGTGGGGAATCCTTTCTGAATATTATCTGTTTTGGTGACCCGGATATTCTTTTCGGGTGGATTGGAATTTTCATTCTTTACTACCATGATCAGGGTACCGTCATGGTCTTTTACAATGGCTGCATCAATTACACTAAAGTCGGGATCAAAGAACATCTTTGTTTCTGAAAACTCTTTGAAGTCCCTGGTGGTCACATAGTACATCCGGTGATTGAGACCTTTTTCCGATTCGTTGGTCGGTACCTCTTTGTGGCGGCCGGGTATGGTCGTGGCCCAGAAAATATAAAATGTCCCGGAGGGTTCGTCGTAGAAAAGTTCCGGTGCCCAGGTGTTCCTGGCTTCCGGTTCGTGAGCCATGACCGGAATGATCTCCTGCTCCGACCAGTTTATCAGGTCTCTCGAAGAGGCATACCCGATCACACGATCGGTCCAGCTAACCGTCCATACCATGTGGAAGGTTCCGTCCGGTCCCTGGCAGATACTCGGGTCGCGCATCAGGCTATCTTTTCCAACCGCAGGAGTAAGATAAGACCGGTCTCCGTTCAGGGCTTCCCATTTCAGGCCGTCCAGGCTATAGGCCAGATGGAGGCCATCTTCACTATTTCCTTTGAAATAAGAAAAAAGATAAACATTCTCCTGTGCCGGCAGGCTGGCCAGGCAAAGGAACAGCGTGTATAAAGCAGCTATCAGTTTTTTCATGGTATTGGTATGTTTTTTAAGTGTGAATACTGATTTTCCTACAAAGATAAAATCTACTTTTTCAATATAAAACAGGAAATTACAAGAATAGGCTGTCTGAAATGACATTTCACTGTATTATCGTACAAATACTCTCCGGTAAAAATCAAAGATACGAAAATCTATCTTTATGTACGGCTATCTATTGAGAAGAATGGCAAAACCCTCTAATTTAGCCACCGGATATATAACACTCACATACTATCATGAATAGAATTCTTTGTGCCGTTTGGTTGTTATTGCTGTTTGGAACAGCAGAAGCACAAACCAGTATGGATCTTTCAGGAGAGTGGAGACTTCAGCTGGATCGTGAAGATTCCGGTCTCCTGGAAAAATGGTTTACGAAAACAATATACGACGATACCATTAACCTGCCTGGTTCCATGCCCGAAAAGCTGAAAGGTGATCGGGTCGATGCAGATACAAAGTGGACAGCCAGTCTCTACGATAGTTCTTACTATTTCAACCCCTATATGGCCAAATACCGGGTGGAGGAGAATTTTAAAGTTCCTTTCTTCCTGACCCCCGACCGCCATTATGTAGGAGTGGCCTGGTACCAGAAAGAGATCGAGATCCCCCGGTCCTGGCGCGGTGAACGGATCGTTTTTTCTATGGAACGCCCCCATATTGAAACCACTGTCTGGATCAATGGCAGAGAAGCCGGAATGCAGAACTCCCTTTGTGTTCCTCATGTATACGATATTACCGAACTGGTATCCTCCGGAAAGTGCCGGATCACCGTACGGGTAGATAATCGTATCAAGGATATTGATGTAGGACCCGATTCACACAGTATTACCGATCATACGCAGGGTAACTGGAACGGTATTGTCGGTAAAATAGAACTGACCGTTACTCCAAAAATATATTTTGATGATATCCAGGTATATCCCAGCGTAAGGGATCAAAAAGCAGTGGTACGGATGAAGGTCCGCTCACTGGTTTCTGCCCATGCTTCTACAACCATTACTCTTTCTGCCGAAGCCTTTAATTCTCCTGAGTCCCATACCGTGGCTCCTGTATCTCAGGATATCCGACTTTCGGGGGGGCCCGGGTAGAAATGGAGTTACTGATGGGGGATGGAATACTTACCTGGGACGAATTTGATCCTGCTCTCTATACACTCACTGCCCGTCTGGAGCAAGGTGGAAAAAGTGAGGTGAAAGAGATACAGTTTGGTATGCGCGAATTCACTATAGAGGGGAAATGGTTCTATGTGAACGGTCGTAAAACAATGTTGCGGGGTACTGTAGAGAATTGCGATTTCCCGCTTACCGGCTATGCACCGATGGATGTAGCGTCCTGGGAAAGAGTGTTCCGTATCTGTAAGAATTA
Source organism: Bacteroides sp. (assembly GCA_021203405.1). Classification (GTDB taxonomy): domain Bacteria; phylum Bacteroidota; class Bacteroidia; order Bacteroidales; family Bacteroidaceae; genus Bacteroides. The sequence goes on from JAJQBG010000298.1 coordinate 8,710, forward strand.
CGGCTTGAACCACATGCGCTTCCACTCTTTCTGTCCCCCCGAAGCAGCCTTTATCGCAGCCGATCTGGTGGGATTCTACCTGCAACCCGAAGGTCCCAGCTGGCCTAACCACGGTCCGAGATTGGGGATGGGACAATCCATTGATGAATACCTGATGGAAGAGACCATCCGTCTTACTAAAGAATATGGTAACTATGCCTCTTACTGTATGCTGGCCTGTGGCAACGAACCGGCCGGTCGCTGGGTAGCCTGGGTAACCGACTTTGTGGAGTATTGGGAAAATACCGATCCCCGCCGGGTATATACCGGAGCATCCGCAGGAGGAGGCTGGCAGTGGCAACCCCGTAACCAGTTCCATGTAAAAGCCGGAGCACGCGGATTGACCTGGTCGGGCAGCCGTCCCGAATCAGAATCTGATTACCGGGCACGTATTGATACTGTCAGACAACCGTTTGTCTCTCATGAAACCGGTCAGTGGTGTGTCTTTCCTAACTTCAATGAAATACGGAAATATGAGGGAGCCGTCAATAAAGCCAAAAATTTTGAGATATTCCGCGATTTGCTTGCCGATAACAAGATGGGCGATAAAGGCTATGACTTTATGATGGCTTCCGGTAAACTGCAGGCACTCTGCTATAAGCATGAGATAGAAAAAACCCTTCGTACCCCCGATTATGCGGGCTTCCAGCTTTTAGCACTCAATGACTATTCCGGACAGGGGAGTGCTATTGTGGGACTTTTAGATGTTTTCTTCGATGAAAAGGGGTATATCAACGCCGAAGAGGTGCGGCGCTTCTGTAGTCCGACTGTTCCTTTGGCCCGTATCCCTAAATTTGTCTATACGAACAATGAAACCTTCACGGCCGCACTAGAAGTGGCTCATTTCCATAAACATCCCCTGCAGGCAGCCCGTACGCTCTATCGAATCACAGATCAGTATGGCAAAGTGTATGATCAGGGAGAGGTGAGTGTAAAAGATATCCCGATAGGTAACAATTTTAACTTAGGAAATGTTAACTTTGTATTGACAGAGGTCCCTGCCCCCCTTAAACTGAATCTGGAGGTATGTATTGAAGGAACCGATGCAGTGAATGACTGGGATTTCTGGGTATACCCTCAGGAGGTGACAATCGAAGAGGAAGAAGTGTATGTAACCGATACATTGGATGTGAGAGCCGTTTCAATACTCCGGGAAGGAGGGAATGTATTGATAACAGCCGGTGGTAAGATCACTTACGGCAAAGATGTGGTACAGTATTTTACCCCGGTATTCTGGAATACTTCCTGGTTTAAAATGCGTCCGCCGCATACTACCGGTATCTGGCTGAACGACTATCATCCTCTTTTTAAGGATTTTCTACGGAGTATCATAGCAACCTGCAGTGGTGGGAACTGGTGAACCGGGCACAGGTGATGATGTTTACTGATTTTCCGGATGATTTCCAACCCCTGGTCCAGAGTATTGATACCTGGTTCCTGAGTCGTAAGATAGGGATGCTTTTTGAAGCGAATGTGTTGAATGGTAAATTAATGATGACTACCCTGGATCTGAAGGGCGATCCTGAAAACCGGGTAGTAGCGCGACAACTCTATAAATCGATCCTGGATTATATGAACTCTGACGATTTCCGGCCCGTGAGCCGGTTAGAAACCGAAGTGATCGGTGATCTTTTTACTAAAATAGCTCCTCCGGTAAATACGTTTACCAACGATTCTCCCGACGAGCTGAAACCCAAACAAGGCGACACAGGCATATAAATAGAAACAATTAAATTTTTTGAAGCATGAAGAAATATGGATGGGTAGTATCATGCACGCTGTTACTGGCAGCATGTACGCCAAAGGAGGATCACCTCTTTCGTTATACCTATAACGGGGGAGAGGAGATTAAAATAACTGCAGCAGATATTTATACTCCTGAAAAGGGGTATGGTTTTGACCGGGAGACAGTAGCCGGGGGAGACGATCCCTTCTATTTTTCGGTGGATGTTCCGGATGGCAACTATAAGGTTACGCTGGAGATCGGCTCCCGGGAAGATGCAGGCAGAACTACCGTACGGGGAGAGTCGCGTCGTCTTTTCTTTAACGATCTCCATACGGCCAAAGGAGAGATCGTTACCCGTACTTTTGTCATTAATAAACGGAATACTCTGATTGGTGACGGAGAAGAGGTAAAGATCAAGCCCCGCGAACGTAGCAAACTGAACTGGGATGATAAGCTGACACTGGAATTTAACGGAGCCGCTCCCCGTATTCATTCCCTGAAAATAGAGAAAGCGGAGGATAGCGTGATCACGCTCTTCCTGTGTGGCAATTCTACCGTGGTAGATCAGGATAATGAACCTTGGGCCAGTTGGGGCCAGATGATTACAGCCTTCTTTGACGATCATATCAGTGTGGCTAATTATGCCGAATCCGGTGAATCTGCCAATACATTCATTGGTGCAAAACGGTTGAAAAAGGCGCTTACTCAAATGAAACCGGGTGATTATATCTTTGTAGAGTTCGGGCACAACGACCAGAAGCAGAAGGGACCCGGCAAAGGTGCTTATCTCTCTTTTACTGAAAGCCTGAAAGAGTTTATTGCCGCTGCCCGTGAAAAAGAGGCGAACCTGGTATTTGTTACTCCTACACAACGCCGCCGGTTTGATGACGAAGGGAAGATCGTGGATACACACGAAGACTATCCGGACGCCATGAAAAAACTGGCTGCCGATGAACATATTCCTTTGATCGATCTGCACGCCATAACCCGTACGCTTTATGAAGCGATGGGAGTAGAAGAGTCGATCCGTGCGTTTGTACACTATCCTGCCGGCACTTATCCCGGACAGGAAAAGGATCTGGCAGATAATACCCATTTCAATACATACGGAGCCTATCAGATCGCCCAATGTGTGATCGAAGGGATGAAAGCAAACAACCTGGATATTGTAAAATACCTCCGTACCAACTATACCGGATTTGACCCGGCCCGGCCCGATGCCTTTGAAACATTCCATTTTGATGAGTCTCCATTTGCAGAAGTAGAAAAACCGGACGGGAATTAAAC
>JAJQBG010000261.1 GCA_021203405.1 Bacteroides sp.
TAAGGAGGCCCGGTGGCTCCCGTAGAAAAAACATTTTTAATTTTATACTATGAAAAGAAATATACTACTATTCCTGTTCCTGCTTTCTCTTTTGCCTGCTGTGGGAAAAGAGTGGAAAGCCTGGTGGATCGGTACGGATGTATGTCAAAGCGAACCGAATACCTGGTTGAGTTATCGTAAAACGGTGGAGATAGAGAAGGTGCCGGATACTGCCCTTGCTGCTATTGCTGCAGACAGTAAATACTGGCTTTGGATCAACGATCACCTGGTTGTATTTGAAGGTGGGCTTAAACGGGGACCTACCCCGGCGGATACTTATTACGATGAGGTGGATATCGCTCCTTACCTGGAAAAAGGAAAAAATATAATCGCTGTTCTGGTGTGGTATTTTGGTAAACAGGGTTTTTCGCACAACAGTAGTGGAAAGGCTGCTCTTCTCTTTGATTGCCAGACTCCGGAGGTTGAAATTATCAGTGATCATAGCTGGCGTTGTATGATACATCCTGCGTATGGTACAGCTCCTGACCCGAAACCTAATTATCGGCTTTCGGAATCCAGTCTTTTATTTGATGCCCGGAGAGATCCGGAAGGGTGGTACCGGTCGGGATTTAATGAACACTCCATACCGGGCGCTTCTGCTTTACAGAAGGCCGGGGAGGCTCCCTGGAATCAATTGGTAAAGAGACCCACTCCACTGTGGAAGGATTCAGGGCTGAAAGAATATGAGAAGGCATATCGTAACGGTGATACGCTGGTTTGTGAACTTCCTTATAACGCACAGGTAACACCTTACCTGAAAGTGGAGTCTCCTGCCGGAAAAAAGGTAGTAATCGCTACGGATAACTATTTTTATTACAATGGGAATACGGAAAATATACGGTCGGAATATATCACCCGGGAGGGAATACAGGAGTATGAGAGCTATGGCTGGATGAACGGGCATAAAGTCTATTATCTTTTACCCGGTGAGGTAAAGGTCCTTTCGCTTCTTTATCGGGAAACGGGTTATGATACGGAGTTTTCCGGCTCTTTTACCTCTTCCGATCCGCTTTTCAATCAATTGCGGGAAAAATCGGCACGAACCTTATATGTAACCATGCGGGATACCTATATGGATTGTCCGGAACGGGAGCGGGCTCAATGGGCAGGCGATGCGGTTAATCAGGCCGGGGAGGCTTTTTATGCTCTTTCCCTCTCCAGCCACTTACTGACTCGTAAATAGATCCATGAACTGATTGGCTGGCAGAAACAAGATGGTGTGATCTATACTCCTGTTCCTGCCGGTAACTGGTATACCGAATTACCAGGACAGACCCTGGCTGCCCTGGGGTATTACGGGATCTGGAAATATTATATGCACACCGGTGATAAAGAGACGCTGGTTGCCGTGTATCCGGCTGTAAAAAAGTACCTGGATCTTTGGACAACAGATGCACAGGGGTTGGTCCGCTTCCGGGAAGTCGGTTGGTTGTGGGGAGATTGGGGAGATAACCGGGATATGCATCCCTTAATAAATGCCTGGTATTATCTGGCTTTGCAGGGGGCTTTTTACATGGCTACGGAGTTGGAGAATGAAGCAGATGCCCTGGAGTATGTAAAAAGGATGACCCGGCTCAAAGTAGGTTTCAATAGCTGTTTCTGGACAGGGAATGCTTACCGGGATCCTCATTACCGGGGAGAAACCGACGACCGGGTACAAGCTCTGGCAGTGGTCTCCGGCCTGGCTGATACAGATAAGTACAGGAAGCTGCAAACACTCTTCCGGACTCAGCTGCATGCCAGTACTTATATGGAAAAATATGTTTTTGAGGCGATGATGAAGATGGGGCTGGAAGAGGAGGCGATGCAGCGGCACCGGCGTCGTATGGAAGGAATGGTAACTTATCCGGGATTCTCTACGTTGTTTGAGCATTGGAACATCGGTGTGGATGGATTTAAGGAGGTTCTGTGAACCACTCCTGGACAGGGGGAGGATTAACCGTACTCTCTCAGTATGTGTGTGGGGTCTCGCCGTTAAAACCCGGATATGAATTGGTTGCCGTATTACCACAACCGGGTGATCTGGAAAAAGCCTCCGCGGTAGTACCTTCTGTAAAAGGCAGGATAGAGACCTCTTTTGTCAATGAGAAAGATCTTTTCACGTTGCAGATAACTCTTCCTCCGGATACGAAGGGTGTGATCGGAGTGCCCGGAAAAAGAGTAAAAGAGATAACGGTGAACGGGCATACGGTATGGAAAAAAGGTAAGTTTGTGGAAAATCCTGTTTGCAGGCTTTCGGAAGAGAGAGGAGAAACTCATGTAAAATTTGAAGTATCATCTGGTAACTATCAGGTGATGGCATTGAAATAGTAAACGATCCTGATACAATGAAAAATTTATTCTTGATTGCATGTACATTGTTCTGCCTGGCTTTCCCGGCGAAAGCCCTCGAAGTGGTAGAGATACGGTGTGAAAACCAGTTACAACCTTTAGGCCTGGAAACCAGACAGCCTCGTTTTTCCTGGAAAATAAATTCGGCGGAACGGGGAGTGTATCAGACGGAGTACCGTTTACTGGTCTCTGATAACCTGAGCGATCTTAACCGGCACAGGGGAAATATGTGGGATAGCGGTTGGATCTCTTCTGCCACTTCTCTGCATCTGCTTTATGAGGGAAAACCGTTGGCATCTGCCGGTAAATATTACTGGAAGGTAAAAGTAAGGGATAACAAGCAGAAGGAGTCTTCGTGGTCGGCACCTGCTCTCTTTGGTATAGGCTTACCTGATCAGGAAGATTGGTTCCCTGCGAAATGGATCGCTATGGAGCGGGTGGAGTCGCAGGACCGCATTGTTCTGGGATATCAGTTGGCAGGGAACCAGGTCACTCCTCTCGCCCAGGAACCTCTTATGCCACAATCCCGTAACTCTTTTGAAATTGCAAAGAAAGTAAAGTCTGCTACTGCTTTTATTTGCGGACTGGGACATTTTGAAATGAGTGTAAACGGAGAGAGTGTAGGAGATAATTTCCTGGAACCGGCATGGAGTAACTATGATAAAGTCTCTTATTATGTAACCTATGATATTACTGATCTGCTCAGAAGAGGAGAGAATGTGGTGGGAATAAGGTTGGGAAATGGATTTTTACATATTCCCCGGGACCCTACCCGCTACCGCAAACTACTGACTACTTTTTCCTATCCAAAGATGATCTGTAAAATAAGAATTGCCTATACGGATGGTTCCTTCAGAGATATTGTAAGTAATGAGGACTGGAAAGTCACTTCCAGCTCTCTTACCTACAGCAGTATCTACGGCGGAGAAGATTTTGATGCCGGAAGGGAACAGCCGGGGTGGGATCGTCCTGGTTTCTCCGATAGTGCCTGGCAAAAAGCGATTGAAATTGATCCGGCCGGTAAGCTTACTTCCCAGCTGTCTCCGCCTATGAAAGTAATGGAACGACTCCCGGTAAAATCCATTGAGCAGACTCAGCCTGGAGTTTATATCTATGATTTCGGACAAAATGCTTTTGCTATTGTCGCTTTAAAGGTAAAGGGCAGGCAGGGGAAAAAGTGGTGATGCGTCCCGGCGAATATCTCACTCCGGAAGGAAGGGTGAACCAGAATAACAGTGGATATAATTACTGGTTCTCCTATACACCGGCAGGAGAGAGTACCGAAAGCTGGAAACCTGCTTTTTCCTATTACGGCTTTCGGTATATACAGGTGGAAGGAGCGGTTCCGGAGGGTGAACCCAATCCGGATGATCTTCCTGTGATTGAAGAGCTTACCTCTCTTCATGTACGCAATGCTTCGGAAAGGGTCGGAGAGGTCTCCTGTTCCAGCCCTCTCTTTAATGATATTTATTCGTTGATCGACTGGTCTGTCCGCAGTAATATGGCCAGTGTGCTTACGGATTGTCCGCACCGTGAAAAACTGGGATGGCTGGAGGTGGCTCATTTAATGAGTCATTCTATAGCATACGGGTATGATATTAAACAGATGTATACCCAAACCCTGGTTAATATGAAAAATTCCCAGTATGAGAACGGACTTATTCCGAGCACAGCCCCGGAGTTTGCCCATTTTCCGGGAGATTTTCACGATTCACCGGAATGGGGTAGTGCAGCCATTATTCCCCCCTGGTTCTTATATCAGTGGTATGGAGATGCGTCGGTGATCGCTGACTATTATCCGATGATGGAAAAATATATAAATTATCTACACTCCCGTACTGATAATCATATTCTCTATCATGGATTAGGCGACTGGTATGACCTGGGACCTGCCCATCCGGGATACAGCCAGTTAACAGCGCGGGGGCTCACACCTACTGCTATTTACTATTATGATCTCCATATTATGGCATGCTGTGCTCTGTTATTGGGCAATGAAGAGGAGGCCCGGTATTATGAAGAACTGGCTGATGAGGTAAAGAAAGCATTTAATGAAAAATTCTTTGACAGGGAGAAAGGATATTATGACCGGGGTAGCCAGACGGCCAATGCCATGCCCCTCTATCTGGGGATCGTAGAACCGGAATACCGGGAACAAGTGCTTGGACAGATCATACAGAATATCCGTGAACAGGATAACAGTATTACTTCAGGAGATATCGGGTTCAGCTATCTTTTGCGGGTACTGGAGAGGGAAAATGCCTCAGAAGTAATTTTTGATATGAATAACCAGACTCATAAACCAGGGTACGGTTACCAGTTGATGCAGGGAGCTACCTCGCTTACGGAATCCTGGACTGCTTTACAAACTGCCTCTCATAATCATTGTATGCTGGGGCATTTGCTGGAGTGGTTTTATAGTGGGCTGGGCGGGATAAAAACCGATCCCGATGCTCTGGCATACAAACGTTTTATGATCCGTCCCGATCCGGTGGGGGATATAACTTCTGCCAGAGTAACCTTTGAATCGCCCTACGGTAAAATATTTCATGCGTGGGAAAAGAGAGAGAACCGTTATAAGTCTCATATTACCATACCTGCTAATACTACGGCAGTAATCTGTCTTCCGGAAGCACCCCGGGAATGTATTACGGAGAATGGGGTCCCTGTCGATAACAACCCCTCTGTGACTTATCTGGGGACAGACGGAAAATATACCATGTATGAAGCCGGTTCGGGTACATACTGTTTTGAAGTGGAAAAACCCTAAAAATCAATAAAACGAAAAAACATGAAGAAGTATTTTTTATTAGTAGTCTGCCAGTTTGCTCTGTTGAGCGGATGGGCCCAGTATGAGAATTATAAGCTTGACTGGCAAAAAATATCCGAAGAGAACCATTACAACCGGGAACCTGACTGGTTGAAGGATGCGAAATTTGGCATCTATCTGCACTGGGGAGTCTATTCTGTTCCTGCTTATTCGTATGAGTGGTATTCGCGCCACATGTTCATGGATACCCGGAAAGAGTATCATCACCATGTAAAAACCTACGGTGATCCCCGGGAATTTGGGTACGACTCTTTTATCCCGATGTTTACTGCTGAACATTTCAATGCAGGGGAGTGGGCCGATCTTTTCTACCGGGCAGGAGCCAGATTTGCCGGACAAGTTGCAGAACATCACGATGGATTTGCTATGTGGGATAGTAAAATTACTCCCTGGAATGCAGCCCTAATGGGGCCAAAAAGAGATGTTCTGGGCGAGTTAAGCACCGAAATAAAAAGCCATGGTATGAAGTTCCTGTCTACTTTTCACCACGCACGATGGTTTCAGCGTTATAAAAACGAAAAAAATATTCCTGAGAAACTTGATTTCTGGGACCTGTATGACAGTCACTTTCCCTATGTGGAAGGAATGCCTACTACTTCCGACAATCCGATACTCCGGTTACTCTATGGAAATGTTACCGAAGAGGAGTTTTATGATCCTATCTGGTTTGGAAAGCTAAAAGAGGTAATTGATAATTATAGTCCTGATATTATCTATTTTGATTCCTGGTTAGATCAGATCCCCGAAGAGTATCTCTACAAATTTACTAAGTATTATATAGAAGAGTCCCGTAAACAAGGGAAAGAGGTGGCTATTTACCGTAAACAAGGCGATCTTCCTTTGAATGTAAGTATGGAGAACCTGGAAAAATCACGGAAACAGAAGATGGAGCCCCGCCTGTGGACTACCGAAGAGACGATCAGTACAGATAGCTGGTGCTACACTGAAGATATGGAACTTCGGAAAGCGAAAGATCTGATCGATATCCTGATTGATGTAGTGAGTAAAAACGGAGTCTTTATGTTGAATGTCTCTCCCCGGGCCGATGGAGTGATACCGGTAGAGCAACAGGAGATCCTCCTTTCTATCGGCGACTGGTTGAAAGTAAATGGAGAAGCTATTTACGGTACACGTCCCTGGTATGTATACGGAGAGGGTCCTACTTCACAACCCGAAGGAGACTTTGAGCACCATAAAGCTTTCTTGAAAATAAGATATAATTACCAGGATATCCGCTATACCACCAAAGGGAAAGATATTTATGCCATTACCATGGGAGTTCCTCAGGAGAACGAAGTCGTTGTGTTCCGGGGATTTGCCAAAGATAAAATTCCCCGGAATGTAGCCGTTAAAAATGTGACGGTATTAGGTAGCAATCAACAGGTAAGCTGGGATTACGGTGACGAAGGACTCCGTGTTACTACGCCCATACTTGCGGGGGACCAGGCTGTTGTATTTAAAATAGAATGTGAATAGAACGACAGAACAATATCTTATGACTGACCTTTAGAAAGAGACAAAAAAAGAGATCGTTTTTTACTGGAGAATTTAAAAACTGTGTGAATCTTTTTCATGGCAGCAGGATGGAGGTATGTACTTGTTTGATAAGGGATGGCCATCCGGTAATCCTCCATACCGGAGCCTCCTTTCAGGAATAAAGGGTCACTTTAATAAGAAGAGAGTTTTATATACAACCTTGATTTAGTAATTAATTTTAAAATTTGAAAAACATGAAAAACCTTTTGGCGATTTTTATGCTTTCCGGCTTTTTGCCTTATTATGCCTCTGCATATCAACCCAGGGCCGGAATAGCAGGATCTTCGGAAAACAGGGAAATTTTGCAACATGCAAAAGAGATCACCGGAGTTGTGCTGGATGAGTACGATGAGCCTATTGCCGGAGCTACCATTATCGTTCAGACCTCTACCCGGGGATGTATTACGGATGTGGACGGGGAGTTTAACCTCAGTGTATCTCCCGGAGATGTGTTGCTGGTCAATTTCCTGGGTTATCAGACTGCGGAAATCAAAGTGACTGCTACCAACTCTTATACGGTACGGATGGTGCCCCAGGTAGACGAACTGGACGAGTTAACAGTGGTGGCTTTTGCCAAACAGAAAAAAGAGAGCGTGATCAGTTCGGTAACTACGGTCAAGCCCACTGAACTCCGGGCACCGACCAGTAACCTTACTACCGCCCTGGCAGGGAGAATGTCGGGAGTCATTGCTTATCAAACCAGTGGAGAGCCGGGAAATGATAATGCAAACTTCTTTATCCGTGGAGTGACAACTTTTGGCTATAAAAAAGATCCCCTTATCCTGATTGATAATGTAGAGTTGACCTCCGACGATCTGGCACGACTGAATGTGGATGATATAGCCAGCTTCTCCATTATGAAGGATGCTACCGCAACTGCTTTGTACGGGGCCCGCGGAGCTAATGGAGTGATCCTGGTCACTACCAAAGAGGGAAAAGAGGGTAAGGCAAAGGTCTCCTTCCGGGTAGAGAACTCCTTCTCCACTCCTACAAAAATGATTGAACTGGCCGATCCCATTACCGCTATGCGTCTGGAAAATGAGGCGGTAAGGACCCGTAATCCGCTGGGAGTCATTCCTCATTCCGATTATAAAATCAAGAATACCATAGAAGGTACAAATCCGTATCTCTTTCCTGCTGTAGATTGGTACGACGAACTGTTTAATAAAGTGGCTATTAATCAGCGCGCTAATTTAAGTGTAAGTGGAGGAGGAAACGTTGCCCGTTATTACATAGCGGCTTCCTATAATAAAGATAACGGAGTGATGAAGGTAGATAAGCGGAATAATTTCAACAATAATATTGATCTGCAAAAATTTTCGGTACGTTCCAATATAAACATAAACTTAACCAAAAGTACGGAAGCTATTATCCGGTTTCAGGGTAATTTTGACGATTATACCGGGCCGCTGGATGGGGGGAATGAGTTATTTACCAAGGTAATGCGTACCAGTTCGGTGATGTTCCCCAAGTATTATCCCTCCCCGGGAAATTCTACTTCTCATATCCGGTTCGGGAACTATACGGGAGGAAGGTACATCAACCCCTATGCGGATATGGTAAAAGGATACAGAACCTATAATCGTACTTTAGTACTGGCTCAGGGAGAGCTTAAACAAAAGCTCGATTTTATTACAAAAGGATTAAATGCCCGTGGATTGATCAGTACCACCCGGTATGTCTATTCGGATGCCCATCGTAACTATAATCCTTTCTATTATATGGCTACCGGTTATGACCCGGATACCGATACCTATAGTTTATGGCCTTTGAACGAAGGCCAGGGAACAGAATATCTCAACTACCGGACAGAGGCAAAAGATGTGATCACTACGAATTATGTCGAGTTATCTGCCAGCTATAACCGGGAATTTAATAATCACGGTGTCAGTGGTATGTTGGTTTATACGCTGCGGAATGAGAATCGTCTCACCTCCAAAGAAGATGACCTGCAGAAATCTTTGCCTTATAGAAACCAGGGATTATCCGGGCGTTTTACCTATGCGTATGCCAATCGATATTTTACGGAATTCAATTTTGGCTATAATGGTTCGGAGCGTTTCTCCAAAAATGAACGTTACGGTTTTTTCCCCTCCATTGGAGTAGGATACATTATCTCCAATGAAGCGTTCTGGGAACCGCTGGAAGATAAGATCAGCAAACTAAAGTTCAAAGCAACTTACGGGCTGGTGGGGAATGACGCCATCGGAAAGGCGGAAGACCGGTTCTTCTATATGTCTAATGTCAATATGAATGAAGACAGGGACAGAACATCCTCTTTTGGAAAAGATTTTGGTCAAAATTACAACGGTATTACAATAACCCGGTATGCCAATGAGCTGATCACCTGGGAAAAATCAAAAAAACTCAATATAGGGGTTGAACTGAATCTGTTTAATAGCCTGGAGATACAGGCAGACTATTTTTACGAAAAGAGAACAGATATTCTGATGGAACGTAGCCATATTCCCTCTACAATGGGGTTACAGGCGCAGGTGGCAGCTAATTTAGGAGAAGCTTCCGGAAGAGGGGTCGACTTCTCTGTGGATTACTCCCACTCTTTCAGTAAGGACCTCTGGTTGCAGGGACGTGTTAGCTACACCTATGCGGTCAGTAAATACCTGAAGGTTGAAGAACCCGATTATGGGGCAGAAGGTACTCCGTGGAGATATCTCAAAGGGTTGAGTTTGGCTCAGAAAAGGGGATACATTGCCGAAAGACTATTTATTGATGAGGCAGATGTTGCTAACTCTCCTGTTCAGAATTTCGGAGGAGGCCAGGTGATGGCCGGTGATATTAAGTACAAGGATATTGACGGAGATGGTGTCATTACAGAGGCAGATATGGTTCCTATCGGTTATCCAGAGAATACCCTGGAAATATCCTATGGCTTCGGTCTTTCCGGAGGCTATAAGAACTTTGACGTATCTCTCTTCTTCCAGGGCAATGCCCGCTCTTCCTTCTGGCTCAACCTGGATCATATCACTCCTTTTGTCGATACAGATGGGAAGGGAGAGATTGACTCCTCCAATGCCTTGTTAAAGAGGATTGCAGATAGTCACTGGTCGGAAGCCAACCGGGATATATATGCGTTCTGGCCCCGTCTGGCAAATTATAAGTCCGCCAATAACAGTCAGGTAAGTACCTGGTGGATGCAGAACGGAGGATTCCTGCGTTTAAAGTCTGTTGAGATGGGCTACTCCCTGCCCCAAAAGATCGCCAAAAAATGTAAGGTCGACCTAATCCGGATCTATGCGAACGGTACCAATCTCCTTACATTCAGTAAATTCAAATTATGGGATCCCGAAATGGGAGATAATGGTTTGAGATATCCTATTCAGCGGGTATACAATATCGGTTTAAATGTTAACTTTTAAATGAGAAGCAATGAAAAGTAAAAAGATCATAATCTACTGCCTGAGTATCCTTTTTTCGGGCCATCTGTTTTACTCCTGCGATTACCTGGATGTGGTTCCGGATAATGTAGCCACCCTGGATATGGTTTTTAATAACCGTGTTACAGCCGAACAATACCTGGCTACCTGTTACAGCTATGTACCCCTCTATGGAGCACAGGCCCACAACCCCGGTATAGGAGCAGGGGGAGAGTTCTGGTTCTATACTTTTGCCGACAGCTGGTTCGGGAACGACCAGTCTTTTGGTATTGCCAACGGTATGCAGAATGCCAACAAACCCCTGAATAATTATTGGGACGGAGAAGGGGCCTATCCACTCTTCCGGGCCATCCGCGATTGCAATATATTTATTGAAAATGTATCAGACCGTTCCCGGGTGACCGACCTGGAAGAGATCGAAAGAAGGCGTTGGATCGCAGAAGGAAAGATGCTGAAAGCCTTTTTCCATTTCTATCTCTTTCAGCTTTATGGCCCTATTCCGGTCATTGATGAGAATCTTCCCATCTCTACCAACGAACAGGAGGTACGTGTTACCCGCCAAAAGGTAGATGAAGTGGTCGATTATATCGTTGAATTACTGGAGGAAGCCACTCCTGACCTGCCTGTCAGGATTCAAAAAGAGGCCACAGAACTGGGTCGTTTTACCCAACCGGCTGCGCTGGGGCTCAAGGCTAAAGTGCTTCTGCTGGCTGCCAGTCCCTTGTTCAATGGAAATACGGATTATGCCGCCTTCAGGGATCACGACGGTCAACCCTTCTTTAACCAGACATACGATCCCGGAAAATGGAAAAAAGCTGCGGATGCCGCTCAGGAAGCTATAGCGGTTTCACTTTCGGCAGGGCACACCCTGTACGATTTCCGGGCTTATAACCCCGTGATCCTCAATGATAGCCTGGGAGTATCTATGAATATCCGGGGAGTGGTATCCGACCGCTTTAACAGAGAGCTGATCATGGGGGTAGGAAAAGGCCATACTACTGACCTCCAACAATTAGCCCAGGCAAGGCTGGAAAACTTTCATCTCACTCAACAGCAAAATGTAAAGAGTCTGCTGGCCGTTACGTTCGATGTAGTAGAAAACTTTTATACAGCCAACGGAGTACCGATGGAGGAAGATAAAGAGTGGGTGGAATCCGGTATGTATGAGAATCGGTATTCCACTAAAGTGGCCGAGCATAAGCATCGTTACTTTATCAAGGAGAATTACGAAACAGCCCTTATGCATTACAACCGCGAACCCCGCTTTTACGGTTCTATTGCTTTTGACGGTTCCAGCTGGTACGGAAGCGGAAGGATCGATATGGAAAATATGCTCTATCTGGAGGCCAAGAAAGATCAGTTAGGGGGTAAAAGATTGCAGGGGCTCTATTCTATAACCGGTTACTGGCCTAAGAAACTGGTTTGCTACGAAAACGTAATTGACAATACCTCTATCATGATCAAAGAGTATCCTTTCCCTATTATCCGGTTAGCCGATCTCTATCTGATGTACGCCGAGGCGGTGAACGAATCTTTAAACGATGGAGAAGCAGTGCCGCCGGCTGTGTATGAGTCTCTGGATCTTATCCGGAAACGTTCCGGGCTGGAAGGCATTAAAGAGTCCTGGCAAAAATATTCCATATATCCCACCAAACCCGATACCAAAGAGGGAATGCGTGAGATCATACGCCGGGAGCGAAGCATCGAGCTGGCACTCGAAACCCATCGCTTCTTTGATATCCGCCGGTGGAAACTGGGCTTGTCGGCCTTTAATACCACCCTTACCGGATGGAGTATCGATGAAAGTGAAACGCAGGACTATTATCAGCTTTATCCCATTGGCTATATGAGGTTCACCCAGAAAGATTATTTATGGCCTATCAAAAAGCAGAACCTGATTGTAAACCCACAATTAATTCAAAATCCAGGTTGGTAAAAAATAGTAATTATGAAAAAAATAATAGTTGTAACAGTTGCGTTCTTTGTTCTTTTTACAGGGTGTAAAGAGGAAAATTTCCGGGTTCCCTACGGTCCCGATAACGGTCGGGCTCCCGGTAAGATCGAGTTTCTGGAATATGAATCCATTCCCGGAGGGGCCATTGTCAGATACAGATCTCCGGACGATGAAGACCTGTTGTATGTAAAAGCCGTTTATACCCTCACTTCCGGAAGGTCGATGGAGGCAAAAGCCTCTATCTATGATAATCAGATTGAGATAGTCGGTTATAACGATACAGAGGAAAAGGAGATCGTTTTCTCCACCGTAGACCGGTATGAGAACGAGGGAGAGCCGGTTACCGTAAAAATAAAACCCGGTGTTTCTGCACTCACTACTGCGTTCCATACCCTCTCTATCAATGAAGCTTTCGGCGGGGCTACCATCAGCCTGCAGAATGAAGACCGGGGGAACCTCATCATCAGTGTCCTTACTCCCGATTCCATCGGGCAGATGGAAGTCATTGCAGAGAATTATACCTCCCTGCGGAACATTCGTTTTGCTGTCCGGGGATATGGGCCGGAGAGACGTGCCTTCGGAGTCTGCCTGAGAGATCGCTGGGATAACCTGACAGATACCCTTTATCAGGAACTCATTCCCTGGGAAGAGCATGAACTCGATAAGGCAAATTTCAGGGAGGTTGTACTGGAGACCGATATCCGTCTGAATGCATGGGGCTTCTCCATGGCCCATATCTGGAACAATGAATATGGATGGGGACTCAATGACATGTGTCACAGTGAAGATTTCCCCGCTTATCCTGTCTGGTTTACTTTTGACCTCGGAGTAACAGCCCAGTTGAGCCGTTATATGTACTGGCAGCGGCTTCAGGAAGGATCTTTCTACCGTCATGGCAATATGAAAGAGTGGGAAGTATATGGAAGAGCCGATATTCCGCCGGCAAACGGCACGTGGGAGGGATGGACACTTCTACGCGAATGCGAATCTTTCAAGCCTTCGGGGCTTCCGCCGGGCGAAGGCTCTTTTACCTAGGAAGATATAGATTATGCCGTCAAAGGTGAAGAGTTTGAGTTCCCTTCGGATATTCCACCTGTCAGGTATATACGCTTCAAGGTATTAGGGTCTTTTGACGATACCCATACCATACATTTTCTGAGATATCTTTCTTTGGTCAGATCGTAGAGTAAATGACTTATAAATATGAAAACAGTAAAAACAATAATGATTCTGTTGTGCCTGGCCGCACTGGGCGCATGTGGAGATATGATCGAGAATATACGCCCCTATTTAGATAAAGGCGAAACCATCTATGTAGGCAAAGTAGACTCTCTTCACACCTTACTGGGGTATAACCGTATTATGCTGGTGGGATACCTGCCTTATGGTATGAACCAGACAAGCTATAGCATAACCGTTACAGACCCGGAAGGAGTGAGCCGGGTGTATGAGAACAGCGTTTCCAGAGTTAACCTGACAGATACCCTGGAGATACTCTTTGAGGAGCTGAAAGAGGGACAGTATAGTTTTGATATGACAATGTATGACAGATACGGGAACTCTTCCCTGACGGTTACTGCCGATGGATATGCCTATGGAGATTTCTACCGGTCTACTCTGCTTAACCGCAGGATTGAACGGGTTGAAAAGATAGAAGAGGGTGTTCGTATCACCTGGAGGGCCATGGAAGGAGCCCTCTATACGGAAGTCAGCTATCTCAATGAAAAGGAAGAAGTAATCTTTCTGGAGGTGGAGAACAAAGAAAATAGTACGGTCATAGAGAATTATAAACCGGGCAGCCTGTTTACCTGGTGAAGTGCGTATGTGCCGGTTGAACTCTCTGTCCTGGATATTTTTTATGCGACAGCCGGTGAAATGTATTTTCCCGAATAACCGAAACTCCCTGCAACAGCTGGCCGGATCTCTATCCGGCCAGTTCTATCACTTCCAGATCCTTAAATTCACCGCTATCAATGGTGAAACGAACCAGGGTACGCACTTTATGGAAACCAGATATACTGGCAGCTCCCGGATTAATATGGAGCATCCGCAAGGTTTTATCGTATTTTACTTTCAGGATATGGGAGTGCCCGCTGATAAAGAGTTGCGGAGGATGCACCATCAGGCTTCCCTGAATGGAAGGATCATATTTCCCCGGATAGCCGCCGATGTGTTTGATCAGTATCTCAGCCCCTTCCAGGGTAAACCGGTTTACCTGCGGATAAACTCTCCGGATATCTTGCCCGTCAATATTACCATATACCGCCCGGAAGGGACGGAACGCTGCCAGTTTGTTGGCTACTTCGAGCGAGCCGATATCACCGGCGTGCCATATCTCGTCGCAGCTTTCAAAATAGTCCAGGTATTTGTCGTCCCAGTATCCGTGGGTATCTGATAAGAGTCCGATCCTTTTCATTCTTTTCTTTTTACTTCCTGCAAATGTAACACATTTTGCGAAAGTTTGAAGAGCAGCTTTTTCAATTCCTACAAAAAATGTATATTTACCACAAATTCAGGCTCTATGGAAGGAGGTTATAACTATTTTAAACGGGATATAAGCTGGCTCTCATTCAACTACAGGGTATTACTGGAGGTGGAGGATGATACTTTGCCTTTGTATGAATGGATCAGGTTTATCTCCATCTACTCTTCCAACCTCGAAGAGTTCTATAAAATACGGGTGGCAGAGCATAAAGCTGCGCTCTCCGGAACCCGCAAAAGCGATGAGGATCTGCAGGCTACCCGGGAAGTGCTGGAGCAGATCACCCGGGAGGTGAACAGGCAACTGGAAAAGCGTGTGGATATCTATGAAAATAAGATCCTTCCGGCACTCCGGGGAAACGGGATCATTTTTTACCAGAGCAGTCAGGTAGAGTCTTTCCATACGGAATATATACGTAGTTTTTTCCGGGAGGAGACCTTTCCTTATCTTCAGCCGGTCCTTATTGCCAAAGGTGATACGCTTACTTTCCTGCGGGATAACCGTCTTTATCTGGCTGTAAGAATGCTCCGTAAAAGTGTATCTCCGGAGGCTCCCGATCGGGTTCAATACTTTGTCCTGAAACTTCCTTATAGTAAGGTTCCCCGTTTTATTGAGCTTCCGGCCTGTAACGGTTATCACTACCTGATGTTCCTGGAAGATATTATTAAAGCCAATATCGGAATGATGTTTCCCGGATATGAAATGGATTGTGCTTATTGCATCAAGATCTCCCGGGATGCCGATATCCTGATCGATGAAGAGATTGCCGGCGATATTGTAGAGCAGGTTAAAAAGAAGGTAAAGAGACGCAAGATCGGTGCCGTATGCCGGTTCGTATATGACCGGGAAATGCCGGACGATTTTCTGGATTACCTGGTAGATGTCTTTGGCATTGACCGGAATGAACTGGTTGCCGGGGATAAACACCTCAACCTGGAAGACCTGATCCATTTACCCGATCCGACCGGACGTTTGGATGTACCGCACGGGCTTACTCCCCTCAGGTTGACCTGTCTCAATAAAAAGGAGTCTGTTTTTGACTATATACACAACCGTGACCTCTTACTCCATTTTCCCTATCACTCTTTTGAACACTTTATCCATTTTCTCTACGAGGCGGTGCACGACCCGATGACCCGCGAAATTATGATCACCCAGTACCGGGTCGCTCAGAATTCGGCAGTGATCCATACTCTGATCGCTGCGGCGCAGAACGGTAAAAAAGTAACAGTCTTTGTAGAGCTCAAAGCCCGGTTTGACGAGGAGAATAACCTGGCAACGGCAGAGATGATGAAAAATGCCGGTATACATATCATCTATAGTCTGCCGGGATTGAAAGTGCATGCCAAGGTGGCGCTTATCAGGCGTACTACCGATAAGGGGCGGTTGTTAAAAAGTTATGCCTATATCAGTACGGGTAATTTCAATGAGAAGACCGCCCGTACCTATGCCGATACCGGACTTTTTACCTCAGAGAGAGAGATCGTGGAAGATGTATATACTCTTTTCCGCTATCTCCGGAAAGAGACTCAGAAACCGGTGTTTACTCACCTATTGGTCTCCCAGGTCAATATGCTGGATGAGCTCGACAGACTGATAGATCGTGAGATAGGACTGGCAGAAGCGGGAAAAGCGGGAAGGATTATCCTGAAAATGAATTCCCTACAGGATAAAAAGATGATAGATCGCCTGTATGAAGCCTCTGAAAAAGGAGTAAAGATCGATCTGATCATACGGGGGATCTGTTGCCTGATCCCCGGACAGCCCTATAGCCGGAACATCCGGATCACCCGTCTGGTGGATACCTTTCTGGAACACGCCCGTATCTGGTATTTCGGCAATGATGTAAACCCGAAAGTCTATATCGGATCTCCCGACTGGATGAGGCGCAATCTCTACCGGCGTATTGAGGCCGTAGTTCCGGTGCAGGACCCGAAACTGAAAGGTGAGATCATCGATCTGCTTACCATCCAGCTTACCGATAACCAAAAAGCCTGCCGGGTGAATGAAAAGCTGGAGAATATCTTTAAACGGGAAGGAACAGCGCCTGTACGGGCTCAGTATTACTTCTATAACTATCTTGAAAAGAAGAATGTAACAGGATTGTAATATGTATGACATTTGCGTGCAATAAGTTTGTTGTTTTTTTTGCAACATAATTATCATGCATATGGAAACATTTTATTTACTGATCGTCGTTTTTCTATTCCTGCTTGCTATCTTTGACCTGATGGTCGGGGTGAGTAACGATGCTGTTAACTTTCTGAATTCTGCTATCGGGGCAAAAGCAGCACCTTTCAAAATTGTACTGATCGTAGCAGCGATCGGGGTTTTTGCCGGAGCGGCCCTTTCCAACGGAATGATGGATATTGCCCGTCACGGTATATATCAGCCACAATATTTCTATTTTGCAGAGATCATGTGTATCCTGCTGGCGGTTATGTTGACCGATGTGGTATTGCTGGATGTATTTAATACGCTGGGAATGCCTACCTCTACTACTGTTTCGATGGTGTTCGAACTGTTGGGAGGAACGTTTGCCCTGGCTCTTATCAAAGTACACAACTCTGATTTTCTGGATTTCGGCATGTTGATCAATACCGAAAAGGCACTTTCGGTTATTATGGGTATTTTCCTTTCGGTAGCTATCGCTTTCTTTTTCGGTATGCTGGTACAATATATTGCCCGTCTGGTATTTACCTTCAACTATAAAAAGCGGATGAAGTACTCCATCGGTATTTTCGGGGGAATTGCCGCTACTTCCATTCTCTATTTTATGCTGATCAAAGGGTTGAAAGATAGTTCCCTGATGACAAGTGATTTTAAAGCCTGGGTGTATGGAAATACCGGTATGATCGTACTCGGCTTTTTCGTTTTCTTTACGATCCTGATGCAGATCCTGCACTGGTGTAAAGTAAATGTTTTTAAGGTGGTTGTACTCATGGGAACTTTCGCGCTGGCCATGGCCTTTGCCGGGAATGACCTGGTGAACTTTATCGGTATCCCTCTTGCCGGTTACTCTTCCTTTATGGACTTTATTTCTCAGGGGGCGGATGTTACTCCGGGTAATTTGCTAATGACCTCTTTACTGGGACCTGCTAAAACTCCCTGGTACTTCCTGATCGGTGCAGGTGCCATTATGGTATATGCCCTTTGCACTTCTAAAAAAGCACACAATGTCATTAAGACCTCCGTAAACCTTTCCCGTCAGGATGAAGGAGAGGAGAGTTTTGGTAGTACTCCTATTGCCCGTACCCTGGTTCGTGCCACTATGAACTTTGCACAGGGATTTGTAAGTATCGTACCCAAATCTACCCGCAACTGGATCGATACCCGCTTCCGTAAGAATGAAGCCATTATTGAAGATGGAGCAGCGTTCGACCTCGTTCGTGCTTCCGTCAACCTGGTACTGGCCGGGTTGCTGATCGCCTTAGGAACATCTATAAAACTTCCCCTTTCCACTACCTATGTAACGTTTATAGTCGCTATGGGTACCTCACTGGCCGACAGAGCCTGGGGACGTGATTCAGCGGTATTCCGTATTACAGGTGTATTGAGTGTGATCGGCGGATGGTTCATTACTGCGGGAGCAGCCTTTACCAGCTGTTTCATCGTAGCACTGATCATTTATTATGGAGGTGCAGTTGCTGTGGTGGGTATGATCGGGGTAGTAGCCGTTTCATTGATCCGGAGTCAGATCCTCTATAAAAAGAAGGCTAATAAAGGCCAGGGACCGGATTCCTGGAAAGAGATCATGAATAATACGGACGAAACGAAAACACTGGGGCTTGTACGTGCTTTCAGCCTGGAAGAGCTTTCCAAGGTATTGGCATACGCCGAAGAGAACTTTGACCGTACGGTAGACTCTTTTATGAAAGAGAATCTCCGGGGATTGCGGAAAGCTGCCGGTGCTACCAAATTTGAAAAACAGCTTATTAAACAGATGAAACGCCAGAGTACACTGGCAGTAAGTAAACTGGATAACAATGTGTTGCTGGATAAGGGACTCTATATTTATCAGGGCAATGATTTTGCCGGTGAGATCGTATACAGTATCGGCCGTCTTATAGAGCCATGCCTGGAACATATTGATAACAACTTTAATCCGCTGAGTGAAGCGCAGAAAAAGGAGTTCACCGATGTAACCAAACATGTCTCTTACCTGCTCTCTTCCATCCGAACTATGATCACTTATAACCGGTATAATAATTTTCAGGAGATCATTGATATCTCCAACAAGGTAAACAGCCAGTTATCTCAGATCAACCGGGAAGAGTTGAAGCGTATCCAGGGAAATGCCGGTAGTATCAAAGTGAGTATGGTTTATCTTACGATGATCCAGGAAGCTCAGAATGTGGTAAATTATTCGGTTAATCTGTTGAAGGTTACACGGCGGTTCCAGCAGGATTAATAAAAGGGAATAGCTTTAAGAGGATAGTGGTTTTTAAGGTAAACAGAGTGTTTCAGGATAAACGATCCTCTGAATTTTATACATAGAGGGTTTAACATATTCTTCCCCTGCCTTACAACGGCAGGGGAAGACGTTTTTAGGGTCAGGGTGTTGTGGATCTGAGAGTGATCTTTCTGCGTACCGGTTTATTTATCTCGTATATTTTAGCAATCAGTCCCTCCATTTCCTGCTCGCGGGCCTCACGTACTTCCGGATGCATCATTTTGGTATAGATGTCCCGGTGACCGGGTAACCAGACGTTGGTAGCCAGGTTTTCATCCAGTACATCAATGGATCTTCTGTTGTTGGCAAACAGGAGTCCTTTCTCCTGGAAGAAACAGAATTGTATCCAGGCGTACTGTCTGAACCCTCTTTCTATCTCCCAGCGATACTCATTCAGGTGCATGACAGCCAGTGCCTGCTGATATTGGGGAGTTTTGGTTTCGTTAGCCAGGTTAATGCCTTTTGCCCACTCTTCTCCGCTCCATACCCCGATCTCTTCGTCGTCAATAAAAAGTATATGATCTCCTTTCAATCCGGTAACTTTGAGTATTTCCTGATTCATCTCTTCCATAAAAGGAACTACTTTGACTGCTTCGGCCTGGCTTATTTTCTGTTCCCATCCCCGTGCAATGGTATCTAACGGATAAGGCAGTGTGTGGGCCAGGTAATCAAAACTAAGCTCTTTGCCTGATTTTTTATAGAGGAGATCTCGCAGTTTACCGCTTTGATAACTTTTGATTGTGACGCATTAATTTCAACATCTGCTACCTCTTTACCTGCAAATCCCTGCTCCTTCAGGAACAGATAGGCCATCACCATGTGCCCGTTATTATCCGGATGAATACGGTCATTGCCGCAAAGGGTAAAAGAGGGGAGTGCCTGCTGCATTTTTTGATTAATAGTTGTCATCGGTTCATTGAAGTCTATGAACTGCCAGTTATTTTGCCGGGCAGATTGTCTCTGGAATTCCATAATCCTTTTCATCACTTCGTTCTTGCCCTGTAAGGGAGGGTTGGGGATCTGTGCGGTTTCGTCATAAGGCGAACTTCCCATCAATACTATTTTTGTATCAGATAATCCTTGCAAGCGCTTTTCTACCAGCTGGTAGTTAGCAAAACATTCCTGGTATTTTTGTTCACCGAACTCTTTCGGGTTACTACCGTTGTATTCGGAATAGCCTGAGTCATTCATTCCGAAGGTGACCATCAGCACTGTGGGCCTTTTATTAAAAACATCTGTATCTAAACGTTGGTACATATCCCAGGCTGTATTTCCTCCTATACCGGCATTGAGGATGGTAAGTTTCATTTCGGGGAAACGTGTCATGTAATAAAGCCATATATAGGAGTGGTAGTGTCCGCCGTCGGTGATGCTGTTTCCTAAGAATACGGCTCTGTCCCCCTCTTTAAAGGGAGAAATAGTCTGGGCAACGGTTGAAAAAGATAGGGTGACAATGGTTATCAGGGATACGATCATTCTTTTCATCTTCTTATTTGTAGTTAAGTTATTAAATCAGGGTAAATATACATAGGGAAAAAGTTATTCAGGATGATAGACGGCAACGGCTACCCGGGAGTCGGCACAACCATAATAAAGGAACCATTTTTCCTGATGGTAGACGAGTCCTTCAATGAACACGGTCCCGGCAGGATACTGGCCGCTCTTCTCAAAATCAGCTTCGGGAATGAAAAAGGGTTTATCTAATCTGCCGATCAACCGGGTAGGGTCTCTCAGGTCAAACAAAGCCTGGCCTGCACAATAAGAGTTAGCTGTATACCGGGTATCCCCCTCGGTCCCGGCTTTGTTTTTACCGTTGTACATCAATAGGATTCCTTTATCGGTCATGATCGCCGGAGGACCGCATTCTGCCAGGTAGCTGTCAAATTTGCCCGGACGCGTGGTCATTACTTTCAGCAGGTCCCCCTTCTCGTCGAGCAGGGGTGTCCAGTTAATAAGGTCTTCTGAGGTGGCTACATTCACGAGCTCTTCTCCCCAGTACATCCAGTATTTATTGTCTATTTTTGCAATGACCTGTTTGCCGTTCTCCAGTTTGGTGATAATGGATGCTGATTTGGAAAAATCGTTGAAGAAACGCCCGTTGTATGCTTTAGCAAACGCAGGTCCGTATTTATCCCAATGTTGCAGGTCACGGGAGGTGGCTACGGCTAAACGTGCCTGCTTCCTGTTCCATTGGGTATAAAACATTACATAGAGACCTTCTTCGGTCATCGCAATACGGGGATCTTCACACCCTCCGGGCCATTCCAGTTCTCTCTGGCTGTCTGTGCCGGGATAGAACACCGGAGTGCTTTTGCGCTGGAAGTGTAGCCCGTCTTCAGACCAGGCGTAGCCGAGACGGGAAGTTCGCCCTCCGATACCTTCGCCCGATCTATCTTCGGCACGATAGAGTACGATCACTTTTCCATCGTAACTGGTGGCACCGGGGTTAAAAGTATCGTTAGATTCCCAGGCTACGGAATCCTGGGTCAGCGGGCAATAGAACTTCGTATCTTCTACCGGAGAGAGGATGGGGTTTAATCCTTCGGGGCGCCGGAAATCTGCCCATGCCCAATCCGGATAGTCATTTTTGGGTGGTTGGCTGCATGCGGCAAGGGTAATGGTGACGACTAAATAAAAAATAATTCTTTTCATATTTTCGGGATTATTAATGATGGCTTTTGGATTAAATCAGGGGAAGGAGGGGGGGGTATTACCTGGGTTCCCCATTTCTTATCGGGTTTAGCCGAGGTACTGAACTCCAGCGTGGCTCCCTCTGAAACGACTTCCCAATCTATCCAGGTGCTATCGTACGTTTTTCCGTTTAATTTCAAACCTTGGGTATAGATATTCTTTTCAGAACCACCTTTGATAATAATATCTCCGTTCTTCAGGTGAATTTTAATAGTATGGAAGATGGGAGTATTCAGGGTAAATCCGCCGATCCCGGGAATCTGGGGATAGATACCCATGCAGGCAAATACATACCAGGCTCCCATGGTACCCAGGTCATCGTTACCGGGAAGTCCGTTCTCCTTGCTGGTATATTGTTCATTCAGGGTGCGGTTGATCACCGCCTGTGTTTTGTATGGACTGCCTGTCCAGTTATATACCCAGGGGATCTGAAAGCTGGGTTCGTTCCCTGAAGCGAACCACGGGTCGTTATAACCGGTATCCAGACGGATAAAGAATTCATCCAAACGCTTTTCTGCTGCTGCTTTTCCTCCTATAATCTCTATCAGGCCGGCAATGTCATACGGAACCACCCAGAAATAGTTTTTATAGGTTGATTCCCTGAAATCTTCGCTCAATAGTTTCCATGAACCGTCCGGATTACGTGACTGCAGCCATCCGGTCTCCGGATTAAACAGGTTTTTCCACGAACGGGCAAAGTGAAAGTATCGCCAGCTGGCGAATTCGTCTCCAACTGCCTGCAGGGCGAACTGTCCGATGGCAAAATCGGCCGAAGTGTACTCCAGCTGGATGGAAGCATCGTAATAACCTTTATCCAGGTATTGCCTGAGCCCCGGACGGGCTTCCACTCCTTGTGAGGCGGCTCCGGGTTCCTCGGCATTGGTCCGCATAATGTTGAACAGGGGCTTGGGGTCATAGTTACGTGCACCAAAGGCATAAGCATTGGCAACTAATATAGGGGTAGGGTCGCCCTGCATTACACCGGTCTCAATGTTTGCCATTACCCAACGGGGATAGGCTCCTCCCGATTGTTCGGCGAATAGCTGGTGGGAGATTACAATGTCAGAGGCAATATCGGGTACCAGCATGGAAAGTAGCTGAATCTGTGTACGGTATGTATCCCAGTTGCTGAATGAAGTGTAATTCCTGGAACGGGATCTGTAAACTTTGTTATCTGCTCCCATATATTCGCCGTTTACATCGCTGCATACATTGGGGTGGATGAATGAGTGATACAGATGAGTGTAGAATTGAGTGATACGGTCGGGATTGGTCCCTTCCACTTCTATCTTGCTCAGGTAATTATTCCATGTAGTCTCTGCCTGGTTCTTTATAGTATCAAAATCCCATCCGCTATTCTCTGCCCGGAGATTTTCTCTTGCGTTTTCGACCGATACATAAGATACTCCGATCTTATATTGAATGTTTTTATTCTTCTTTACATCAAAAGTAAAATATACACCGGAGTTCTCACCTTCTGCAAAGGTACTTCCTGGTTTCAGTTTATCGTGCTTCCAGGTGCCTGATTCAAGGGCTTGCCTGTCGAATTCGGCAACAAAGTAGATTTTATAAGGAGTATGGATACCACAAAAATTCCCACCTTCGGCATATCCTTCACATTGATTGGGAGCGGTGACGACAATAGCGGCCTGGTCGATGGGTGTAGCCGAAACTCCGCCGCCAATTATAACTGTAGCATACTCTTCTTCTTCGGGATAGCTATAATGGGCCATTCCTGTTCTTTCTGTTACGGTCAGCTTTGCCTGGATATCTTCCTGTACATACGCTTCATAATAGCCGGCATGCCCTTTTTCACGGGAAACGTTTATACGGTAATTCAGGATATTGTCCGGCGACATCTGCAACTTTCCTTTTACGGGAAAGGTAGGGAAATTACCCATATGTTCACATCCGCCGCCGCTCAGCTGGTTAATTACAAAGCCTGAGCGTTTTGAAAAATAGGAGGGTGTGAACTGAACCATACCAAAAGGATAGGTAGCTCCCGGATAGCAGTACCCCGATGTGAGTCCCAACCCTTTGGTGCCTATTAATGTGTTGACCTGCAAGGCATAGTTCTTGTTTTGGCTGTGAAGAGGGGTCAGGAAAAGAATCCCTCCCAGCAGACAGAATAATAGAGTTTTGATCTTCATAATATAGTGTGCAATTAGTTATTATCTTTTTATGGGTGGAGACGCAAATACGCGTCCCTGCAGGGAGCCAGACCTTATTCTCTCTTTGATGAGGAAAAAGGAGCAGCATCTGCGGTAGTACCTCTGCTTTTGTTGGGTTGATCCCCCATTTCAAAACGTAGGGTTCCACCTTTGTTATATCTTTGTAGGTAATGTAATTCCTGGTCAGTGGTTCCCCGTTAAGTGTGGCAGATTGAATGTAAACATTCTTTTTGTTGTTCTCAACAGCTTCAACAACGAACTTACTGCCATCTTCCATCGTAATTGTTGCTTTGGGGAAAAGCGGACTGCCCAGCACATATTCGTCCGTTCCGGGACAGACACTGTAGATACCCAGCGCATTCAGAATGTACCAGGACGACATACCTCCCTGGTCTTCATCGCCCGGATAACCTCTTTCTGTAGAGTTGTAGAGCCTGTCCATGATCTGACGTGCCCAATATTGGGTTTTCCAGGGCTGCCCGGCATAGCTGTACAAGTAGATCATGTGCTGTATGGGTTGATTACCATGAGCATATTGTCCCATACCGGCCAGTTCCATCTCTTTCATTTCATGGATAATAGCGCCGTATGTACCGGGTTTGATCACATTGGGTGCAGTAAATACCGAATCCATTTTGGTGGTGAATTTCTCGTTGCTTCCATACAGGTTGATCAATCCTTGTACGTCGTGAAACACCGACCATGTATAATGCCAGGCATTTCCTTCACAATAGGGACCACCCCAAACGTAGGGGTCAAAGGGCTCCTGCCACCGGCCGTCTGTTCCTCTGCCGCGCATAAATCCGGTTGAAGGATCAAATACATTCCGGTAATTGTACATTTGCCGGGCAAATATCTCTTCGTAAAATTTATTTCCGGATTCCCTGGCTAATTGATATCCGCAGAAATCATCATAGGCATGCTCCAGTGTTTGTGCCGTAGAACCCAGGGATTCCGGGTAGGGTACGTAGCCTAACTGGAAATACTCTTTCCACCCCTGGCGTCCGTTGGCTCCTCCCCACGGACCTTTGTTCATTGCTTCGTGCGCGTAGGCACGCAGGGCCCTTTCAGGATCGAAGGTGCGGATACCTTTTACCCAGGCATCGGTCAATAATGAGATCGCATGGTTACCTATCATACCTCCGGTCTCTCCCGGGGCCGACCACGAAGGTAACCATCCGCATTGTTCGCAGGCATCCAGCAGCGCATTCATATAGCGCCCCTGCATCGTGGGATGAAGAATATTTGTCAGCGGGAACTGTGAACGGAAAGTATCCCAGAAGCCGTTATCGGTGTACATATAACCGCTATATATTTTCCCGTCATAAGGACTGTAGTAATACGGCTGATCGTCGGCATCGCGTTCGTAAAATTTACGGGAGAATAGATTAGCACGGAATAGGCAGGAGTAAAATGTTCTCATTTGCTCCTCTGTTCCTCCTTCCACCAGGACTCTGTTCAGCAGTTCATTCCAGATCTTTGCTCCGCGGGCTTTGGTTACTTCTAGGGTTCTATCTCCACCCAATTCGCGGTTGAGGGTGATCCGGGCTTGTTCGTAACTGATGTAAGAGGAGGCTGCCTTGGCTTGTACTATGGTTCCTTTCCGGAACCGGATGTATGCTCCGTATCCTTTTCCTGTACCGGTAAATTGTCCGGCGAAAACCTTATCTTGCTGATTTTCCCAGATGCCGCAGGACTCAAAGGGTTGATCGAACTGTACCACAAAGTAGTTCCGGAAGGTGGAAGGTTCATTCACAAAACGTTGATTGTTTACCCAACCGGTAATTTGTCTTTTATCCGGATCAATATGGATCTCGCTCATGTCCGTGTAGCCATCCAGTACAAGATAAGCCTCTTCGTTTTTCGGAAAGGAGAAGCGCAGGTGTACGCCTCGTGTGGTAGGAGCCATTTCGGTAGTAATACCATTATCCAGTGTTACTTTGTAATAGTGAGGTTTGGCTGTTTCATTATCGTGGCTGAACCCGGTGGCTCTCTCTTCCTGATTTACGACCAGTTTCCCTGCTACGGGCATTAAAGAATAAACGGCGTAATCGCTTACCCACGGACTGCATTGGTGCGACTGGCAGAACCCCCGTATTGTATGCGCGGAATATTGATATTTCCACCCTTCTCCGTTTTTTTCGGTCTGTGCCGACCATGTATGCATGCCATAGGGCATACCGGTGGTCGGATAGGTGTTCCCGTAGCTCAGATCAAAATGAGAGTCGGTCCCCTGCAAGGTATTTACATAGTGCACCAGGTCTTTAACCTGTGCAGGTAGAGCAAGGGTAAATAGGAAAATAATAGATAGTACCTGTAATTTCTTCATCTTATTCGTTTGGAGTGAGTGTAAATGTGATCGCGTAGCTGCCTGTATTTAAAAGCAACTCCGGACTTTCAATCTCTGTTTTTTCTCGGTTCACTGTACAACCCGTCGCTTTTTCAGGAATTGCCACACTGGCTTGTACCCCTGCCGGCAGGGAAATATACATGTGTTGTTGATTCTCTGCCAGCTCCCAGTTGACTGTGACGGTTCCATACGGTGTCTCTTTAGTGGTCTTTGCCCAGGTAACTCCCCGGGGGGATCTGGGGTTCGATATAGAAGTGTTGATACCCCGGATGATCTTCATCCGGCCGGATACCTCCTACAGCCTGGTAGAACCAACTGCCGATACCGTTGTAACAATTGTGTACCCGGCTGCGTTCCCCGCTCCAGTACTCCCAGGTGGTGGTCGCTCCGTTGTTTAACATGTGCAGGTATCCCGGATAGTCAGGCTGTTTCAGCATAGCGTACATAAAGTCGGTCTCTTTGTTTTGAATAGCCCATTCGGTAAGTACAGGAACACCGACCAGTCCTACGGCAATATGATTGTTATGATGAGTCTGGCTCAACCCGGTCATCTTCTCCTGGACGTTCTTGTATAAGGAGGCGGGAACCGCGCCTACTAACATAGGGTAAGACATATCTAATTGGGAACCGGTTGCATAGATACATTCTTCCGGGTTATAGAATCTCTCATGTATGTGCCGGTTCAGGGTTGCTTTACGCTCTGCAAAATCTTTAGCCTCTTCCGGTTTTCCCAGTACAGCAGCTATTTTCTGCAAAGTGCCTAAACATTCACTGATACAACAGTTATTAACCAGGTCAATGGAGGATTCATTCCCGCTATCCACACCGGCAGGAGCGAGCCAGTCGCCCAGATACCAGCTCCGGTATTCCGTGTCGGGCCATCGTTCCAGCAATCCGTTAACGGTATATTTTTCCACATATTCCATCCATCGTTTCATTGTGTCGTAGTATCGCTCTATAAAGCGTAAGTCGTTGTAATTTACATACGTTCTCCAGGGAGCAAGTACCATGAAACTGCACCAGTAAGGACCGCCGCCGGTAGTTATGTAATTGGGTGCTACGTACGGCAGGCTTCCATCTTTGCGCATGACATCCTTCCAGGACTGCAACCAGTTCAGGAAAACAGGAGAAACATCGTACATGGTTTGCAGTACCTGGGTAGATGCATTGCCGTCGCCTCCGTAGCCGGCACGTTCAATGTGAGGACAATCTACCATATACCCGCTGAAAGTAAGGCACTTCAACGTGTATTGGATCATCGTGTGGATGGCATTCAGGTCTGTATCTGAACATTCGAAAGTTGCTGCCGGTTTGTAATCTCCATAAATAAGGTAAGCTTTGACCTGTCCGCTTTCAGGTTTATAGGGCAAATTGGTTATTTTTACATACCGGAAAGCGTGATGGTTGAATTTATTACAGAAAATATCACCAGTCTTGCCGGAAGCGATATAAATATCGCTTTCTCCCTGGTCTGTAAAGTTGGGGTCTAATGTAAGATCATCTGTATAAGTTACTGTTACTTCATGTCCTTCCGGGAGTTGTGAAAGTTGTAATTCAAACCATCCGGTTATTACTTTTCCCATATCTACTAACCAGGAGTTCTCAGTAAGGACCTGAATGTTTTGGGGGATCAGTACTTCCTGTATTTTATCCGGTTCGCACATCTGTGGTGTTTCTTTCCGGTTGGAAACAGGGATAGCTGTTACGGGAAACCATTCCAGCTTATTCAAACTATGGGCTGACATATCCCCGGGAAGTAACCGCCCGTCTATTCTTTCTCCGCCGAACCGGAGGGCCTGCCAGGTATCAGTGTCCGAATATCCGCTTTCACGACCGCTCCACGAGGTATCGGTCGTCAGGATTGGTTGCCAGTTCCCGTTTTGTAGTATATCTATTTCTGCCTTTACCAGAGGGCCGTCATACTCGGTTCCGAAGGTTGTTTTTTTGTACCATCCCTATCCCAGCCAGAATACGATCTCGTTCTCTCCCTGTTGCAGATAAGGAGTAATATCATACGTTACGATCAGTGAACGTTTATCCAATTGAGAAGTGACCGGAGCCAGTACTCTGCTATCCGCTTTGATACCATTGATATAGGCTTCATGATAACCCAGGGAACTAACATATAGAAAAGTAGTGCCCGATTGACTCATCGTAAAGGTTTTCCTTAGGAGCGGAGCACGGACATCCCCGTGGCCTGTAGCGAGTCCTATATAGGCTCCCTGAAGTTTGTCATTTTCCAGAATACCCACTGCGAACCGTCCGATAGCACTCCAGTCGGATGCTTCTCCTTTTTCATTCCATATACGGACCCGCCAGTAACAGAGCATACGTGACCTTAATTCTTTTCCTTCATAAGGGATCATCACGGAAGCCGGTCTCCGGGTCTTACCTGAGTTCCACAGGTCAGGATTGTTTTGTATCAGACGGATACTGTCTGATGCTACCTGAATTTCATAGTATTAGGACTGCACGGGGTCCGCGGATCGTATCTTCCAGCTGAAATGGGGATGGGTGGTATCAATACCCAGCGGATCAGTAAGACTCTCGCATCTCAGGTCAGTAATGAGGAGGGAAGAGGCTGTGAGGATATGGATATTTATTAAACAGGTTGCAAGTAGGTAGAGTGCTTTTTTCATGGTATTATAAATATGATAAGTTGCGGTATACAGAGTGATAAAAAGAGTGTTCCGGGACTCCTCCTCCGCTCTTCAGGTACGGTAAAGGCTGGTTTACCATCCTTCGGAGAGGGGTCGGTCGGAGGAGGGTTCCCGGAACATCCTCATGAGTAAAGGGGTTAAAGAATATTCCGGAACACTCTTTTTCCGGGTGGTCCGTCACTTTTTATTCACAGGTCTCCTCAACAACAAAATTATCGTCCGTTTCACTATCCAGTATGATTATACTTTTATCTTTATTGGTAAAGTGTACCTCAATCGTCAGAATCGTGGCATCTTTTGATAACTCAAAGAGATCTCTCGGATAGATATACTTCTGGAAAGAGGTTACCGAACCCAGATCGCCCAGAGGCTCCATCAGGGTTTTATCGGAGATCTCGTCTATGATCTTCTCCTTCTCTATCCCGCCTTCCATGTACACTACTTTTGCATACATATACGCATTGTCCCCTTTCAGGCCACCTTCGGTTATATAGTTGGGCTCGTTGTAGCGGATGGAGAATATGTCACCGAAACCGAAAGTCGCAGGCACATACGATACCGCAGGATCAGAGGTAAAATCCATCTGGGGCTCATCACCTCCGGTAACTTCCAGAAGTTTAGCCGCTACCACATCCTCATCCGGGTATTTTTCGCCGTCAAATCCGGTCGACTCTCCGCAGAAGGCATATCCCGCATAGAACCTGACCGCACGCGTACCGGTGTGAAGTTTTATATTCACAGTACCTGTTACGGTTTTTTGTGCTTCAATGTTATCATCGATCTGGAAGGTGGTAGCCGATTTAAACACCACCCATTCCACAGGCCCTGTGTTACCCAGTACCCCAAAACGGCTCTGGAACGAAGCAGACCAGGGTTTGCCGTCCGACGGATTTGTATCTGTGGCACTCATCAGTGTCATGGGTTCGTTGGTAACCGCATTACCGGCAAATCCCGCTTCTGTGGTAAGGGTCACTGTTGCATACTCACTCACATTCCAGGCTTTAGGCATTAATATACCAAAGGCCAGCTTGCTGCTGCCATCGGTTTCGGCCACCAGTTTTATCTTTACGGTAATGTTGATATCGCTGTCTACCTGTGCATCGTCAGGGTGAATGATCTCTTCAATGGTCATACAGGTGGCAATCAGGAATGACAGTACCAGCAATGAGAGTAAATATTTATATTTTTTCATGAATTTCATACAGTTACAGTTTTATTGATTAACACTCTTGAAAGTATATTTATAATCTACCGACGAGCAATCCAGCTTGAAAGGAATGCTGAACTCACCATCCACAAAATAGGCGATAACAAGATCCGATCCGGTTATACGCAATTCGTTGGGAAGCACGGTTGTATCCAGGTACGCATCCACCTTACCGGCAGGAACCTCATAGCTGTAAGGTGAAAAAGGTATATCGCCGTTATTGAAAGTTACTGCACTGATCTTACCGTCAGTATAGTGCAGTATTAGTTTGAAGGTATCAAAAAAGCTAAACTTCTGAGTAATATCGATCCCGTTAATGTTTACCTCATCATACTGATAAACGTGGAACAGACTATAATTTATATCATAATCAGAAGGGTAATCTGATGACATTCTGGTACGGTTATCGTCATCGCAGCCTGCAAGGGCGGACAAAACCGAAACGACTGTGAATATTAATGCATATTTCTTCATTATTTGAGTTTTTGAGTTTATAAATTACGAGTTTTCAGGCTCTTCATTTTTCATTCATAATTTTATCTATATCCACCCAGAAGAACCGGGGACGATAGGTACTTACATCGCTGAATTGCTCCGCAAATACTTCGGTATTCACATTGTAACTAATGAGGATCATCCCCTCTTTTTCAAACTGCGGGTGAGCCATTGCGTTGTAAGTGAACAAATGTGGAATATCCTGTTCGTATGTCTTAAAAATAAGTTGTTTATTTCTCCAGGGTCCTGTAGGGCTATCGGCAATAAAAGTATAGATCTCACCCGTGTTAAATGTCTTTTTCTGCGTAAGTAATACATATTTGTCCCGCAGCCTGAACACATTGAACTGTGACGAAACAGGTACAGAAGATAACCCTTCCAGCTTTACGGCATCCGATGGATCTGCACTCCAGCCCGAACCGTTGTAATAGTGCCAGTTGTTGTACGGATCGCCTGCAACGGTCCGTGCTACCAGCACTTCGGTGATAGGATCCAGATCGTTCCGTATATCTACTTGTGCATAAATATAGGTGTGATCACCGTCGTTCAGTGCGGCCATTCCGTAATGTATATCTGTTGAGCCGTTGAAGGGTATAGGGGTTATCCGGTTCAACTCCAACCCGGGAAGATTGTACTCCAGAATATGGGTAGTTTCATACATAAATTCCCACATATCATCTCTTTCCTGGTACATCAGCGTCTGGAAGATGTACAACTTATCACCCTCCACAAAACCGTGTCCCGGCCAGTACCATTTTTGCTCGTCGGGGTAACCGGGAGGTACGGCAGCAGAAGCATTTTTGTTACCTCCGGCCCGTAAATGGCACTCACCTTACCGTTGTCATACACAATATATGTATTCCGGTACATGGGGTCTGATGTCGGGCGTTGTCCGCCTGTGACCGTTCCCACGTAAGAGTCACCCATCAGGAAGATACTTCTGCCATCGGGCAGGAGAATAGAGTACATTCCATCGCCTGCGGTTACACTACCGCGGTCGGGGATGATAACGCCTGCGATCACCTTATCCAGGCCATCGATCTTTACCTGAGTGGTACTGGTGCTGACCGCTTTGCCACCTTCCATCAATGAGATAGCTACGGATACAGGCTCGTTGTACGGCACGCGGGTAAAGTAGGACATCGTTTCGTCCCTTCCGACGGTTTTGACTGTGGCCGGTTTGCCCAGTTCAATGCAATAGTGATCGAAACTGAATTCCGGGTCGGTAAGTTCCCACGACAGGTATAAGGTATCGGCATTGGATGTAGTGACGATCCTGAACAACGTATCGTCGTCTCCGGGCTCAAAGGGGTTTTCCCTTTTACTGTCATCCCTGTCAGAGCAGGAGAGGAGAAGCCCGAGTAAGAGTGCTGATAACACTATAGGGTTGGAGTCACACTTCATGGTTAACTACTTGTTTATATCAGTCTCTTTTCAAATTGGGATTTAACCTCTTTTCCCGGATCGGATACGGCAACAACAAACTTGCCTCGGTAAAGGGTGCTGTATGGCTCGGCGTCTGGTATCCGATCAAATTTACGATCTGACCTGTAACAGCGTGCAGAGCTTTGCGGGTTCTTGCCATGTCATACCAGGTCTGGTTCTCGAAAGCCAGCTCCCAGAAACGTTCCTGCAATACCTTATCAACAGTGATAGAGGTGGGTTTTTCCTCTTCGGGCAATGCACGGTTTCTGACTAAATAGTATGCTTCAATAGCATCGGCGTCAGTGGTAGTACCACCGTCGGCATTGGCTTTTGCTTCAGCCATCATTAAAAGAACATCGGCATATCTCAGAAGGGTAAAGTCAGCACCTGATTTTCCGGTCTCTGCAGCTTCCTGATCCCAGTATTTGTAGATATAGAGTCTTCCCAGGTCTACCATTCCCGAACCATCCAGGGCTTCCTACTCAGTATAGTAAAACTCTCTCTCTTGTATACGCTTATCACCCTGGGGGTAGGTATTGAAGAAGAGCTGCGTAACAGTGATCGCTCCGCCGTAAGCGGCACTGGCTGATACCGATTTTGCAGGAGCGGGATAAGCCAGCAGGGCACTATGGAGGGGATTACCTGCCTGGTCGGCTTCCCGCTGAACAGACCAGATGATCTCTCCGGAGTTTTCCACTGTCCTCAGTTCTTCGTAAGTATCGAACAGTTCAAATGCTTTACTATTGTATACCTGTTTTGCCATGGTATAAGCCCTGGTATAATATTCGGCTCCTTTTTGAAGAGGATACCCGGCCATAGTCAGTAAAACCTTGGCATGCATAGACTTCACAGTGCCCTTGGTTACACGGCCGCTGACATTGGTCCAATCCGGATTCTCCATCAGTTCACCGGCTTTAGCCATATCTTCATCGATCTGGTTGTAGACATCCTCTACGGATGACAGCTCGATGGCTGTGTTGGCTACATCCTTGGTCGGTGTAAGTTTCAGGGGTACCGGTCCGTAGAGTCTTACTAAGTTAAAGTAGAAATAACCGCGAAGAAAGTAAGTTTCGCCCAGGTACTGATTTTTTTTATTTTCGGCAATGGATCCCTCTTCCATTCCTTCAATACCTTCGATCACGCTGTTACAGTTCTCAATGGCTTTATAGGCTGTTTCCCAGAATCTTTGTACATAGCTGTTGTTATCGGCAATGAGCAGACTGTTGGCCTGTACAAGGTCCTGGGTTCCTTGTCCGCGCATTCGTTCACCGTAGCCGTGCATAAATTCCAGGAAAATAAAACTTTGCGAACCAGGTTCAATATCCGAATCCATGATATCATCCACGAAGGTGTATATACCGTTAACGGCGGCAAGTACCTGCTTTTCGTTCTGATAATAGGAGTCGGGATTGAGGAATGTCTTGGGGTTTTCTTCTAGGAAGGAATCGCAGGAAGAGAGGATGACCGCCAGAGCCATAAGCCGGGTTATAGTTGAATATATCTTTTTCATATCGTTCATCGTATTAAGTTTTTAGAAGGTGATCTTAATGTTAGCAGTAACGGTTGTCGGTCGTGGGTAGGAGTAAAAATCGATACTCTGACCGTTATCTGTATTGAATGTTCCCATCTCCGTATCGTATCCCGGATACTGAGTGAATAATGCCAGGTTCTCGACATTCACTCCCAGCGACAGGTTGCTGACCTCAGGAATATGCCTAAGGAGTTTGGGACTAAAGGAGTAGGAGAGGCCGATATTGCGTATCCTCACGAAATCTCCTT
The DNA here is from genome assembly GCA_021203405.1 of Bacteroides sp. GTDB lineage: Bacteria > Bacteroidota > Bacteroidia > Bacteroidales > Bacteroidaceae > Bacteroides. Next base: position 33,799 of record JAJQBG010000261.1, read on the forward strand.
TGTGAAGCATATATGAATCTTTCTCGTTCTCGCCGAAGAAAGGATCTGACGGCAAACGTAGTGCGGCAACCATGGTGTTCTGATTCTCAGGTGTCCATGCTTTGAGTATATCTTTTACACTGTTGCTATACAAAGGCCTGTTCTCACCCATGGAGTGGGTAATACTCATGATCTTAAAGCCATATACATAGTTCACATCCACCATAAGAGAGAAACCTTTATAAGTAAAGGTATTTACCATAGTCAGATTACCTTTCGGGCGACCGGTCCCCATAAGCTGACGGTCTTCCTCGTCGATCTTATAGTCACCATTCACATCTTCGTATTTGATATCGCCCGGTCTCTTACCATACTTGGCTGCCTCTTCTACCTCATCAAGCCCCCATGTACCAAGCCTTTTATACACATAGTAAGAAGCCCAGTCTATCCCTTCGCGGGCAATGATATCGTTGCCCAGGTCGATGGTTTCACCGTTAATATCCAATGTCTTCACTTTATTGGTAGAATAGACAAAATCTGTTTGCCACATAAAGTCACGGTTGTGGATGTTGCGTGTGGTAAGGGTAGCCTCGAAACCGTTGTTGCGTATCTTACCCAGGTTGGTCCATGTAGTAGCGTATCCGGTGGTGATCGGTATCTGTTTCTCGAACAACAGGTCTTTAGTGGTTTTAGTATAGTAATCCATAATTAACTCCAGGCGGTTATTAAAGAAGTTTAGGTCTAACCCAATGTTGAACTGGCTGGATGATTCCCACTTAAGATCTTTGTTACCCAGGTTACTGAGAATGACATACGAGTTCAGGGTATTATCGAAGATGGTTGAACCATTGCTGTATTGTGAGATGGTTCTGTAATTGGGTATAGAGGCATTCCCTACCAAACCGTAACTGGTTCTTAGTTTGGCCTGATTTACCACGTTGAGAAGGGGTTCGAAGAAACTCTCTTCTGAGATACGCCATCCGGCTGAAACAGAGGGGAAATAACCGTACTTGTTGTTCATACCGAAGTTTGAGGCACCGTCCACACGGAAAGTAGCCCCCAGCAGATACTTGTCACGGAAACTATGGTTCATACGGAAGTAATATGAGTTCATGGTATTCTGGTTCATTCCTGATGTCGGTTCGTGCCAGGTTGTTCCTGCAGAGAGGTTGTAATAGTCAAAGAAATCATCAAAATATTGTTCAGAACCGGAAGAGGAACTTTCGTCCCGTTTGTAATACCAACTGGCTCCCAGCACAAAGTTAGAACTGAGTTGTCCGTTAAAATATTCATCGCTGTAAGTGAAGTAGTTCTCGCTGGTCAGTTTCTGGGTATCGTAATTGTAAATATCGGCATATCCACCATTATTCTCGCTTACATCCAGCAGACCGGCCTTGGCATACTTCATCTCTTTCTTATTATTCTGTTGGTAGTCACCCTGAAGAGTCAGTGTCAGTTTTTTAGTAAGGTCGAGGGTCGCATTGAGGCTAAATACGGAGAAATTAGATTTCCACTCGTCCTTTCTGTCCCGTAGCAGAAGCAATGGGTTCTCTCCCTCTTCGGAATATGGATAGTCACCCTTGCGTCCCCAGGTACCATCTTCATATTTCACAGGCACGATAGGGGGCATTTCGATCATACCACGGAGGGCTCCCTGGCTGAAAGAACTTTCCATATCGTTGTTATTACCCTTCTGGCTCCCTACGGTTCCTACTACCTGAACCCGTAACCACTCTTTGATCTTGCTGTTTACATTCACAGTACCCGAGAAGCGTTCGTACTCGGAACCCTTCATCACTCCCTCATAGTTCTGGTAGGCAACACTGGCGTAAACACTGGTGTTATCGTTACCCGATGCAAAAGATACAATGTGGTCATTGGTGATGGCTGTACGGGTCATCTCCTTCTGCCAATCGGTATTGTATTTGGGTGAAGCGATCAGCAGGCCGTTCTCATCGTATTGATAATTACCCGAAGCATCTTTAGCATAGTGGAAGAGCTTTTCGTCGGCAGTGAGCAGGTGAGGTATGGTTTGTCCGCTGTATGCATAGCTTCGTCGCTGAACTTCCATATATTCATCTGCATTCAGCATATCAAGTTTGCGGTTCATAAAGCCGAATCCCATCTTACCATCGTAAGTAACGGTACCTTTCCCCTTTTTCCCTTTTTTGGTGGTGATAAGCACAACCCCGTTCGATCCTTGTGCACCATACATAGCTGTTGCCGCTGCGTCCTTAAGCACATCGATCGATTCAACATTGGCAGAGTTTATAATATCGGGATCCACACCGATCACCCCGTCAAGTACATAAATAGGATCTTTGCCTGCGTTGATGGAACCCATCCCCCGAACACGCAGAGCAGAAGAACCACCAGGTCTGCCGGACATGGATACATTGGTTACCCCGGCTACTTTTCCGGCAACACTCTGCATGATGTTGAATGCGGAAGGGCGGTCGTTCAGCTCTTCGCTTTTTACGGAACTTACCGCTATGGACATATCCTTTTTGGAACGGGTTCCGTATCCTATAACCACCACATCGTCGATCAGCACATAATCCGGTTCCATAACTACATTGAACTGCGTTTTGTCACCGATAGGAAGTTCTACGGTTTTCATTCCCATATAGGTTAATTGCAAGGTTCCGGCGTTGGCGGGTATCTTCAAGGTAAAAAAGACCGTCAATATCCGTCGTGGTACCTATGGTCGTTCCTTTTACCACAACAGCCGCTCCGATTACAGGTTCACCGCTATCATCTTTGACCAAACCGGAAATGGTTCTTTCTGTCTGTGACAGGATAGTAGAGGTTGCTTTCGCCTGAGTGCCGCTCATTAACAGCAGTGTCAGGGCAAACATCAGTTTTACAACTTTGCACATGGTACTCCGTGCATCCGCTCTCTGTTTTTTCTTCATATTAGTAAACAATTTTTAATTAATAAAAAGTTGTACCTTATTAGCAGGCTAACATTCAAGGCATCTTATTTTTAAATCGTCTGTTTTTTTTGATTAGTTCATGTAGAACTATTCTCTTTTTACTCCCTGTATAATATGCATAGTCATTTATAAGGGGACTTTTGTTTTTTCTTCTTTGTTCTCTTTTCCGCTAAATCCTTTCTCTTAGGCATTCATGCAACGTTTCTGTTTACCAAGTTCTACATGAACTAAGTGGGTACTAATTCTATGATCACTGTATCCGTGAAAACAGAATTGTAAAACAGGGAGTTAAGCAGGATTAAAGCGTTTTATCTCCCCCATTCTTTCTGAGGGGTATCTCCCATATAGATCTCCAGTACCCCACCGTGAACTATATCGGAAAAGTCCAGGTAACACTTGTTGTACTCTTCTCCGTTGAGTACGGCCCTCTGTATGTATATATTTGAAGAAGAGTTATCGTGAGCTATTACCGTAAATTTTTCTGCGCTTGCATATTCAGGGTCCAGTTGGAATTCTATCCGGTCAAATACAGGGCTGGTGATCTCAAACCTCGTATCTCCCGGACAGGAAGGATGGATACCCGAGGCTGTCAATACATACCAGGCCGACATCTGTCCCGCATCTTCGTTACCTACAATACCTTCCACCTCGTTACGGTAAGCGTTCTTACAGATATGCCGGCTCCATTTTTGTGTATTCCAGGGCTCCTCCAGTTTATTAAATAAGAAGGGCACAAAGTGTACAGGCTCGTTGGCATGGTTGTAATAATCGTTCCATAAGAAATCCTCCGGGGTCTTGTCAAAGAGTTCATTCAGGTCTGCCAATACAGCTTCCCTGCCACCCATCAGTTCCACCATTCCCTCTATATCGTGAGGTACGAACCAACCCTGTTGATAGGGATTGGATTCTACACAACCGTACCATTCGGTGGTTCGGGCGTTCTCCGGCCACGCCATCCATGAGCCGTCTGCTTTACGGGGACGGAACCACCCCTTCTCCTGATCAAAGATATTGCGATACGCCTGGCTTTTCTTTTGAAATTCAACCGCATCCTCTTCCTTACCAAGTGCAGCTGCCAGTTGCGCAATGCACCAGTCGGTGTAAGCATATTCCAGGGTATGTGAGATGCTGAGTTCCGAAGGAGTATACCCCAGTTCATCGTTCCCGAAAACTTTGGAGGTGTTCTTTGCATACCTGTATGCTTTATCCACATCAAAAGTGCGTATCCCCTTTATATAAGCATCAGCCAGTATGGAGAGTGCCGGATTCCCTAACATACATCCTGAATAGGCATTCATAAGCTCCCAGCGTTCATAATACTCCCGGCCACTCTGTTCAGCAAGTGTAATGAGGGAGTTCAGTTCATCACTGACCAGAGCAGGATTAATAATGGTCTGTAAGGGGAACTGGCTCCGGAACACATCCCAGCCACTGAAAATAGTCCGTTTGGTGAATGCACCCCCGGTAGAATAAATTTTACCGTCGCCTCCCGTATAACGTCCGTTGGCATCGGTGTATATCCTGGGATCTATCATGGTGTGATACAGGGCGGTATAGAAAATGGTCTTCTCATCATCGGTTCCTCCGGATATTTTTATCCGGCTCAGCTCTTCATTCCATTGCCGGTAAGCCTCTGCTTTTACATCTTCGAAACTTAAAGCAGCTATTTCGGTATTGAAATTATTTTCCGCACCTTTCATATCTACAAAAGAGATCCCCACTTTGAGTGTTACTTCCTCTTCGTTCCGGGTTGGAAACTCCGTATAAAAGCCCAGGTGCTTGCCCCGGAGTTCATCTTTTCCGGTTATTACCGGAGCTTCCGCTACTCTTTTCAGGTAGGGGACCCGGATCACGTCATCTTTTTTCCGGCTCCAGCTGTCAGGGATCTCAGCACTCCAGAACCCGTAGTTCTCCAACGGTTTGCTGAATTGACCAAAGAAATATAAGGTATAATCTACATTTCCTTCTCCGTCGCCCCAGCCACCTCCTTCGGGAGTACATTTTATCCATCCCCGGATCGTGTTTTCATCTGCCACTTGGATATATTGTTCAACGGATGTTCCTCCCACTCTCCGGGCAAGGTCTATCTGGATACGGGATCGCTCATTTTCAGGGAATGTAAATTTTAATATCCCGCATCGGGGTGTTGCACTGCTTTCAGTCTTTATATGATAGTCTGTAAGCTCTACTGAATAGAATCCGGCCCGGGCAATTTCAGAACCCTTATCATAGCGGGAACGATACCCGGTAATACTTCCATCTTCTTTTCCGGCTATCTTTTTCAACGCTCCGGTTGTCGGCATTACCAGGAAGTTACCCAGGTCGCCAAACCAACCCACTCCGCTCATCTAGGTGAAAGCAAAACCTTCTATGGTTTGGTGTTCATAACTATATCCGGGGCTGTTATCCCCTCCGGTAATTGTATTAGGACTTACCTGTACCATTCCATAAGGAGTCGTTGCTCCCGGGAACGTTTTTCCCAGCCCGTGGTAGGCTCCTGCGGCCGAAGTGCTGGTACTTGCCCCGATAAAGGGGTTCACATACTCTGCCGGTAGTAGGGAATGAGTGCTGCGGTGTGTTTCCGAGCAGGAGGCTGACCCGAAGATCAGGCAGGCCAGAAATAGCTTGAAAATGTTCCGGTTGTGTATCATATATTTGATTTTTTTTATAATTACCAGACTCTATGTTATCTCTCTGAGTGAACGTTACGTTCACCTCTTTATCACTGGTGGGGTGTCAATCTCAGGGTTTTCAATCCGAAACGGGGCATTGTTACTTCCACCTCTGTTCCACCTTCCGTATATAGTGTAGGAAGAGTAGATAAAGTATTCCCGTTCAGGTCTGTTTCTTCCACTTTCGATAGAGAGGTCCCAAACTTTATAACCCTGGGAGCATCATTTCCGTCGGCATTGAAGAGCCTTATCATAATACCTTCGTCACACAAATAGGAGGCTACTATTTCGTAACCGGTTCCCTCCACATTGATCAACGAAACATTTTCAGGCTTTGCATCTTTTTGGAAGGAGGTAATAAGAGATTCATTCCATCGCAGACTCTCAGTATGAATATGAGAGGCATCCCACTCTTTGCTGTGAGGGATCACCGCAAACCGGATATAGGTAGAGCCCTCAATGGGATAATCGCGGCCCCACAAGCCATTCCCGGAGAATTGTACCGTAAGCCCAAGCGGGAAATTCTCTCCGTAAGAGTAGGAAGTAGTATGGTCTGAAAGTAGCGAAAAGCCATATTCCCCTTTTTGATCTGCAAGGTCCACCCAATTCAGGATTATATTGTGTTTAATGCTATCCCAGGTGTTGAAATGGGTGTTTTCCAGTTCGCTGCGACAAACATCAAAAGGAGCATTTTTATAGAGAACAGGTGAATTCAGATCCACGGGAAAAAGAACGTTCAGCTTGAACCGGTCGTCGTAGAAGGCCCGGCGGTTGTTATCGTAAGCATCGGTCTGATGATATTCACCGATACCCACATTGCTCTTCCAGTCGATAGTAAGGTCAAAATCTATTTTTCGTTGCCCTTCTCTGAGGGTAATGGTTTGAGTAAAAGGATGCGAAGCTATTTCTCCCTCTATCCGGACACTTTTTTCGAAGGGATTCTCCTGCACGACGGACACTACGGCAGGCTTTTCTACGGACGAATGGAACAAACCTTCGTCATAGAAGAACCCGCGTAGTTCGCCGATGTTAAATTCGCTGTTGTTATCTGAAAACTCTCTGTTACCCTCTTTTTTAGCTATAAGACTTTTAATAATACCCCCTTTTAACGGATCAATGACGATCCGATACATACTGTTCTCCAGTACTATCTCCTCCTGCCTGATCGTGGCTTCGGTCTTACATGGATTCTCTGCTCTTTTATCGGGTATCACATAATAGGTGGCATATCCGAAAGCGGGTACCTCTGCTTCGAATACGATAAACGATCTGCTGTCTTCCGTTGTAGTACAAGTTTCTATTCTTTTACCGGTGGCGTCCGTAACATTCAGGTTCATCCCCGTAAAGTCCCCGGGCAGTTCCGCAGATACGATCTCACGCCTGGGAACACCCAGCGTATTGTATACCCGGAGATAGACCCCTTTTGTACCGGTTTCACCGGTTGTAAAGCTATCCGATACTTCTTTGAGGATATTACCGCAGATGAGGTTGGCCTCATGGGTCCAGTTCTGAATTTCATTGGCCCATGTATTCTGCCCGTGTAAACGATTATAAGGTACGATCCATGAGTCGTGGTGCTGGGTCAACATTAAAGTACGCCATGCTTCGTCCAGATCCTCCTGTTTGTAACGGTATCCGTTAGAAAGGTTGGCTATTACACCCATCTTCTCGGCTATGACCAGGTTGTTCTCGGATTGACGTACCTGTCTGGCTATCCGTTGCAGGACCTGGCTGCCCCACATCAGGCTGACACGGATATCTTCCTGTGAAAGATGATAATTATCATCCGTTTTACCGTTGGAAATGTGTTCAAAATACTCCCTCCAGGTAACATAGACAGAGTTATTTTTAATGCTGTCTCCCGTGCCTATCCAGGGGCCTCTTCTCCAACCTGCATCCTGATAAGTCATACCCACAGGATGCTCTATTCCAGCCTTGAAACAGGCTTGCAGGTAACCGGTCTCATTGCCCCAGACGGTAGTTTGCCATACGGAATTAGGCTCCAGTTCCTCACAGGCATACCTGGGGACAGTGAGTATGGAACTCCCATCCGGACCGGTCCAGTTCACTAACTCACCCCCATAAGGCGCGGTATATCCTCCCCAACAGGTATTGGGACATTTCAGCACGGCATACCTGAAACCAAATTGGGTAAGTATTTGTGGCAGGCTACTGGTAAAGCACGGCTCTTCTACCGCATAGGTGACAAATTCAACTTCCGGAAAATGGTTCCGGATACTTTGGATACCGTAGCCAAACTGGCGTATAATACTCTCTCCGGATACATTATAACAGTAGGGTTGAGCATAAGCAGGGTTGGTGAATTCTACCCGTTTATCAGTGGCGATCCTGCAGAAGCGCTCATAATCTTCCGGTGTTCTTACTGCTACCGTATCCCAGGTCTCGGGTTCTATTTCTAGCCCCATTCTCCACCAGGGATATTCCGATAACAGATCCATCATATAGCTGGTTTTCCATTCTACCGGATAATGGCCGTAAATACCTCCATGATATCCATCGACAAAATAGACTTGTTGTCCGTAGACCAGGGTATATACTACACAGGATAGCAGTACAAAAAAGGTGCGTTTCATGGTTTATATAAATTAAGTATCAGACTTAATGATGCAAAAAAGCTGTTGTTGCAAATGTAGTAGCTAAAATGTGGGACTGATACCCGTAGTAGAAGACAAAGTAGATTAATGGAAAGGTTATATATTTGTTAATTAGAGTGTTAAGCGTTTAAAGTAAATGGATTCGGTAAATAGCGTAGAGATACTTTTAAAGAAAAAAGCGTGGTCATTGCGGAACCCTGCAATGTTTTAACGGGATATGTAAGGTAAGAATGAATAGATAGAAAAGAGTACCGGAAGGGCATTCCCGGCTTAAAAAAGCGAACCGATCTTTTTTACCTGTTCTTCAAACAGGTCACCCTCCGTTATCGCGTTCTTTTTTTATTTTGCTCTTATAGTTATAGATCGTTTGTGTGGATAGGCGGAGTTGTAAAGCGATCTGAGCCACATCCGTGATCCCTAAACGGATCAGGGCAAAAATACGTAACTCAGCATTAAGCTGTGATTTCGGTAGATTAAATCGTTTATCGGGCTTTAGTAATGCATTGAATTTTTCTACAAAGTCAGGATAAAGTTCCAGGAAAGCTTTATCAAAGTTGGCATAAATATCTTCTATCTCTTTCTCAAAACTACCGGATGAGGATTTATAAAGTTCCTGTATCAGTCCCGCTTTGATCTTGAGGTTTACATCCTTCCTGTAGCGTTCCAGCTTATCAATGTAAACAGAGTTCTGATTGATAAAATATCCGATATATTTCTCTTTTATGATATTCGCCTCGTCAAGCCGTCTATTAAGTTCTATCAATTCTTCGTTTTTCTGTAAAAGATCCTCCCTGGTCTTTATGATGATCTTCTTTTGATTATAATTGAAATACAAAGCGATGACCAGGGTAATAACGATCAAAGTGATAAAGGCGGCATATAGACGCAGGTTTTGTTTCTGGTGCTCTATTTTTTGCAGGTAAGTATTTTCAATAATCGGCTGTACCCGTGCGATAACGCTGTTCTTAAAACGGGAATTGAAAAAATTAGCATCTTCCAGGGCTACTTTAATATACGTATAAGCACGGTCTGTTCTGCCGTCCTGGTAAAGCCTGGTAGCCAGCGAAAGTAAAGCTTCGTTCTCTTTGACTGCCAGTTGAGTATCGGTAATGGCAGCCAGCAGTAAATAATAATTTTCCTCTTCTTCATTCCCTGCCAAAGCATATACTTTTGCCAGGCTCATGGCTGCCATCGCATAAGCATGCGTTTCGGGTTGTTTTTTCTCAAAAGAGGTTAACAATAACTTAAGAGCTTCCCGATAATTACCCGCCTCCTGCAACCGGAAGGCATATTCTTTGTCATATTCATCCGATCCATTGTCCAGTAAACTGATAACTTCATTCCGGTAAGAATTGATCTCCGCCATGTATGGATCGGAATATTTCACGTCGGCTGTATATTTGATCAGGTTTTCATAATATCGTATGTATGTCCAGCAATACCTGCATTTTAAATAGCCGGGAAGGGTATCATATACCACCGAGGTCAGGATCCCGTGAGCCTGGATGAATAAACCTGACAGGGAATAGACGAACGCCAGTTCAAGCCTGCTTTCATTCAATAGATCATCATTCCCGAGTTTTTGGGCAATTTCTATATTTTCATGAATATAATATTCGGCTGAGTCACAAATTAAGGTCTGGTATTGAGAAATGATCTTATTATTTATATAAT
>JAJQBG010000011.1 GCA_021203405.1 Bacteroides sp.
TTTCAATCCCCAAAGGAGATCCATAAATAGCCCGGGGCTGAGCCAAGCGAATCCCCGGGTATAAGTATACATAGATTGAACTTTGAAAAGGTTCTACATCATTTTGGTGGATCTGGTTAGGGATGTAAAACGCTCTTCTACCTATTATCTTAAAAACGGTAGACTTGTATTATAGAAACTTTAACTGGCAGAGTGGCTACGGTGCTTTTGGAATAAGTAAGACAATGTTCTCGGGTAGAGGAATACTTGCTACCCGGGGAATCGCTCCGCTCAGCCCCGGGCTATTTATGAATCCCTTACGGGGATTAAAAAAAGGTTACTCTTACAGACAGACTTTAAGAGTTCATGAAACTTCTATGGACTAAAATCCTCTCAATTTTTACGGTGATTCCAAAAATCTCTCAGATTTTACCGTTGATCCGAAAAGTCATCGAACAAGCTTTCTTCACCTATAGGCAAAAAAAGGAGTCACGCCTGACTCCAACCTTGTTAACCTTAATCTAATACTATGAAAAACACATTGCAAAGATAAGGACTATTTGCAGAATAGCAATGATTCCAACGAAAAAAATCTGTTTTATAACACTGTTTAATAATTGAATAAGTGAAATATAAAATTATGCAAACGAATATTTATCAAGTAAAGAGAAATGTTAAAAAAAGAGGGATCGTCCCTACGGACAATCCCTCAATCTTTATAAGAAAAAGAGCTGTTTACTCTTCATCATCCATCAGAATATCCAGGATCTGGCAGGCAGCTTTGGCTACGGAGGTACCCGGACCAAAGATGGCAGATACACCGGCTTTGTAGAGGAAGTCGTAATCCTGCGCCGGGATCACTCCTCCGGCAATCACTACGATGTCTTCACGTCCCAGCTTTTTGAGCTCTTCAATGATCTGCGGAACAAGTGTTTTGTGTCCGGCAGCCAGGGAAGATACCCCTACTATGTGCACATCGTTCTCTACGGCATCACGGGCAGCTTCGGCAGGAGTCTGGAAAAGCGGGCCCATATCTACGTCGAATCCACAGTCAGCATAGCCGGTCGCTACTACTTTAGCCCCGCGGTCGTGGCCATCCTGGCCCATTTTGGCGATCATGATACGGGGCTGACGTCCTTCTCTCTTGGCAAACTCTTCGGCCAGCTGACAGGCACGGTTGAAGTCTGAATCGTTTTTACTTTCTGCTGAATACACGCCTGATATAGTTCTGATTACTGCTTTATAACGTCCTACATGTTTTTCGCACGCATCGGAGATCTCTCCCAAGGTTGCCCGTACACGGGCAGCTTCTACCGCAAGTTCGAGCAGGTTGCCTTCCCCTTTTTCCACACAGTTGGAGAGGGCCTCCAGGGCAGCGGTAACTTTGGCTTCGTCCCGTCCCTCTTTGAGTTCTTTCAAACGACGGATCTGGTCTTCGCGTACGGCCGTGTTATCAATTTCGAGGATATCGATAGGATCTTCCTTTTCAAGGCGGTATTTGTTCACCCCTACAATGGTCTGTGTACCGGCATCGATACGGGCCTGGGTACGGGCAGCAGCTTCTTCGATACGGAGCTTGGGAATACCGGTCTCAATAGCTTTGGCCATACCACCGAGGTTTTCCACCTCCTGGATCAGTTCCCAGGCTTTGTGGGCCAGTTCGTGGGTAAGGGCTTCTACATAGTAAGAACCTCCCCAGGGGTCTACATTCTTACATACATACGTCTCTTCCTGAATATAGATCTGTGTATTACGGGCAATACGGGCAGAGAAGTCTGTAGGAAGGGCAATAGCTTCATCCAGGGCGTTGGTATGGAGCGACTGGGTATGTCCCAGTGCGGCAGCCATCGCTTCGATACAGGTACGGCCTACGTTGTTGAAGGGATCCTGCTCGGTAAGCGACCATCCCGATGTCTGGGAGTGGGTACGCAGCGCGAGTGATTTGGGATTCTTCGGATTGAATTGTTTCACGATCTTAGCCCAGAGCATACGGGCGGCACGCATCTTGGCGATCTCCATAAAGTGGTTTATACCGATAGCCCAGAAGAAGGAGAGACGGGGAGCGAAAGCATCGATGTCGATACCCGCTGCCACACCGGCACGCAGGTATTCGAGTCCGTCTGCCAGGGTATAGGCCAACTCAATATCGGCGGTGGCACCTGCTTCCTGCATGTGGTAACCGGAGATAGAGATGGAGTTGAACTTAGGCATCTTCTGTGAAGTGTACTCGAAGATATCCGAAATGATCTTCATGGAGAATGCGGGCGGATAGATATAGGTATTACGCACCATAAACTCTTTGAGGATATCGTTCTGGATGGTCCCGGCCATCTCTTCAAGCTTGGCTCCCTGCTCCAGTCCGGCATTGATATAGAAGGCGAGTACCGGAAGTACGGCACCGTTCATGGTCATGGAAACAGACATCTTATTGAGGGGAATACCGTCAAAAAGGGTCTTCATATTCTCTAAAGAGCAGATGGATACCCCGGCTTTACCGACGTCGCCCACCACCCGTTCGTGGTCGGGGTCGTATCCGCGGTGGGTAGCCAGGTCAAAGGCTACGGATAATCCTTTCTGGCCGGAAGCCAGGTTACGGCGGTAGAAAGCGTTGGACTCTTCGGCGGTGGAGAATCCGGCATACTGGCGGATGGTCCAGGGACGAAGGGTGTACATTACTGAATAGGGGCCACGCAGATAGGGGGGAAGACCGGCAGCATACCCCAGATGCTCCATTCCTTCGAGGTCTTCTTGGGTATAGACGGGTTTTACCTGAATATGTTCCGGAGTTTCCCAGTCGGCGGTGATACCGTTCTCTTTCTGCCACTCGCATCCGTTCACCGGGCGGATGGCATCGTATATATTTATATCTTTAAAATTGGGTCTCATGTTGTTTTCCGAATTTACATTTTACTTCAATAATAGGGCATTGTAGGCTTTGAGGGTCTCCAGCACATTGGAGCGGACATTGATAAAGTTCTCAATACCGGCTGCTTTGAGCTCTTCCATGCAGGCGGGAGCACCGGCCACAATAAAGAGGGCACGGCCATTCACTGCCTGGTAAGCCGGAACAGCATATTCCGCATATTCATCATCGCTTGAACAGAGTACCACAATATCGGCTCCGGCTGCCATAGCTGCTTCCACACCGATCTCTACGGTCTCGAACCCTAAGTTATCTACTACTTCATAACCGGCACAGGCCAGGAAGTTGCAGGCGAACTGGGCACGGGCCTGGCGCATAGCGAGGTTACCGATGGTAAGCATAAAGGCTTTGGGACGTTTGCCGGAGGCTTCGGTCTGCAAACGGAGCGCTTCAAACTCACTGGCAGCCCGGTCAAAGGTAAGAGTAGGAATGGCAGAAGAGGCTTCGCCCTTGCAACAAGAGGCTGCATCAACCGGTCTCTTATCGCCGGCAGTTTCAGTAAAGTTGGGGTACTGGTTGGTACCCAGCAGGATCTCCCTGCGCTGGGCAACGGCCGTATGACGGGCTTTACCGCTATTGTTAATATCTTCCTGTACTTTACCTGCTTTTACGGCGGCGTAGAATCCACCGTGCTCTTCTACAGAAAGGAAGATCTTCCAGGCTTGTTCTGCAATGGAAGCGGTGAGGTTCTCAATATAGTAAGAGCCGGCAGCCGGGTCAACCACTTTATCAAGGTGTGACTCTTCTTTCAGCAAGAGTTGCTGGTTGCGGGCCAGTCTTTCGGAGAAGTCGTCCGGCGTCTGGTATGTTTTATCAAACGGAGTAACGGTCATGGAGTTCACTCCACCGATCGCGGCACTCATGGCTTCCGTCTGTGTACGAAGCAGGTTTACATGGGCGTCGAACAACGTCAGGTTGAAGGAAGATGTTTCGGCATGGATATGCATCTTAGCAGGACAATCTCCTGCATCTTCCGTAGAGCAGCTCTCTCCTTTTCCGTAAGCAGCTACGATATTGGCCCATAACAGGCGGGCTGCTCTGAATTTGGCAATTTCGAGGAAGTAGTTGGCACTGATACCGAAGTTAAAACGGATCTTGCGGGCAGCGGTGGCTCCGCATACACCGGCTCCGATCAGTTGTGACAGGTATTCATTTCCCCAGGCCAGTGCGTAACCAAGCTCCTGCGAGATGTAGGCTCCGGCATTGTTGAGAATGAGTGCATTTACATTGATCACACGGTAACCGGGAAGTTCGGCAGTAGCTTCGATCAGCTGTTTCCCTGTTTCCGCCAGGTTTCCTTTCTCTTTCCCCCGGCGGAGCATTTTGTCTAAGTAGTCGTAGTTGATAGAACCTTTCAGCTGACTCAGGTCATACCCCTTCTTTTTAAAGTAGTCAACCAGCAGGCCGGCCAGGCGTACGACATGGCCCTGGCAGGTAGAGAAGTTAAGCTCTACATACTGGGCCCCGATCCCTTCGAGCAGGGTTTCCAGGTAAGCCTCGTCCAGGCTCTCCGGACACAGGGAGAATCCCAATGAATCGACCCCTTTCATCAGAATATCCAACGCTTTGGCATTGGCCTCTTTCGGATCGTTCACCACGATGTCCTGGCGTACGAACCAGATGTTGTCTTTTTTGGTACCTCGGAGGTAAGGAAATTCACCGGGTAAGGCATCTGTAGATTTAAGTCCCTGGAGGTCTTCCATCCGGTAGAAAGGTTTAACTTTGAATCCTTCGTTTGTTCTCCAAACGAGTTTCTTCTCGAAATCAGCACCTTTGAGGTCGGCTGTTACTTTCTCCATCCACTGCTCAGTGGATACGGGAGCAAAGTCTGAGAAGAGTTTTTCATTTTTGTCTGCCATAGTTTATAGTAAAATAATTAAGATTAATGACCTTAATCTATCGTTATAAAAAATCGATATTTATCCGGCAAAGATACTCAAAACCTTCACATGCAACACCATAATTAAATTAATTTTCTTACCACGGGAACGAGGATTTTATCTACACTGAAAAATAATTAGTTCCATTTGTTTGATCACCTGAGAACGAATATCTACCTTTGCGCGAATTTTTAAAAATTAACCTCTTTTTTGTAATATATGGAATGGCTTTCTGAGTTATTATGGAAACCTGATTCGGTTGCACACATCGTCTTCCTGTATGCTTTTGTGATCGCTGCGGGTGTTTTCCTGGAAAAGATCAGGATCTTTGGTGTATCCTTAGGAGTCACCTTCGTGCTGTTTGTAGGTATTCTGATGGGGCACTTCGGTTTTACCGGAGATACCCGTATCCTTCACTTTATCCGGGACTTCGGCTGATACTTTTTGTGTTCTGCATCGGGCTGCAGGTGGGCCCCTCCTTTTTCTCCTCCTTTAAAAAAGGAGGAATGCGGCTCAATATGCTGGCCGTAGGGATTGTATCGCTCAACATTGTGGTAGCGCTTTCGCTCTACTTTATACTGGGCGGCCGGATCGAACTGCCGATGATGGTGGGTATCCTGTACGGGGCAGTCACCAATACCCCGGGACTCGGGGCAGCTCAGGAGGCCCTGAACCAGCTGAATTACGAAGGTCCGCAGATCGCACTGGGATACGCCTGTGCTTACCCGCTGGGGGTAGTAGGAATGATCGGGGCCATTATCCTGCTCCGCTATATTTTTAAAGTAAACTTCCGGGAAGAGGAGAATGAATGGAACAAAAGTGCGGAAGATGCTCACCATAAACCGAGGCTGATGCATGTGGAGGTACACAACGAGGCGATTTTCGGCAAAACACTCAATACGGTACGTAAATTCCTGGGACGCTCTTTTGTCTGCTCCCGCATCCGCAAGAACGGGCATGTATCCATTCCCAATACGGAAACATTGCTGGAAGAGGGCGACCAGCTCTTTATTGTCTGCCAGGAGGATGACGCAGATGCCATTGTTGCCTTTATTGGCCGGGAAATATTTGTAGACTGGGAGAAGCAGGATACTCCGATGGTATCGCGCCGTATCCTGATCACCAAAACAGAGATAAACAGCAAACGACTGGGTTCACTAAAATTCAGAAGTATGTACGATGTCAACATTACCCGGGTAAACCGTTCGGGAGTAGACCTGTTCGCCAATCCGAACCTGGTGTTGCAGGTAGGCGACCGGGTGATGGTAGTAGGGTCGCAGGATGCAGTAGAACGGGTAGCCAATGTACTGGGTAATTCACTGAAAAGATTGAACAAACCTAATATTATTACCTTGTTCGTCGGTATCTTCCTGGGTATCCTGGTAGGGAGTTTGCCACTGGCCTTTCCGGGGATCCCAACCCCTGTAAAGCTGGGACTGGCAGGAGGTCCGCTGGTCGTAGCCTTGCTGATCGGCCGTTTCGGATATAAACTTCACCTGGTCACTTACACGACCCAGAGCGCCAACCTGATGTTGCGGGAGATAGGGATCGTCCTGTTCCTGGCCAGTGTGGGCATTGAGGCGGGAGCCAATTTTGTAAACACGGTAGTAGATGGAGATGGGCTTCTCTATGTAGGAGTAGGCTTCCTGATCACTACGATCCCTCTCCTGATCATCGGTTGCATCGCCCGGGGCTATATGAAACTCAACTACTTTACCCTGATGGGGCTGATAGCAGGAAGTAATACGGATCCCCCTGCCCTGGCCTACTCCAACCAGGTAACGGGAAGCGATGCTCCGGCTGTGGGATATTCAACAGTATATCCGCTCTGTATGTTCCTCAGGATCCTGGCCGGGCAGATGATCCTGCTGATCATGATGTAAAAAGAGGGATAGAGTCTGTAAAAGAACAAAAATTGTATAGAGGCATATTGGTACGGATGGCCGGTTAACCAATTAAAAATCCGGGAACTTTAAAAGGCGATCATCAAAGATATAAAGGAAGTTCCGGCAGAGCAGAATATAACCGTTAGGCATCCGGATGGAACAATCATAGAATATGTAGAATTCAGGTTTATTGGGCTTGTAATATCCTGTAATTCAAAACATAAAATCAAACCCTTTCGCCTGGCTTTTCTTATAATTCCGGATCTCCTCCTGCAAAGAATGAAGAAGCTGCATGGCCATAAATTTACGAAAAGGAATATGGGTCTCTTCTTTGCGTGATTCATTAAGCGCCTTAATGTATTCCGCCCTATTCTCACTATTCACTTTGGTAGGGATCAACCCTTTGTAATACTGGATATAATTCATTAAAAGACGGGAAGTACGTCCGTTCCCATCCAGCCAGGGATGGATCGTTACCAGGTTCAGGTGAGCGTCAAAACTGAGATTATACATATCTTCTATCCGCTCCACCTGCTCTAACCGCTTATTTAATTCTTCACAGAGTCTTTCTACATATTCCGGTACTTTACGGAAATTCATATAAGAATCTCCCCCCGGCCCGGCGGTTACAGAGCATAACCGGAAATCTCCCTTACCGGAATCAAAACCACCCAATGCAGTATTCATCACCCCTCCGGTAGATTGCATTACCCGTGCATTCATCTCCTTTAAAAATCCGGGAGTAAGGGGAGTTTTTTTATAAGCGTTCTCCTGCGCAAGATCATACGCTTCTTTCAAATCTTTATTCATCAGGTGATAAATAAGAAGTTTTCCACCGGCTGTTATTCCCTCATCCAATAACAACCGGGTATCAAGCTCCGTTAACGTAGAACCCTCAATAGCAGTAGAGTGAGCAATAATAGAGTAGAGATAAAACTTATCGTGGTCTATTACCTCTCTTATCCCCAGCTTATTATAAAGGTCTGTTTCCTCTTTAATAGCTTTCCAAATCTCTGTATCGCTTTTCATATATTCCATTGTTTCCGGCAGAAAGTAATACAAAGATATGAATAATAATGGTTTAAGAGAGGTTGAAAATTACAATTTCAATTTCTTACAGATAAACTCTTTCAGGAACTCAACCGTATCGGGAATACCCAGCACCGAAGAGTCTATACAGAGATGGTAGGTAGCCGCTGCTCCCCAGGTTTTATAGCTGTAGTAATTATAATAGGAAGAACGCTTTTTATCTACTTTCTCGATCAGAGCTTCCGCTTTCTCCTGCTCAATCCCCTGCCTTCTCATCACGCGGTCTATCCGGTCTTCCATACCGGCAGCGATAAAGAGGTTGACACAACGGGGATAATCCCGTAATACGTAATCCGCACAACGCCCTACAAAGAGACAGGACTTCTCGTCAGCCAGTTTCCGGATCACATCGCTCTGCATCTTAAAGAGCGCATCGTTACTCAGGTAGTTGGTATAAACGGAAGCATTATCGCCGATAAAAGGGAACCTCATACCAAAGAGTCCGTTTATCATATTCCGGGAGGTCTTTTCATCGGCATTCTCGAAAAACTCTTCGCTGAGCCCACTCTCTTTGGAAGTCAGGCAGAGCAACTCTTTATCATAAAAAGAGATACCGAACTCCCGGGCCAGTCTCTCTCCTATCTCTTTTCCGCCACTCCCCAGTTGACGGCCTATATTTATCACAAATTTGTCAGCCATATCTATTTATTTTCTATCACAAATATAAGTAAACGGAAGAGAAACTCCCAAAAAAGTACGGATTAATTCTTTCAGGAAGCCAGGTTATTATCCGCCTTTTTAAAGGTGCGTAACTGGATCCATAACATAATTCCCGAAGCAATTGTTGCAGTAAGATCGGAAAGAGGCATACTGATCCAGACCCCAAAGGCACCCCAGAACTTAGGGAGGATCACCAGAAAGGGGATCAGAAAAAGTACCTGACGGGTAAGCGACAGGAAGATCGCCTTCTTAGCCATACCGATACTCTGGAAGAAGTTGGTAGCAACCATTTGGAATCCGATAAAGGGAAAAACGTAGACGGTAATACGGAAACCTTCGGCTGCCAGGCGGATCAGTTCGGTGTCCGAAGTAAAAAGTGTGACAGCCAGCCGGGGAAAGAACATGCCTACTATAAAACCGATGGTAGTAATTACAGTGGCATAGAGGATGGTAAGTTTGAGTACCCGGTCCACCCTGCCATAGAGGCGGGCCCCGAAGTTATAACCGGCAATAGGCTGCATGCCCTGGTTCAGCCCCATCACGATCATCACAAAAAGGAAGACAAGCCGGTTCACGATACCAAACGCACCGATACTAAGATCTCCCCCATATTTTTTCAATCCGTTATTGATCAGGATCACAATAAAACAAGAGGCCAGGTTTATCAGAAAGGGGGACAGACCGATAGCTAAGGAGCCCAGCACGATCTTCTTCCGCAGGCTGAAAATGGCTTTTTCAAAATGAAGGAATTCGTTCTGGTTAGTGAATATCTTCAATAGCCAGATTAAAGAAATAATCTGTGCAATGATCGTGGCAATAGCCGCTCCCTGTATACCCCAGTCAAAGACAAAGATAAAGAGCGGGTCCAGGATGGTATTGATAATAACCGTAGCAATGGTAGCGGCCATGGCTTTCCGTGGATGACCCGAAGACCGGAGCACAGAGTTAAGCCCCAGATAGAGATGGGTAATCACATTCCCCAGCAGGATGATCACCATATAATCCCGGGCATAGCCGATGGTATTTTCACTGGCACCGAAAAAGTAGAGGATAGGATCCAGGAAAAGAAGGGTGAGAATGGCAAAGAGTATCCCGATGATCAGATTAAGGATCACTACATTGCCCAATACTCTTTTGGCGGTATCGTAATCTTTCTGCCCGAGTTTTACGGAGACCAGGGTAGAGGCTCCCGCCCCAACCAAAGAGCCGAAAGCAGCAGCCAGGTTCATCAGTGGAAAAGTGATAGCGAGTCCGGAGATTGCCAGCGGGCCTACGCCCTGCCCGATAAAGATACTGTCTACCATATTATAAAGAGAGGAGGCCGTCATGGCAATAATGGCCGGGATGGCATATTTCATCAGAAGTTTTCCGATCTTCTCTGTTCCTAACTCAATAGGTATATGTTGCTGAGTCATTTTACTTGATTTTTGGGCTACAAAGTTACAGCTTTTCCTGCAAGGTTGTTCTCCTGGGGAAGTAATTAATTCCAGGAAGTCAACCAAACATTTTAAATTTCACGGGATTTTAAGGGCATCCCGAACTTTTAATGTACATTTGTATTTCAAAAAAAGAGTTGACCTGTTATGAAACAATATCTGGATCTGCTGAACAGGGTTCTGGAAGAAGGAACCGCCAAAGAAGACCGCACCGGAACGGGAACGATCAGCGTTTTCGGCCATCAGATGCGCTTTAACCTGGAAGAGGGCTTCCCTTGCCTGACAACCAAAAAGTTACACCTGAAATCGATCATTTACGAACTGCTCTGGTTCCTGCGGGGAGATACCAATGTAAAGTACCTGCAGGATAATGGGGTACGCATCTGGAACGAATGGGCGGACGAGAACGGAGACCTGGGACATGTCTATGGTTACCAGTGGCGTTCGTGGCCCGACTACAAAGGAGGCCATATTGACCAGATATCAGAAGTGATCCGCACGATACAGGAGAATCCGGACTCCCGGCGGATCCTGGTAAGTGCCTGGAACGTAGCAGACCTGGGAAATATGAACCTTCCCCCCTGCCACCTGCTCTTCCAGTTCTACGTAGCGGACGGACGACTCAGCCTGCAACTGTACCAGCGGAGTGCGGATATCTTCCTGGGTGTCCCCTTTAACATAGCATCCTATGCACTTTTACTACAGATGGCCGCCCAGGTCACCGGGTTGAAAGCGGGAGATTTTGTACATACTCTCGGAGATGCCCACATCTACACCAACCACCTGGAACAGGTAAAGCTGCAATTAACCCGTGAACCCCGGAAATTACCGGTCATGGAGATCAATCCGGCGGTAAAAAGTATATTTGATTTTAACTACGAAGATTTTACACTGACCGGCTACGATCCCCATCCCCATATCAAAGGAACAGTGTCGGTATAAACAGCACAAGAAATAAGTATGAACCGGATCTCCATTATTGCCGCTATTTCCCGCAACCGGGGGATCGGCTATAAGAACCGCTTACTCTATTGGCTCCCCAATGACCTGAAACGCTTTAAGGCGCTGACCAGCGGACACACCATTATTATGGGAAGAAAGACATACGAGTCGCTGCCGAAAGGGGCGCTGCCGAACCGCCGGAATGTAGTGCTCTCTTCGGATCCATCTTTAACGATCCCGGGAGCAGAGGTCTACTCTTCACTGGAAGCAGCGTTGAAAAGTTGTAACGGAGAAGAGGAAGTGTATATGATCGGTGGAGAGAGTCTCTACCGGCAGGCCATGGAATTAGCCGATAGCCTGCGGTTAACAGAAGTAGAGGACACTCCCAAAGAGGTAGATGCTTTTTTTCCGGAGATTGATCCGGCTATCTGGAAAGAGGTCAGCCGGGAATCGCATCCCGCTGACGAGAAGCACGCGTATGCTTACAGTTTCGTAGATTATACCCACCGTTAATCCTTATCCTCCTTCTTCTCTTCCTGAGAAGAGAGAATGGGCATCTGACGTTTAATGGCTTCGTGGAAAGAGATCAGGGTCTCGGTACGGGACAACCCCAAAGGTTGCAATTTATCGTGGATGATACTGAGCAGGTGGTGATTATTACGGGCATAGATCTTGATGAACATATCGTACTGGCTGGTAGTGAAATGACACTCTACCACCTCCGGGATCTTCTTTAACTGCTCGGTCACCCCTTCAAACTGCTCGGGATCCTTCAGGTAGAGCCCGATATAAGCACAGGTCTCATACCCGATCTTCTCCGGATCAATTACATATTCAGACCCTTTGATAATACCCAGGTTGGTCAGTTTCTGAATGCGCTGATGGATAGCTGCACCGGAAACATTGCAGGCACGGGCTACTTCCAGAAA
>JAJQBG010000276.1 GCA_021203405.1 Bacteroides sp.
TATTTGTCAACCTTCCGATTTATTGTCATGTATACTATTTAATAGCGCATATAAAATATCGAAACCCTGTTCTGATAAGGGATTGGATATTGTATTATTTTTGCGGAAAACGAAAAAAATGCTGTAAAACTATATAAAATCAGCTATGCAGGTTATCAGATAATTCCTATATTTGCGATATAACCATGTTAACCCATACCGACTGGATGACAAATAATTCTTTTTTTAAGTATTGTATTTTCATTTTTCTGGTAACCGTTTTCACCACTCCACTGTACGCCAGCCGCAACGATATTGATTTCAGCCGCCTGGATGTAAATAATGGACTATCCAATAATGAAGTAAATGCGATCCTGAAAAACCGCGACGGCTTTATCTGGATCGCAACCAGCTCCGGCCTTAACCGTTTCGATGGATACGATTTCAGGATTTTCCGTAATACGGGAGCCGATATTAATAGTGCGGAGGCCAATATCAAAAAGATCTGTGAAACAGCCGATGGAAACCTGTGGTTGTATTACCATAATAATACGATAGATATTTATAACCCCCGGAAAGATTGTTTTATTGCTGTGGCCGACAGGATGCAGCAACTTGGCCTCGATGATACTGTACTGCGTGTTTTCTCCGACCGGCAGGGAAGATTACTATACGTAAATGAGAAGAACGAAGTGATACGGTATGATTATACGGATAAGGAGATCCGGAAATTTTCTGTAGCAGCTTATACATCCCCGGAGGATGAGGTTTTTGATGTGTATGCTACTGAGAATGCCTATTACCTGATCTGTAACTCAGGAATTATATTGGCCATCAACCAGCACATGGACCAGTTGATTATGGAAGACCGTTACCTCGCTTCGTTATCCGGTGACTCTTATCGTATTTTTGTAGATAGCGACAATGATATCTGGGCCTATCCCGACCCGGCTTTTCACCAGGGAGTGTTTCTATTGGATCGTAAAACCCGGCAGTGGAGCAACTATAAAGCCGGATCCGGTACGATCCGCCTCTCCAGTAATATTGTGCGTGATATAGAGGAGGACCTGAACGGAAATATCTGGGTTGCAACCGATCATGGTGGCATCAACCTGATTGATAAGAAAAACGCTACTGTGCGTTGTCTCAGGAACTCAGCTTTCAACCCTAAAAGTATCAGCCAGAATAGCGTGGTCTGCCTCTATAAAGATACGGATGGGATCATCTGGGCCGGAACCTATAAGAACGGTGTAAACTACTACCACGAAAGCGTCTTTAAATTTACCCACCTGAAATATCCGGCTGTCGATTCGGACGAACAGGATTATAATGATTGCTCGTCGGTATTGGAAGATAAACAGGGAAATATCTGGATCGGTACCAATGGGGGAGGTTTGTTATGCTACAACCGCGCTACAGCTACTTACCGTTCGTTCCGGCACAACCCGCAGGATCCCGGTTCGATCGGGGGAGATATTATCATCAGCCTGTGTGCCGATGACGAAGGTAATCTCTGGTTAGGTAGTTTCCTCAATGGGTTTGATAAATTTGACGGCAAACGCTTTACCCATTATACGGTGGAAAGTACCGGTGGCAAACTTTCTAACCACAGTATTTATAGCCTGTATTATGATTCGGAAGGCAACCTGTGGATTGGGACGCTGGGAGGCGGCCTGGATCGTTTTACCCCACGTACCGGTGAATGGAAGAATTATAATGAAGAGACTTCCGGATACCGTTTATTATCCAACTATGTCAACTCTATTTTTGAGGGTAAAAATAAAAAGCTATATGTAGGAACCACTTACGGAGTAAATATTATCGACCTGGTATCCGGTGAAGTAACTCCTTTACTGGGAAATACCAGCGGTACTCAGATGCTGACCAGTGCGATCGTAAATGCTGTTTTTGAAGATAGCCGCAACCTGTTATGGATCGGCACCAATAATGGGGTAGGAATCTATGATGCAGCACGCGACAGCTTTTTCTTTATTGATAAAAATCGGGGTATGCCCGATAATAAGGTAATGTCTATCCGGGAAGACCTGCAGGGAAATGTATGGATCGGTACCCGCAATGGATTAGGAATGGTTGAGTTGCGGATGCTCAATGGTGAGTACCGCTACCAGGTGGTCTGTTTCGATGAGGGAGAAGGATTACAGGGGCGCGATTTCAATGTCAACAGTGTCTGCCGTAACGACCGGAATGAACTGATATTCGGTGGAACCAACGGGCTTTCTCTCTTTAATCCGGAGCATATCAAATATAATTATCATCCTCCTAAAGTGGTGTTTACCGATTTCCTGATAAATAACAAACATATTTATACCGATACGGAATATGGAGGCCGCAAAATACTGGAAGAAGATATTGCTTACCTGCATGACATCGAATTAAAGTATGGAGAGCGAAACTTTTCCGTGGGATTTTCGGCCCTGAACTATTTCCTGCCGGACAAGAACCGGTTTGAATATATGATGATCGGGTTTGACCAACACTGGGTTCCTCTCGAAGGAGCCATCCGGCGGGTAAACTATACCAATCTGAGGCCCGGAAAATACACTTTGCTGGTACGGGCAAAAAATAACGACGGTGTGCTATCGCGTGAGCCATCTGTATTACATATCACCATCCGTCCTCCTTTTTACCTGACCTATTGGGCCATCATGTGCTATTTTATGGCTGCTGCCGGATTACTGTATCTGGTTATTGCCATACTGGCCCGCCGGCAGAAAAAGAAATTTGAAGAAGAGCAGGAGCGGGCAGCGATCCGCCAGATGCATGATATGGACGAAATGAAACTGCGCTTTTTTACGAATGTGAGCCATGAGTTCCGTACGCCGCTTACCCTCATCCTTACACCGGTAGAACGGTTAATGAAGAGAGTGGCCGACCCGGAAGACCGAGCCATTCTCAAACTGATCCACCAGAATGCCAGGCAACTGCTTAGCATGGTAAACCAGTTGCTCGACTTCCGCAAAATTGATGTACAGGGGCATACCTTAACGCTTTCGGTAGGCGATATTGTGCCCTTTATCCGTGATATTGTCTATTCGTTTAAAGAATTATCCGAACACAAGCACATCCGCTTTTCTTTCTCGTCGTCTTTTACGGCGTTGCATATGAAGTTTGATAAAGACAAGGTCTATAAGATCGTGATCAACCTACTGAGTAATGCCTTTAAATTTACTCCTGAGGGAGGGGAGATCACGGTTCATCTTTCCCTCAGGTCGTCGGAAAACCAGGAGGGGGAACTGTTGATCCGGGTACTCGACTCCGGTATTGGTATCCGTGAGGAAGATTGCGAAAAAATATTCGACCGCTTCTACCAATCGATCGATCCTGAAAAAGATACCCATACCCATGGAACGGGTATTGGCTTGCATATGTGTAAAGAGTTCGTTAAACTGCATAATGGAACGATCTCGGTGGAAAGCCAGTTGGGTAAAGGCTCTGTCTTTACCGTTACATTGCCGGTGATCACAACAGGGGTTCATGAGATATTATCTCATCCTACTGCTTCTTCAACGGAAGAAGCAGTAGAACCGGATATAGTACAGGAAAAGCCGCTGGTTACTATGCCCGAAGGGAATAGCGATCAGGATACGGCAAAAGCTGCCACTATCCTGCTGATTGATGATAGCCAGGACTTCCGCCAGTTCCTGGCCCTTTCCCTCCGCGACAAATACACTATCCTGCAAGCCTCCGATGCCGAAGAGGCCTGGAAAGCCATCCTGCAGGTAATACCCGATATGATTATCTGCGATGTAATGATGCCGGGTACCGACGGACTCACCTTATGCGGACGGATCAAGAACGACCTGCGTACTTCCCATATCCCGGTGATCCTCCTGACTGCCCGTTCGGCCGACGACAGCAAACTGAAAGGGCTCGAAGCCGGTGCCGACGATTATGTAGGCAAACCTTTTAATATGGACCTGCTCCAGGTCAAAATCCAGAATCTGCTGGATGCCCGCAAGAAGATGCAGGAGGCAGTAATGCAGCGTGCCGATACCAGTATC
The DNA here is from genome assembly GCA_021203405.1 of Bacteroides sp. Classification (GTDB taxonomy): domain Bacteria; phylum Bacteroidota; class Bacteroidia; order Bacteroidales; family Bacteroidaceae; genus Bacteroides. Next base: position 4,002 of record JAJQBG010000276.1, read on the forward strand.
CGCCTGAAAGAGATCGAGATCAGTTCGCTGGACCAGCAACTGATCACCAAAGCGGTTAGTTATATTGAAGAAAATGTGGCTAACCCCGAACTGAATGTCGAGCGGCTCAGCCGGGAGATGGGTATGAGCCGTGTCAACTTCTATAAGAAGATCCTGGCCATTACCGGTAAAACACCGGTCGAACTGATCCGTACCATCCGCCTGAAGTATGCCGCCCAGCTTTTGTTAAAAAGTCAGAAACGAATTAACGAGGTGGCGATGGATGCCGGCTTCAATGATGCGAAGCTATTCCGTAAATATTTCAAAGAAGAGTTTGGCGTACTGCCATCCGACTATGCCAGCTCCCAATCTGGCTCCTGATAAGGGCAAGACAACATTTTACCCCTGTTAAAATAACATTTTATCCCCTGCTCATTTACTATACACCCTGTAGATGGAAACAAATTTTCCATCTGCTGCGGTGTGTATACCCTACATTTGTTACCAGATATTTTACAACTTTATTTAACAGTTTAAATTTAAATTAATATGAAGAAATCCAGTCCAGGAATGGGCATCAGGAATTGCCTGTGCCTAGTAGCAATGGCTATCTTCCTTTGGTTACCGGTGATTGCTGCCGAAGCAAAACCGGATCAGGCAACCAAAAGCGTCTCAGGAACAGTGATCGCTGCATCCGATGGTTTCCCGCTTATCGGTGCCAGTGTGATTGTAAAAGGAACCACTAATGGTAACATTACCGATTTCGACGGGAATTATGTCCTCAACGAAGTTCCCGAAAATGCCGTTTTAACTTTCTCTTATATTGGTTACAAGTCTAAAGAAATCCCGGTGGCGGGCCAGTCCGTAATCAATGTGACCCTTGAAGAAGACAGTGAGCAATTGGATGAAGTAGTTGTGATTGGTTACGGTGTACAGAAAAAGAAACTGAGTACCGGTGCTACTGTACAGGTAAAAGGGGATGAGTTGGCAAAACTCAATACAACGAACCTGTTACAGGCGATGCAGGGGCAAACTCCCGGGGTGACGATCAGTTCTACCTCCGGACAGCCGGGTTCGGAAATGAAAGTAACGATCCGTGGGTTGGGTACGGTTGGTAATTCTAATCCGCTATATATTATAGATGGTATAGAAGGTGACATCTCTTCACTTAATCCTGCTGATATTGAATCCATTGACGTATTGAAAGATGCTGCTTCGGCTGCGATTTATGGTGCCCAGGCTGCCAATGGTGTAGTATTGGTTACCACTAAATCCGGAAAAGAGGGGAAAGCCCAGGTGACCTTTGACGGATATTATGGTTTCCAGAATGCTGCCCGTAAAGCAAAACTCCTGAATGCCCGTGAATATATGGCTATCATGGACGAGCAGGCGGTAAATTCAGGGAATGGCCCTTATAACTGGAATAGTTATAATTCTATCTGGGACCAGACAACAGGTGAGATCATTGATACAGACTGGATGGATGCTATGTTTAAAAAGAATGCATCCCTCGAAAGTTATACCTTAGGAGTAAGTGGCGGTTCTGCCAATTCAACCTATGCTATTTCTTTGGGTTACCTGCAACAGGAAGGTATTGTAGGTGGTAGCGACGTATCTAATTATCAACGTTATAATTTCCGCGTCAATACGGAACATAAATTATATAACAACCTGTTGAAGATTGGGCAACATGCTGCATTTATTTATACGAAGGATACGGGTGTAGATGTAGGTAACCAATATAGCAATACGTTACGGGGTGCTTTCTCTACCTCTCCGCTGGCTCCGATCTATAGTGATAATAATAAGTATGATTCTCCTTATAATGATACAACCGACTCCGATTGGTATAATGGAGATGGTAACCCCTATGCTGCTATGATGGGTACAGGTACAAAACGGAATAACGGGCAACGGTTTATCGGTGATATCTATGCTGAACTGGAACCTGTTAATAACCTGAAAATACGTTCTGTTTTCGGTCTTAACCATCATTCTTCGGAATACCGCAGGTATACACCACAATACAAATATTCAATTTATTCGTATAGTGATTCCGAAACTTCCCATGTAGAACAAAAAATGGAGAAGAGCTATGCAATGACCTGGACCAATACCGCAAGTTACGACTTTAAGGTAGAAGAACATTCTTTCAATGCTTTGCTTGGTATGGAAGCGGTTCGTTATGATGGTTCTGAAGTCAGCGTGAAAAACTCAGACCTGAAAGCGATCTTTAACGATTGGCAATATGCCTATGTGAGTAATACGGAGAATCTGGATTCCAAAAATATGACATTGGTAGGTAAACCTAAAAATGCTACCCGCCGTGCTTCCTATTTTGGTCGTGTAGGCTGGAACTACCGTGAAACTTATATGGCAACAGCTACTTTACGTGCGGATGGATCTTCGAAATTTGCCAGAGGTAACCGTTGGGGATATTTCCCTTCCGTGTCTGCCGGTTGGGTACTTTCTAATGAAGCATTTATGGAAAATACGCAAAGTTTTATGGACTTCCTGAAATTCCGTATTAGCTGGGGGCAGGTTGGTAACCAGAACATCGACGACTACCAATATGCAGCTCCGGTAAATGTTAGTAATTCTTACTATAACTTTGGTTCCGGCAAAGGTACCGAATATGATATATGGGGTGCTTATCCAAGCCGTCTGGCTAATCCTTATATTACCTGGGAAACTTCAGAGCAAACAAATATCGGGCTTGATGCACGTTTCTTAAGCGGACGTTTAGGGATGAATGCCGACTTCTATATTAAAACAACGAAAGACTGGTTGGTACAGGCTCCTGTTTTGGCAACTGCCGGTGCCGAGGCTCCTTTTATCAATGGCGGGGATGTGAAAAATACAGGTCTGGAACTGGCATTTACCTGGAATGATAACATTAACAAATTGAATTATAATATAGGGGTTAACCTGGCTTACAATAAAAATAAGGTAGGTAATATTCCAACAGAAGGAAATGTTATCCATGGACAAACAAATCAATTGTATGATAATGCACCGGAATTCTATCGTGCAGAGAATGGACATGCAATTGGTTATTTCTGGGGATATGAAACAGCAGGTATTTTCCAGAACCAGGCGCAGATTGATGCATGGCGTGCAGCAGGAAATGGTATCCTGCAAGTTAATGTGCAACCGGGTGATGTAATTTATGTAGACCAGAATGGTGATGGTGTGATTGATGAGAAAGATAAAGTAGACCTGGGGAATGGTATGCCGGATGTAACCTTAGGGTTTAATATTGGCTTTGATTATAAAGGTTTTGACTTCTCTGTTGTGGCAAATAGTATGATTGGTAACAAGATTGTTCAATCCTATCGTAACCATGCTAATAAATATTCAAACTATTCAACAGCTATTCTGGATCGTTGGACAGGAGAAGGCACTTCTAATAAAATGCCGCGCGTAACAGAAAGTAATATTAACTGGACATTCTCTGACCTGTATGTGCATGATGCCAGCTTCTTACGTATTAGCAATATTACCCTGGGATATGATTTCTCCCGTCTTATTAAATTAAAAGAGATTAGCCAGTTGAGACTATATGCGCAGGTACAGAATGCTTTTACATTTACCAAATATGATGGTGCAGATCCTGAAATTGGTTACGGTGTAGAAGATAATGGTTGGGTATCAGGGATCGACGTTGGTTATTATCCACGTCCGAGAACTGTATTGTTTGGCGTAAGTATTAAATTCTAATGACCATTAAACTAGTATAATATGAAAAATTTGAAATTAAATATATTAGCTTACGGAATGGCTTTGGCAGGATTAACGGCTTGCTCTGAAAGTTTCCTGGATGTAAATTCGATTACGGATACTACTACCGACAATTTTTACAAAGATCTGGTAGATGCGGAAAAGGCATTGATCGGTTGTTATGGAGGATGGCGGGAAACCACTTCCAAAGGTCCATGGCCTGCATTTTATATAGCCTCTCAAATGATGTCGGATGAGTGTTTTGGCGGCGGTGGTGGCAGTGATGCAAACTGTGCTGTATTAGACCGGTTTGATATGAGCTGGGGACCCTCGGAAGTAAATCTTTATAATTCTTTATGGGAATATAGCTATTTGGGTATTTACCGTTGTAATATCTTGTTACAGAAACTAGACGATATCGATTGGGGAGATACACCCGACGAACGCTACCGGATAGAAGGAGAAACCCGTGTCCTTCGTGCCTTGATCTATTTTGACCTGGTTCGTATATTAGGGAATATTCCTTTATTGACGGAGCCTTCGGAAGAAAATGTTCCACAGGCTGATCCGGCAGACGTATATAAGGTTATTGCAGAAGATTTGCTTTTTGCTGCTAATAATATTCCGGAAGATGCTTATCCAAAAGCAGAGGCTGATAAAAATGATGGCCGGATCACTTGTTGGGCAGCCAAAGCTTTATTGGCACGTGTCTATCTTTATTACACCGGCTATTATGGACAAGCTGATCTGGTGGGTGTGGTAAACCAATCACAGGTATTACAGGGACTTGAAGATGTGATCAACTCCGGAGAATTCGGACTCGTGGAAGAGTTTAAGAATTTATGGCCTGCAGCCAGTACAACACCGGTAGGCGATCAGGAGTTCGAATCTACCTATGAAGGGGATGGGAATATTGAAACTGTATTGGCACAGAAATTTAATAATACGACAACTGACTGGAATGGTAACTCCAATAATGGTAACCGCTGGCTTACGATGTTAGGTTTGCGGAGTACTACCCATTCTCCTTATGGAACAGGTTGGGGACAGTGTACGGTACACCCTAAAATGTGGAACTCCTTTGATGCAAATGATACTCGTAGAGAGGCGTCAATCATTAATCTGGCAACAGAAGGCATTGAGTATGATATTGCAGACCAGCGTGATTATACCGGCTATATGAATAAAAAGTATATTCCGCTGGCCTATGCAGATGGTACAAATGTTTCAGGTAGTGATTTCCAGATCACCCAGGATCAGGATTATGTTGTAATGAGATATGCAGATGTATTATTGATGGCTGCCGAACTGGGAAGTTCAAAAGCACAGGATTATTATAACCAGGTACGTACCCGTGCCGGGGTAAGTACCCGTACAGTAACAAAAGAGAATATTATGGAAGAACGCTTCCTTGAATTTGCTTTTGAAGGTATCCGCTACTGGGATTTGCTTCGCCAGGGAGTTGATTATGCCGCAAGTGTAATTAATGAAAGCGGAGTAAGTGTTGTTTCCATGGGAGTTGATACACAACTCACGATCGATGGTTCAAGAATATCGGAAACACGTGGTTTATCCAGGATTCCGGATACTCAGATCGAACTATCTGATGGTGTTTTAAAACAAAATGCTGGTTGGTAACCTAAAAAATAAGAATACATTATGAATAAAATATTTAAATTTTTATCCTCCTTGTTGCTGATAGTTACAGCGTTTGTGTCTTGTACACCGGAGGAGTATAGTTTGGGTAAAGCAGATATCAGCCCGTCTGATTTGGTAGAAGGAATTGCTTTCTCAATTACCCATGATAGTGAAAACCCCAATATTGTATATCTGAAAAGTCTGATAAACGATTCTAAATATACTTTCTCCTGGATTCATCCGCAGGGAACGAGCCAGGAGCAGGAAGTTACTTTAAGAATTGCTTTTGAAGGAACTTATCCCGTTGTATTTGGTGTGGACACCCGTGCTGGTATTATATATGGGGATACTGCTTATTTTACCATCGACCGGTTCTACGCTGACTTTGTAAGTGATGAATTGTGGACTAACCTGACAGGTGGAGTAGGAAATGCTAAAACGTGGATATTTGATAATGGTAATTATGGAATGGCTAGTGGTGAAGTTGCCTATCAGGATCCGGCTGGTTTGATCGAATTTAATAATTTCGAAACAAACTGGGCTCCGAATGCAGGTGTTACCGATGATGATAAGATCTGGTCCAGTTATATGATTTTTAGCCTGGATAATGGAGCTAATATTCAAACACATAATGAAGGCTGGAAAGATGAAGCAGGAACTTTCTTATTAGATACAGATAAGAAAACATTGACAATTACAGGCGCTGACCTGATCCACCCGGAAGGATGGGATAATATGACACCTAACTGGTCCAGAGATCTGAAGATTCTTACATTAACAGAAGATCAATTACAAATTGCTATTTTACGGGATCCTGGAACTTCCGGCGAAGATGAATGGTGGTTGATCTGGAACTATGTTTCTAAAGAGTATGCAGATAACTATGTTCCGGATGAGACAGACCCGGAACTTCCATATGATGGAGATGCGAATGAGGATCTCACAACCTCACAGTCTACAACGAAGAATTGGATTATAAATTTGGACGCTCCTTATAACTGGACAGATCTTTATGGTAATTTCTTAAATGAGTGGACTATGGGGGCTGGTGGTATTCCGGAATTTACAACCTGGCAACCCCCTTATGATGAAGCATTGTTGTCTACCGTTTCTATTACTTTGTCTAAGGGTGGCTCTGACGATGGAACGTATGAAATAATAGGTAGTGATGGGCGTGAATACTCAGGTAATTATACAATTGACGAGAAGAACTGGATTGATTTCGGACAGGATATAGATATTATATCGGATATGGATTGGATCAATTTCTCTACTCAGGATGGTAAGTTGCGGATAATCAGCGTAGAGAGAAATCTTTCCGGAGCAGTTTCTGTGATGCATTTAGGACGGGTTAACGATGACAATCCAAATGAATACATGACTATCGGGCTTACACAAGGTAGTTCTTCCGGAGGTGGTTCTGATAATGGTTCTCTAAATGGAACAGTGATTTCTTTTGATAATTCCAAACTAGTATATGGGGATCTTGAGGGTAATGGAACTTTACGCCTTGAAATATGTAATATGTATGGTAGTACAGCTAGTAATCCTGGATTTAATCTTGCTGATTTTCAATATGATTATACGATACAGGTTACTTTCACTTTAAGTGGAGTTTCATTTAATAGCGGAGCAGCTGGTAGCTATACAGGAGCACTTTCCTTTGCATCCGAAGATTGGAATGCTCAATATTGGGGTGGAGGCGCAGGCGATACTGTAGTTACGGGAGATGGCACATACACAGTATGGTGTCAACCTGGTACAGGAAATGGTATAGCTGTGTTCTGTATTGACATAAGTGGTATGGCTGATGATATTGATCTTTCGGCTGTTAGTGCAACCATTAACAAGATTGAGATAAAATAAGAGATCATTAAATTAAAAGAGAGTCTGTTTTTAATTCAACTGTTTTTTAAAACAGACTCTCTTTTTACTTTAAACAATTGCCATGAAAAAATCTGTCAAACTATTATTGGTTTTTCTTTTCTCAACTTTTTCTACTTATTCTTTTGCCGTCTCTAACCCAACAGAAGTATGGACTGAGTTATTGCCAACCGGTGAAAGAATTCTATACTGGACATTTCCCACTGGCGAAACAGTTACCCAGTTTAAAATTATGAAGCAATTACCCTCTAAAGAAACTTTCTATGTAGACGGAAGTGTCCGTTCTGTGAATCTGGGGGTAATTACTATTCCGGGTAATCCGTATGTATATACCGTATATGCTATGAATGGTAGTGAAACCTCTTCCGGAATATCAACCGGTTTCTATGTGGGCTCATCAGACTCGACAGAGAGCTTTTATGTTTTTGATTATATAGATGAATAGCACTTATCAGAAAGGAAGAGGGATATAAACTCTTTAAGGA
>JAJQBG010000321.1 GCA_021203405.1 Bacteroides sp.
CTTTCCGAATGATAGATGATAGTATTTTTCGTTTTTTAATCTTATGTAGAGCGAAGTAAATCTCTATCAGATCAAAGAAAAGAGGAAGAAAATATTATTTCTTTTTGGAATATTTGTATATTTGCAGGGTGAAGATGAAAGCCTTTTACAGGGTCTTTCGCTCTGGTGTACAAAGCAAGTCGCATAAAACTTAGGAACTTTTATTCGGGAGCTTGTGATAAATACATCAGCGTTCACGCTTATGAAGTGAATTATAGTAACTTTGCTATAGAATGCTTGGGGCGTGAGCGTCACTGCTGTTTATCTCCCGGTTTTCCTAAGTACCAGTGCGGATAAACACAGTGATGGCTCGCGCTCTTTTTTTATTTTATAAGGCACTATACAGAAGCTACTATCCACCTTCCCAGGGATCTGCTCCTACCCGGGTAGAACAATTCTATTTTTTACGGATAGCCGGCGCCCGATGTTCATACCGATATGGATATCGCATATGTGGTATAGTATAAGATGAAAGTAATTTTTTCATAAAATAGTAGTTTAGGCTGTTCTAAAAACATATCAGTATTTTCTATATTAATTAACAAGATGAAGAACAGTCCACACCCGGCAGGCCTGTGAAGGTATGCCGGGTTGTGTTTTATCCGGCCGGATGGCAGGAGAGTTGGTGAGTAGAACAAATTCTTGTTGTCGCCGGCTTCCCAGCCGGTGACTCTTTACCTGGCGGCTTCATAGCCGCTTCTGTGCCGTGTGGGGGCTATGAAGCCCCTTCCAGAAAACCACCAGCTGTGAAGCCGGCGGTAAAATCCGACACTTTTGAATTGTGCAACAGCCACTGGGAAGCCGGCGGTAACGTAAGGCGGCATTTTTTTAAGCTGTGAAACAGCGCCCGATCCTAGCCCAGGGTGGAAACCCTGGGAAGCTGTATACCAATATTTTAAGTCCTGAAGGGACGGCCGAATCACCCTCCGGTCGTTTTGTATCGTGCCTGTAGCACTCTGCTACCTATCACTCTGAGACCCAGCACTTCCGTACTGGGTTAGAATGGGACGTTCCTTCGGAACTTAATCATATAATTATCAGAAACAAATCTTCCACACATAACTGGGTTGAAACCCTGGGCTGGAATCAGCAAGGCTTTTAGCCCCTTTAAATGATGCAACCAAAAAGATTAATTGAAATAGCACCTTCTAAAAAAGGTTGTATCAAAACATCTTCCGCACCCGGTCAATCCCGGCTACCAGTGCATCGATCTCTTCAAGGGTATTATATACACCGAAAGAAGCTCTTACGGTGCCTTCGATACCGAGTCGTTGCATCAGCGGCTGGGCACAATGGTGGCCGGTACGTACGGCTATTCCCAAACGGTCGAGCAGGGTACCCATATCGAAATGGTGGATGCCGGCTACCAGGAAGGAGATGACGCTGCTTTTGTGTTCGGCTTCTCCGTAGATACGAAGCCTTTCGATCTCTTTGAGCCGGCGGGTGGCATACTCAGTAAGCGCGTGTTCGTGGGCAGCGATCTTATCCATGCCGATCGCGGCAATATAATCAATGGCTTTGGCAAAGGCGGTGGTACCGATATAGTTGGGTGTACCGGCTTCGAATTTATAGGGAAGTTCGTTAAAAGTGGTCTTTTCAAAGGTTACTTTTTGGATCATCTCTCCCCCTCCCTGGTAAGGGGGAAGTTTGTCGAGCCACGCTTCTTTACCGTAGAGTACACCGATACCGGTGGGACCGTATACTTTATGGGCCGAGGAGGCGTAAAAATCGACATCGAGATCACGGACATCTACCCGCAAATGGGGAACAGCCTGGGCACCGTCCAGCAGTACGGGTACTCCTGCCTCGTGGGCTATGCGGATGATCTCTTTCACGGGATTGATGGTTCCGAGTACATTGGAGACATGGGTGACTGATACCAGCCGGGTGCGGTCGGTAATGAGGTTGCGGTATTCGTCTATCAGGAGCTCGCCCCGGTCGTTCATGGGAATGACTTTCAGACGGATGCCTTTGCGGGTTTCCAGTAGCTGCCAGGGTACAATATTACTGTGGTGCTCCATGGTGGAGATAATTACTTCATCGCCCTCCTTCATACATGCCTCGCCCAGACAGAAAGCGAGCAGGTTAATGGCTTCGGTGGTTCCGCGGGTGAAGATGATCTCCCGGGAAGAGGCGGCATTGATAAAGTTGCGCACGGTTTCGCGGGAGTTCTCGTGAAGTTCGGTGGCCCGCTGGGAAAGGAAATGGACTCCCCGGTGCACATTGGAGTTGACGGAGTAGTACTCGTCTACAATGGATTCTACCACGGCACGGGGTTTCTGGGTAGTGGCTCCGTTATCGAGATAGATAAGGGGTTTCCCGTATACCTCCCGTTGCAAAATGGGAAAATCTTCGCGTATTTTTGCTATATCCATGGTTTCTCTTATTTACAGATGGCACAATCCTGGCATCTTTTTAACTCTCCGCGGAAACGTTTCTCTACCAGCAGGTGGAGACGCTCTTTCAGGGGTTCGATACGGATGGTATCGATCACTTCGTTGACAAAGGCGAACATCAATAGCAGACGTGCCTCTTTTTCCGGGATACCGCGGGCACGCATATAGAAGAGCGCACTTTCGTCCAGCTGTCCTACGGTGGCTCCGTGGCTGCACTTTACATCGTCTGCGTAGATCTCCAGCTGGGGCTGGGTATACATACGGGCTTTGCGGGTAGCACAGAGGTTGCGGTTGGTTTGCTCGGAGAGGGTATGTTGGGCACCGGGACGGATGAGTACACGGCCGGCAAAGACTCCGGTAGAGTGATCATCGAGTACATATTTATAGAGTTCTTTGCTGTGACAGTTGGGTACCCGGTGGTCGATAAAGGTGTTATTATCGACATGCTGCTGCCCGTCGGTAATGGCCATTCCACAAAGGGTGATCTCTGCTCCTTCGCCGATCAGGGATACTTCGGTGGTATTGCGGGTAGTACCGGTGTAGAGTGACATACCGTTGAGCAGTACATTGCTTCCGGCTTTCTGTTCCACATAGAGGTTGCTGATACGGGTGGTAGCTGTGGTGGTCTCCTCGAGCTCGTACATATCGAAAACGGCACTTTCGCCGGCAAAGACTTCGATCACCTGAGTAGCGAGGAAGTTTACTTCGTCCATGGCATGATCGCATACCAGCAGACGGAGCTGGGCGCCCTCTTCGAGAACGATCAGTACCCGGCGGTTGACCATCAGATCGACATCCCCACGCAGGATATTTACCAGCTGGATGGTCTTTTCGACTACCACATTGCGGGGGACATAGATAAAGAGTCCGTCCTGAGCAAAGGTGGTATTAAAGGCGGTAATAGCGTCTCTTTTGGTATCGGCCAGTTTACCGTAATACTTCTCTACCAGTGCGGGATATTGATGGGAGAGTTCACGCAGGCTTCCTAAAAGCACGCCTTCGGGAAGGGTGGTTTTGGGAAGGAGTTTGCTGTAAAAGGCGTCGTTCACCACAAAGTAGAGGGAGGTACTCATATTGGGTACATCGCAGGTAAATACTTCGTAGGGATTGACCGGTATATCAAGCCGGTTGATGTTAAGTCCGTAATCGGCTTCAAACTTTTTGCTTAGATCCGTATACTTATAGTTCTCTTCCTGACTGGTAGGAAAACCGGCCCGGCAGAAATCTTCGAAAGCCCGTTCGCGGGTAGCATTGAGTACTTCGCTGCTGTGCCGGTAGATGCTTTCGCGTACCTGGGTATAGAGATCAATATATTGTTGTTCTGGTTTCATGACATTACTCGTTTTCCGATTTAATCCAGTCGTATCCTCTCTCTTCGAGTTCAAGGGCGAGTTCGGGTCCGGCGGTCTTTATGATACGGCCTTTGTAGAGCACATGTATGATATCGGGTTTGATATAGTCGAGCAGACGCTGGTAATGGGTAATAACGATCACACTGGTCTCGGGGGTTTTGAGTTTGTTTACTCCTTCGGCTACAATGCGGAGTGCATCAATATCCAGGCCGGAGTCTGTTTCGTCCAGGATGGCTAATTTGGGTTCGAGCATAGCCATCTGGAAGATCTCGTTCCGTTTCTTTTCTCCTCCGGAGAACCCTTCGTTCACACTGCGGTTGGCCAGTTTATTGTCGAGCTCTACAATGGCTCTCTTTTCGCGCATCAGCTTCAGGAATTCGGAGGCTGAGAGGGCAGGCAGCCCTTTGTATTTACGTTGTTCGTTGACAGCGGTACGCATAAAGTTGACCATACTCACCCCGGGTATCTCTACGGGATACTGGAACGAGAGGAAAATGCCTTCGTGGCTGCGTTCTTCGGGAGAGAGTTCCAGCAGGTCTTTGCCGTTGAAGGTAACACTTCCTTTGGTTACTTCGAAAGCGGGATTTCCTACCAGTACGCTGCTCAGGGTACTTTTACCGGAGCCGTTGGGGCCCATAATGGCGTGTACTTCACCGGGGTTTACGGTGAGGTTGATCCCTTTTAATATCTCTTTATCGTTGATGCTTGCATGCAGATCTTTAATTTCTAACATATCTTGTTCTTTTACTTATTTACGTTTGATTATCCGACACTTCCTTCGAGAGAGATAGCGAGCAGTTTTTGTGCTTCTACGGCAAACTCCATAGGAAGTTTATTGATCACCTCTTTGGCATATCCGTTGACGATCAGCCCGATGGCATCTTCGGTGGGAATACCCCGCTGATTGCAATAGAAAAGCTGGTCTTCGGATATTTTGGAGGTGGTGGCTTCATGCTCAATAACGGCTGTCTCGTTATGAATATCCATATAAGGGAAGGTGTGTGCTCCGCACTGGTCGCCCAGCAGCAGGCTGTCGCACTGGCTGTAGTTACGGGCTCCTTCGGCTTTTTCGACTACTTTGACCAGCCCCCGGTAGGAGTTCTGGCTGCGCCCGGCAGAGATCCCTTTGCTGATAATAGTGCTTTTGGTATTGCGCCCGATGTGGATCATCTTGGTACCGGTATCGGCCTGCTGGAAGTTATTGGTAACGGCTACGGAGTAGAACTCTCCCACGGAGTTGTCGCCGCTAAGGATACAGCTGGGGTATTTCCAGGTGATGGCGCTTCCGGTCTCGACCTGTGTCCAGGATAGTTTGGAATCAACTCCTTTGCAGTGTCCGCGTTTGGTGACAAAGTTATAGACTCCTCCTTTGCCGTGTGTATCGCCAGGGTACCAGTTCTGTACGGTAGAGTATTTTACTTCGGCCCGGTCGTGTACCACGATCTCCACAATGGCGGCATGGAGCTGGTTCTCATCACGCATCGGTGCCGTACATCCTTCGAGGTAAGATACATAGGAGTCGTCATCGGCTACAATAAGGGTGCGTTCGAACTGCCCGGTATTGGCTGCATTGATCCGGAAATAGGTGGAGAGCTCCATGGAGCACCTGACTCCTTTGGGAATATAGACAAAGGATCCGTCGGAGAAGACGGCGGAGTTAAGGGCTGCAAAATAGTTATCGCGGTAGTTAACTACCGAGCCCATATATTTACGGATAAGATCGGGATGCTCTTTAACGGCCTCGCTGAACGAACAGAATATAATTCCTTTTTCCATCAGGGTTTCTTTAAAAGTGGTCTTGACGGAAACGGAGTCCATCACTGCATCTACGGCAATACCACTGAGAGCCATCTGTTCTTCCAGAGGAATACCCAGTTTGTTAAAGGTTTTAATGAGTTCGGGGTCGACCTCGTCCATCGATTTGGGTCCTTCTTTCTTTTGGGTAGGATCGGCATAGTAGGATATATCCTGATAGTCGATCGGGGGTATAGTGAGATGGGCCCAGGTGGGCATCTCCATGGTAAGCCAGTATTGATAGGCTTTGAGGCGGAATTCGAGCAACCACCCGGGTTCCTCTTTTTTGGCGGAAATAAGCCGGATCACCTCTTCGTTCAGTCCTTTGAGAATGACCTCCGTCTGAACGTCGGTGGTAAATCCGTATTTATATTTTTCCTGTGTGAATTCCTTCACGAATTTATTGGGTTCTTCCTGTTGCATAACCTTAAATTATAAATTGTTGGGTGGCCTCTTCTACAGCCGGGAAGAAGGGAGATGTAAGTTCCTTCATCCGAGTGTATAACAGGGATTCTTCTTTGTTTGTTTGACTGGTAAGACGGCCATCGGTATCTATATAATCAATCACATGAATCAGTAAACTGATAACAAGGGCGTATTTGGCAAGCCCCAGCGCGGCTCCCAGCCACCGGTTGATACACCCCAGTGCAAGGGCTTCGGCAACTTTAGTGAGTGCGGAAGCCACCAGCGAAAAGAGAAGGGGTATAATGATCCAGATAGCCAGAAAGGAGATAACCTGTGCCAGGGTCCTGGATTCCGTAATAACGGGATAGAGGCGCTCTGCCAGTGAACCGTACAGGATACCGGCAGCCCACAGGCCGATCACAAAACCGGCTATGGAGGCGAACTGCCGGATAAACCCTTTGGTAAAACCGATAAGGGCACCGACGGCCAGCAGGACCAGGATCACTATATCAATGGTTGTCATCTTTATTATATATACATAAATGTGCCAATGAGGATATGTTTTCAGGATATTTCATTGGCACATTTTAAAGTCTTAGACTCTATAATGTGATTATAAGGTCTGTTTTACTTCTATTTCCTGGAAGGATTCAATAATGTCTCCTACCTTGATATCGTGATAATCTACCAGGCTGATACCGCATTCGTAATTCACGGCTACCTCTTTGACATCATCTTTAAAGCGTTTCAGGGCGTTGATAGATCCGGTATGGATCACGATACCGTCACGGATGAGGCATGCCTTGTCGCTACGTTTCACCTTACCTTCTTTCACAATAGCTCCGGCTACCGTACCTACTTTGGTAATGTTGAAGACTTCGCGTACTTCGATGGTTGCTGTAACCTCTTCTTTCACTTCGGGAGCCAGCATACCTTCCATAGCGGATTTAACTTCCTCCATCGCATCATAGATCACAGAGTACATACGGATATCGACTCCTTCCTGCTCGGCGAACCTGCGTGCAGAGGCGGAAGGACGTACCTGGAAGCCAATGATAATGGCATTGGAGGCCGCAGCCAGGGAAACATCTGATTCGGAGATCTGTCCTACGGCTTTGTGGATCACATTCACCTGGATCTGCTCGGTAGAGAGTTTGATGAGTGAATCACTAAGGGCTTCGATAGAACCATCCACGTCTCCCTTGACAATAATATTGAGTTCCTGGAAGTTTCCAAGGGCAATACGGCGTCCCACTTCGTCCAGGGTAAGGAGTTTCTGGGTACGTAGTCCCTGCTCACGTTGCAGCTGCTCGCGTTTGTTGGTGATCTCACGGGCTTCCTGCTCTGTATCAATGACATGGAAAGTGTCTCCCGCAGTGGGCGCACCGTTGAGTCCGAGGATCAGTACGGGCTCAGAGGGTCCGGCTTCCCGGATACGTTGTCCGCGTTCGTTGAACATCGCTTTGACTTTACCGTAGTGTGTACCGGCCAGTACAATATCTCCCATTTTCAGGGTACCGTTGGACACCAGTACGGTAGCTACATACCCACGTCCTTTATCCAGCGTAGATTCGATAATGGAACCTGTACCTTTGCGGTCGGGGTTGGCTTTGAGCTCAAGGATCTCGGCTTCAAGGAGTACCTTTTCAAGCAGTTCGGCTACGCCGGTACCCTGCTTGGCAGAGATATCCTGCGACTGGTATTTACCTCCCCAGTCTTCTACCAGGAAGTTGAGGTTAGCCAGTTCTTCTTTGATCTTATCGGGGTTGGCAGAGGGTTTATCTACCTTATTAATAGCAAATACGATAGGTACTCCTGCTGCCACGGCATGATTGATCGCTTCTTTGGTCTGGGGCATGACGTTGTCGTCTGCCGCCACAATAATAATAGCTATGTCAGTTACCTTGGCACCACGGGCACGCATCGCCGTAAAGGCTTCGTGACCGGGAGTATCTAAGAAGGTAATATGTCTGCCATCTTCGAGTTCTACATTGTAAGCTCCGATATGCTGGGTGATACCTCCGGCCTCACCGGCAATTACATTGGCTTTACGGATGTAGTCAAGCAGCGAAGTTTTACCGTGGTCTACGTGTCCCATTACTGTTACAATGGGGGCACGGTGTTGCAGATCCTCTTCGGCATCCTCTTCTTCTGTAATGGCTTCGGCTACATCGGCACTGACATATTTGGTCTTAAAGCCAAACTCTTCAGCTACCAGATTGATGGTCTCCGCATCCAGACGCTGGTTGATGGATACCATCATACCGATACTTATACAGGTAGTGATTACCTGGCTTACGGATACATCCATCATAGTCGCCAGCTCGTTGGCTGTCACAAACTCGGTAAGTTTAAGTACTTTGCTATCGGCCAGCTCCTGGTTCTCGATCTCCTGCTGTTTGTTGATAGCCTGTTCGCGTTTGTCTTTACGATATTTGGCTGCTTTATTTTTACCTTTGCTGGTAAGACGGGCCAGTGTCTCTTTTACCTGTTTTGCCACATCTTCGTCGCTAACCTCAGGTTTGATAACCGGTTTCTTAAAGCGCGGGTTGTTATTGTTATTATTATTGTTGCGGTTGTTTCTTCCGCCACCGCCGGGCCGGGCCGGTTTCTCACTGTTGGGAACAGGACGGGCCAGGTTGGATGCGTTATTGATATCCACCTTTTCTTTATTGATACGGCTTCTTTTTTTCTTTCTGGCGTTCTCGTCAGAGCTTTCAGTGGCCGGTTTCGGCTTTTTGTTAGGATCATCATCTTTACGGATCTCCTTGATGATAGCGTCCTTCATCTGTTTACACTGCTCCTGGTGCTGACGATCTTTCTCTTCTCTCTCTTTCTGCTTCTCCTTCTTGGGTTTCTTTTTCGGACGCGTAGACTGATTCAGGGCAGCCAGGTCGATCTGACCGATCACATTGATCTTATTGACAAACTCCGGTTTGCGGATCGTAAATACGTCGCTGCTCTCTGTTTGTGTTTCTGCCACTTCTGCCGGCTTCTCTCCTTCTTCCGGTTTTACTTCTTGTACGGGTTGTGTTATCACCTCTTCTTCCTTTATATTTACGGGGGCCGGTTCTGCTTCTGCTACGGGAGCGGGTTTTACCGGTTCTTCTTTTTGTGCAGGTTCCACGGAAGGTACTGATACAGGAACCTCTTCGGCCTGCACTACACTACCGGCATCCGGAGATGCTTTTTCTTCTTCGACGGGCCTGGCGGGTGTTTCCACGACAGGTTTAGCCGGTTCTTTTTCCACTTTTTTGTTGAATTGATCCAGATCGATCTTACCCACCTGTTTGAATTTAGGATGGGCACTTTCGGGAACTACCGTCTTGATCACCTCAGGTTTCGGAGCGGGAGATTCCGTTTTTTTCTCTCCGTTATCATCAATGGAGACTGACGACTTATTACGGTCCTTATTCTGTCTTTCCTGGCTGAAACGCTCAGACTGGATCTTCAGGTTCTTATCTTTACTGAACTCTTTCACCAGTTCGGCGTATTGCTCTTCGGTAATCTTCGTATTCGGACTCGCTTCGATGGTATACCCTTTCTTTTGCAGGAACTCAACAATGGTTGATATACCTATATTCAAACCTCTTGTAACTTTGTTTAACCTAATCATCATACTTTTTTAATTATTATTCCTTATCGGTGCTTACTCACCGGTACATCGCAGGGAAGAGATCACTCTTCAAACTCTGCTCTCAAAATACGTAATACCTCATCAATGGTCTCTTCTTCCAGATCTGTCTTATCGATCAACAGATCGCGGGGAGCATTCAATACGGTTTTAGCCGTATCAATACCAATAGCCTTAATGGCGTTGATCACCCATTCTTCGATCTCATCCTTGAATTCATCCAGGTAGACATCTTCATCATCACCATCACCATCCAGTTTGCGGTATACATCAATGGTATATTCGGTCAGCATACTGGCCAGCTTAATGTTCATCCCTCCTTTACCGATAGCGAGTGATACCTCTTCGGGTTTAAGGAATACTTCTGCTTTTCTCTCCTCTTTGTTCAGACGAATGGAGGATACTTTAGCGGGGCTGAGCGCACGCTGTATAAAAAGTGAGATATTGGAGGTATAGTTAATTACATCAATATTCTCGTTACGGAGCTCACGTACGATACCGTGAATACGGCTTCCTTTGACTCCGATACAGGCGCCTACGGGGTCTATACGGTCGTCATAGGATTCAACGGCTATTTTAGCACGTTCTCCCGGGATACGGGCTATTTTCTTGATCATAATGAGTCCGTCATTGATCTCGGGCACCTCCATTTCGAAAAGGCGTTGCAGGAAAACGGGTGATGTGCGGGAAAGAATAATTTTCGGATTGTTATTCTTATTATCCACACGGGCTACCATGGCCCTGGCTGTTTCGCCTTTGCGGTAAAAGTCGGATGGGATCTGCTCGGTTTTGGGAAGCAACAGTTCGTTCCCTTCGTCGTCCAGAAGCAGCATCTCTTTTTTCCAGATCTGGTATACTTCGGCATTGACGATATTTCCGACTTTATCAATATATTTATTGTAAATACTATCTTTTTCGAGTTCCAGTATCTTTGAGGCAAGGGTCTGGCGGAGATTCAGGATCGCACGTCTTCCGAATTTGGAAAAGATCACTTCGTCTGTTACCTCTTCTCCCACCTCGTACGAAGCGTCTATTTTCTGGGCTTCCGACAGGGATATCTGCATATTCGGATTGGTGAGATCTTTATCCTCAACCACTTCACGGTTACGCCACATCTCGAAGTCTCCTTTATCGGGATTTACAATCACATCGTAATTTTCATCTGTGCCAAACATTTTGGCAATTACACTCCGAAAAGATTCTTCAAGAACACTTACCATCGTGGTCCTGTCAATATTCTTCAGATCTTTAAATTCCGAGAATGTATCAACCAAACTGATTGTTTCCTCTTTCTTGGCCATATTATTTAAAACTAATTAGATATTTAGTATATTTTATTTCATCATAGCTGAAGGTGAGATCCTCTTCTGCAAGAATAGGACGTTTCACACCTTCGGGTTTTACTTTTTTCTGTATGGTTACAATGAATTTTTCTTCGTCGGCATCTTTGAGAACACCGGTATATTTAATGCCTGTTTTAGCCAGGACCTCTACATCACAACCGATATGGATATAATATTGTTGAAGTACTTTAAAAGGCTGACCGATACCGGCAGATCCCACTTCGAGTTCGTAGTCTTCTTCATCCCGGTTTAGTTTAGATTCAATAAAGCGGCTCAGCTCTACACAGTCTTCGATCCATACTCCTTCGGCGTGGTCAATCTCAACCACAATCTTGTCATCAGCACTTACAGTAGTTTCAACCAAAAAGTAATCTTTATTGCGGAGCCATTCTTTAACGATCCCGTTTACGGCCTTTTTATCTATCATTGATTAATTATTAATAACAAAAAAGGAGGTCAACCGCCCCCTCACCATCATCCATTTCGGATGCAAATATATAAATAATCTCTTCGGC